>DASUCS010000097.1:0-21920 GCA_036275935.1 Acidimicrobiales bacterium
GCGTACGAAGAGCGGCTACGCGCACTGCACACGCTGATCGAACGTCATGGCGCGTTCGAAACGACGTCGAGCCGCATGCTCGTCGACGCCGTCAAGCCCTGAGGGTCGAGAGCGTACGCTGACGGCATGGTGGGGAACTCGAAGTACGCGGACAGGATGGGCAAGCACCTCAACGAGGAGATCGAGGCCGCGTGCCCGATCAGCCGTGCGGGAGGAACGGCCGGGCAGATCGGTACGAGCGTCGGCGGCGCGGTCGGTGCCGCGATCTCGACGGGCTCGGGCAAGCAGACGAGTGACGTCGCGATCCCGCAGTACGCGTGGCTCGGACTCGGTCCGCAGCGATTCTCGATCACGAAGGCGTCGATGATGGGCAAGCCCACCGGCGATCCACTGGCACAGGTCGCGTACGGCGACGTCGCTCAGGTCGTGGTCACCGAGGGCAAGCTCACCCTTCGTGTCGATCTCGATGTGAACGACGGCCGCCACCTCACCTTCGAGACGAAGCGGCTCGGTGCCAACAAGCCGAGCGCCGGCGTCATCGAGCTGTTGCGCACACGTTGTCCGGCGTCGCCGCCGACCTCCGGCTGAACGGGCGTCGGCGCGCCTGACGAGGGCAGCATCCGCCGACCCCCGTGGCACGCGACGTACAGTCGCGCGCAAGCCAAGCGTGGGAGGCACCGATGGAACCATCGGCAGTGGCGTATCCGGCGACGTTCACGTTCGATCCACCCGAGAAGGTCACGAACTGGCGGCCATTGGTGAATTGGCTGCTTGCGATTCCGCACTTCGCGGTGTTGTACGCGTTGCGGATCCTCGCGCAGGTCATCGCGGTCATCTCGTGGTTCGTGATCCTGTTCACCGGCAACATGCCGGACACGTTCGCGAACCTGCAGGCGATGTGGATGCGGTACGAGCAGCGCGTGTACACGTTCGCCACGTTCATGCGCGAGGAGTATCCGCCGTTCGCGTTCGCAACGACGATCGCCGACGACGGGCAGGATCCGCGGACACGGCTCGACGTGCAACCCGTGCTCACCGATCGCGATCGGCTGTCCGTCGGGCTGCGGATCTTCTACGTGATCCCGCACGTGGTCTGCCTGATCGGTTTGGGCATCTACGCCGGGATCCTCGTGCTCATCAACTTCTTCATCGTGCTGTTCACGGGCGAGTGGAACGCCGGGATGCGCGACACAGTTGTCAAGGTGCAGCGCTGGTACGTACGGGTCTCCGCCTACTTCTTGCTGCTCACCGACGAGTACCCGCCGTTCCAACTCGCCTGAAGCTCGCTGAAGGGGCGCAGGGACCTTTCCTCCACAGATTCGGGACCTTCGTCACTGCCGCCCGCGACGTCGTCTGGTGGACGATCGTCGACATGCGTGGTGGCGACTTCAACGGTGTGTGCAACGCCAGCATCGTCTTCTGTTCGATGGCCGCCGGGACCGCGCATCTCGACTGCGTGAGCGAGACGGAGGCGACCCGCGGCTGGCCGTTCACGATGGTCGTCGGCGTGCCGCCCCTCATGGAGTGGTCGGTGATCGCGTCCCGTCTGCTCGAGCGCTGGGCCGATACCGCCACCACCATCTCGATCCGGCTCGAGGCGGGCGCCGATGGGGCGCGGATACGGCTGGCGGACCGAACCGGTGCGGTTCGGCTCGACCTCGTGTCGTTCAGGCTCGAACCCGTCGTGTGACGGCGAGCCGGGTCAGGCGTTCTTCGGGAGCTCGGAGAAGGGGCGGGTCCGGTCGTCGTTCGGCTCCTTGGGAAGCCCCAGCACTCGTTCGCCGATGATGTTGCGCTGTACCTGATCGGTTCCCCCGTAGATCGGCGGCGCCTGCGCGAACAACGCCATCTCGGTGATCATCCCGAGGAAGGGGTTGCCGGTGGCCTCGTCGAGCTGCGCTCTGGACTCCGGGTCGTAGGCGTGCAGGGTCCCGGCCGGACCGACGATGCGCAGCCCGAGATCGCGGGTCAGTCGCATCATCTCGCTCATCGCCAACTTCGACAGGTTCGGCATGCCGGGAATGTCACCGCCCGATTCCTTCACCGCCTTCAAACGAAGCCCGTTGTAACGGCCGATCTCACCGAGGGTGTACAGCTGCATCAAGCCCTGACGCAGCGAGGGATCGGCGATCGCACCGTTGCCCTTGGCGAGATCGATCAACAACTTCGCGCTGGCGCCGCGCAGCGCTTGGCCACCGCCGGAGGTGCGTTGCGCCTCGCCGCCCTTCGGCGCGAAGTCGCCGGCGCGTTTGTCGAGGAAGCCCGCCACGGTGCCGGGCAGCGCGGCGCCATAGCCGCCACCGCCGCCACCCGACCCGAGACCGGCGCGTTCGTGGGCGAGGGTCGTGTTGGCGGCGGCCCAGCCGTTGTTGACGTCGCCGATGATGGCGTCGGCGGGCACGCGCGCGTCGGAGAGGAACACCTCGTTGAACATCGCCCGGCCCGTCAACTCGCGCAGCGGACGCACCTCGACACCCGGCTGGTGCATGTCGAAGGCGAACCACGTGATGCCCTGGTGCTTCGGTGCTTCCGGGTTGGTGCGCGCCAGCAGCATGCCGAGGTCTGCGTACTGACCGCCGGACGTCCACACCTTCTGACCATTGACGACGTACTCGTCGCCGTCGCGCTCGGCACGCGTCGTCAGTCCGGCGAGATCAGAACCGGCGCCCGGCTCACTGAAGAGCTGGCACCACGCTTTCTGACCCGTCACGATGTCCTTGATGTAGCGGTCGATCTGTTCTTGCGATCCGTGCGTCGCGATCGTGGGGGCCGCGAGCATGAGCCCGAGTCCGGCCGGAGGACCCAACGCACCGAAGCGGGTGATCTCCGCCGTGACCCGCACGACATCGTTGCGGGCCAGGCCCTTGCCGTACGCGTTCTCCGGGAGGCCGGACGCCGCCCATCCGGAGAGGCCGAGGAGCTCCCACCACTCCGCGACCGAAAGGTCCGGATTCCAGTTGTCCTCGAGCCACGCTCGTAGCTCGTCGACGACGTCAGTGGTGGTTGTGCGGTCCTGCGCGAGTGCCATCTGTTCCCCCTTGAACGACGAAAACCTATTAGGACAGGGGAGTGACGAGCGAAGACGAGCCGATGGCGCGACCGTGGGCAACGCCGGAACCGGGTCGACTCGTCGGACGCGGCCATCCGGCAGGCGACTTCCTCGAAGCGTGGGCGTGGGACGTGCTCGAGGAAGGCGACGGGTACGTACGGGTGTCGGCGCACCTCCCGGATCACGTGCGCAACCCACGCGGCCAGTTGTTCGGTGGCTTCACACCGACCTACGTCGACCTCATCGCACTGTTCACCGTGCGGTCGCGGGCCCAGCGCAGCGAGCCACGCAGCCACCAGTGGTTGGCGACGACGAGCATGCGCGTCGATTACTTCGAACCGATCGTCGGCCCGACGTTCGTGCTCGACAGCCGGCGGGAGAAGCAGCGCGGGAGGACGCACTTCGTCATGACCCGCTTCCTGCAGGACGGGGAGCTGGCAGTGCTCGCCGCAACGACGATGCGCGAGATCGCCCTCGACCGCCCACTCGGAGATGCGTGATGCGGCTGATCCTTCTGGGCGCGCCCGGTTCGGGTAAGGGCACGCAGGGCGACGCACTGGCGATGCGATTCGGCGTGCGCCACGTGTCCACCGGTGAGCTCTTGCGCCGGCACATTGCCGACCAGAGCGAGCTCGGGCGCGCCGCGCAGGCGTACGTGCAGAGCGGCGAACTGGTCCCGGACGACATCGTCCTGCAGATGGCAGGCGCCGAAGTGATCGAGGCCGCAGCCGAAGGCGGCTACGTGCTCGACGGGTTTCCCCGCACGCTCGCCCAAGCGGAGCGCGCCTACGAGCTCGCGGTGCCGGCCGGCGTCACCGCGGATGCCGTGGTGTACCTCGCGGTGCCGGACGACGTTGCCCGTGAACGACTGCTGGCGCGAGACGAAGGTCGGCTGGACGATGCAGATCCCACAGTGATCGAGCGGCGCCTACGCGTGTTCCATGACGAGACCGAGCCGCTTCTCGACTTCTACCGAGAGCGTGGGATCCTGGTGACCATCGACGCCGCGCAGCCGCCCGAGCGCGTCACCGACGCGATGCTCGCCGCGCTCGCGTAGCTTTCGCCCGATGGAACGCAGGGGGCTGCTCACCGTCGACGCGTTGCGCGCCGCCGTCGCAGGCGACGACATCGACACCGTCCTGGTGGCGTTCGCGGACATGCACGGACGGTTGCAGGGCAAGCGGTTCCACGCTCGCTTCTTCGTCGACCACGTACTGGAGCACGGCACCGAGGCCTGCAACTACCTCTTGGCCGTCGACGTCGACATGACGCCAGTCGAGGGCTACGCGATGTCGTCGTGGGAGCGCGGTTACGGCGACTTCGTGCTCGAACCCGACCTGTCGACGTTGCGGACGATCCCGTGGCATCCGGGCACGGCGCTCGTGATGGCCGATGTGAAGTGGGAGGACGGCGCGCCGGTCGCCGCATCGCCCCGTCAGATCCTCCGCGCGCAGCTGGATCGCTTGACGGAACGCGGGTGGAACGCGCTCGTCGGCACGGAGCTCGAGCTGATCGTCTTCGAGGAAACGTACGAGGACGCCTGGCGCAAGGGCTACCGAGAGCTCGTTCCGGCCAACCAGTACAACGCCGACTACTCGCTCGTGGCCACGGCCCGCATCGAGCCGTTGCTGCGGCGCATCCGCAACTCGATGTCCGAGGCGGGAATGATCTGCGAGTCGGCGAAGGGCGAGTGCAACCTCGGGCAGCACGAGATCGCGTTCCTGTACGACGACGCGTTGGTGACGTGCGACAACCATTCGATCTACAAGGCGGGCGCGAAGGAGATCGCCGCGCAGGAGGGCATGGCCCTTACGTTCATGGCGAAGTTCAACGAGCGTGAGGGCAACTCGTGTCACGTGCACTTCAGCCTGCGCGATGCAGCGGACGCGCCCGTCTTCGCGGGCGACCGCACGCACGGGTTCTCGCCGGTGATGGAGCACTTCCTCGCCGGCCAGCTGGCGTGCCAGCGCGAGCTCACACTGCTCGCGGCGCCGAACATCAACTCGTACAAGCGCTACCAGGCGGAGTCCTTCGCTCCGACCGCGATGGCATGGGGCCTCGACAATCGGACGTGCGCGTTCCGTGTCGTGGGTCACGGCGCGTCGTTGCGGTTCGAGCATCGGGTGCCGGGCGGCGACGTGAACCCGTACCTCGCGGTCGCCGGACTCATCGCCGCCGGGCTGTACGGCGTCGACCACGAGCTCGAGCTCGAAGCGCCGTTCAGCGGGAACGCCTACGAGCGCAAGGGTGCGACGGTTCCGACCACGCTGCGCGAGGCGGCGGAGCTGTGGAGCTCGAGCGCCATCGCACGAGGCGCGTTCGGCGACGAGGTCGTCGACCACTACACCAACATGGCCCGCGTCGAGCTCGACGCGTTCGATGCGGCGGTCACCGACTGGGAGCGGTTCCGGGGGTTCGAACGACTGTGACTCGTCTCGAGGGCAAGGTCGCCGTCGTCACCGGCGCCGGAAGCGGCATCGGGCTCGCAACGGCTCGTCGGTTGGCCGCGGATGGAGCGCGTGTCGTGTGTGCGGACAGCGATGCGCTGACGGGTCGGGCCGCGGCCGACGAGGTCGGAGGACTGTTCGTCCACGTCGACGTCACGTCCGAGGACGAGGTGTCGGCGATGTTCACCGAGACCGTGCGCGAGTTCGGTGGACTCGACATCTCGTTCCACAACGCCGGCATCTCGCCGACCGACGACGACTCGATCCTCGACACGCCCTTGGACGTGTGGCGCCGCGTGCAGGAGGTCAACCTCACGTCGGTGTACCTGTGCTGCCGCCACGCGATCCCGCACATGCTCGAGCGCGGAGGCGGTTCGATCATCAACACCGCGTCCTTCGTGGCGGTGATGGGCGCCGCCACGTCGCAGGTGTCGTACACGGCGTCGAAGGGTGGGGTGCTGTCGATGTCGCGTGAGCTCGGCGTGCAGTTCGCCCGTCAGGGCGTGCGCGTCAACGCGTTGTGCCCGGGACCGGTCAACACGCCGATGCTGCAGGAGCTGTTCGCGAAGGATCCCGAACGCGCCGCCCGCCGACTCGTGCACATCCCGATGGGCAGATTCGCGGAGGCGACGGAGATCGCCGCGGCGGTCGCGTTCCTCGCCAGCGACGACGCCTCGTTCATCACCGCGTCGACCTTCCTCGTCGACGGCGGCATCAGCGGCGCCTACGTGACACCCCTCTGAGGCAAATCCCATGCAGGGGTACACGGAAGTGTGTACCTGTGCATGGGAATTGCGAAGGGGTCAGCGGAACTTGGGGATGACCTCGGTGCCCATGAGCTCGATGGTCTGCAGGACGGCCTCGTGCCCGATCTTGTACGGGTTCACGAGACACAGCAGCAGGTCGACGCCGGCCTCCTGGTAGCGCTGGCACATCTCGACGCAGTCGTCCGGCGTTCCGAGCACGCACGCGCCCGTCTCGGCGAGGTAGTCGAGCGACAGCAGCGACAACATCCCCTGGTCGTCGACGTTCTTGAGATCACCGGCGTACGCGTAGTTGCCGAGATCCTGGTTCGTCTCCGACATCCACTGCGCCACCGACGCGATGAGACGAGCGCCGTGCACCGGGTACCACTCGAAGGACTCTCGCGCCGTCTCCCACGCTTCTTCGCGTGACGGTGCGCACACCGTCATCGTGAAGGTGGCGGCCTCGTCGTGCACGTACTTCCCGATGGGAGTCGTGCACGACTGCACCGCGCCGCGGTACACATCGATCTTCTTCTTCACCTCGTCGGGTGGCACGCCCACGGCGAACGAGCACAGCCCGAGCCCCAACGCGCCGATCTGACGATGCCCATCCTCGCTGGACGTCGCACCCCACAGCGGCGGATGTGGCTGCTGCATCGGCTTGGGCTGCACGCGACGGCGGGGGAGCTGCCAGTACTTCCCCTCGAACTCGTACTCCTCGTTCGTCCAGCACCCGACGACGTGCTCGATCGCCTCTTGCCACATCTCCCGCGTCGCGTGCGGGTCGACGCCGAACCCTTCGAGCTCGGCGCGAGTCGACGAGCGGCCGGTGCCGAAATCGACGCGCCCGTTGGAGATGAGGTCGAGCACCGCCACCGATTCCGCCGTGCGCACGGGATGGTTGTACGGCTTCGGCATGAGGCGCACGCCGTACCCGAGACGGATTCGCTCGGTCTTCGCGGCGATCGCGCCGTACAGCACCTCCGGGTTCGAGCAGTGCGAGTACTCCTCCAGGAAGTGATGCTCGACAGTCCAGAACGCGTCCCAGCCGAACCGCTCGCCGGCCACGGCCTGCTCGATCGTGTTGTGGTAGGCCACCCGTTCACTGTCGGGCCCCCACGGGCGCGGGACCGGGATCTCGTAGAACAGAGCGAACCGCACATGACAAACCTAAACGGCAAGGTGGTGCTGGTGACGGGAGCAGCGTCCGGCATCGGACGCGCCACGGTCGATCGCGTCACCCGCGACGGTGGCGTCGCCGTCGGTGCTGACCTCACCGACGGGTTGGACGTGCGCGACGAGGACGCGGTCCGGTCGCTGATCGACGACATCGTGGCGGAGAACGGACGGATCGACGGCGTCGTGACCGCGGCGGGCGTTGCGGGTGGCGGTCCGGTGCATCTCGTCGACGTGACCGAGTGGGATCGCGTCATCAGCGTGAACCTCACCGGAACGTTCCTCGTGTGCAAGCACGCCATCACGCGCATGCTCGAACAGCCGCAGGTCGACGGCCAGCGGGGTTCGATCGTCACGATCGCCAGCGTCGAGGGGGTCGAGGGCACGGCCGGCGGGTCGTCGTACAACGCGTCGAAGGGTGGCGTCGTCCTCCTCACCAAGAACATGGCAATCGACTACGGCCCGAGCGGCATCCGCGCCAACGCCATCTGCCCCGGGTTCATCGACACGCCGATGACCGGGATGATCTTCGGGCCCGGCATGGAAGGCCCCCGCGACGAGATCATCCACGAGCACGCGCTCCGCCGCTTCGGGCAGCCCGAGGAGATCGCGTCGGCGGCCGCGTTCCTGCTGTCGAGCGACGCGTCGTTCGTCAGCGGGCAGGCGATCGTCGTCGACGGCGGGTACACCGCCGGCCGGGATCACGGGGTCACGCGGATGCTGGGCCTTTCGTAGATACGGTCATGTGGTGACCACGGCGCTCGATCGCGACGCCGCCGCGCTCGCCCGCGAGCTGGCCGAGCTGGGGTCGACGGAGCGCTCGAAGGTGTTCCGCATGTCGTGGTGGAGCGAGCGCATGCTCGACTGGGCGATGTCTCGACCGGCGTTCAAGACGCAGCTGTTCCGGTTCGTCGATGTCTTCCCCGCGCTCGATGGCAACGCCGACGTGGCCAGACACCTCTCCGAGTACTTCGATGGCGTCGCGATCCCGAGGGTGCTCGACCTCGGTGTCGAGGCGGCCGACAAGGTCCCGTTCGGCCGCGCCTTCGAGGCCCGGGTCGCCCGTCGGAACATCAAACGCATGGCGGAGCAGTTCATCGTCGGAGAGACCGCCTCCGATGCCGTCGCCGGCCTTCATGCGCTCTGGCGCACCGGTTCGGCGGCGACCGTGGACCTCCTCGGCGAGAAGACGATCGTCGAGCCCGAGGCCGACCGGTACGCCGCTCGTGTCGCCGAGCTGCTGAACGTCCTGTCCGACGCGAGCGCGCACTGGGCGCCGGACGATCACCTCGAACGCGACGATCTCGGCACCATCCCGCGCGTGAACGTGAGCATCAAGCCGACCGCGCTCGCGTCGCACTACGAGCCACTCGCCCGAGAGATCGGTCTCGACCATGCGAAGACGCGCATCCGGCCGTTGCTGCGCATCGCTCGGGATCGTGGCGCGTTCGTGCACTTCGACATGGAGCACTACGACGTGAAGGGGCTCACGTTGCAGCTGTTCCGCGAGCTCCTCATGGAAGCGGAATTCGCCGACGTCCAAGCCGGCATCGTCGTGCAGGCGTACTTGAAGGACAGCCGAGACGATCTCGCCGACCTGATCGCCTGGTCATCCCAGCGAGCCCGTCCCGTGACGGTTCGACTGGTGAAGGGCGCGTACTGGGACACCGAGAGCGTGCACGCGCGCGCCGAGGGCTGGCCCGTACCCGTGTACGAGCACAAGGACGAAACCGACGCCAACTACGAGCGGTGCGTTCGGCTCCTGCACGATCACCACGGCGAGGTGCGCGCCGCGTTCGGCACGCACAACCTCCGATCGCTCGCGTACGCGGTGACCTACGCCCGTTCCAAGGGCATCCCCGATTCGGGATTCGAAGTGCAGATGCTCTACGGCATGGCGGAGCCGATGCAGTCCGCCGTGAAGCGGGCCGGACTGCGGCTGCGGGTGTACGCGCCGATCGGCGAGCTCGTGCCCGGGATGGCCTACCTCGTACGCCGACTGCTCGAGAACACGAGCAACGAGAGCTTCGTGCGCCACCGGTTCGCGGAGGGGCGAGATCTCGAGGAGCTGCTCACGCCGCCGGCGGTCGACGTGCTTCCCGTCCTCGATCACCTCGCGCCTCGTACCGAGACGGACGCCGGCGAACCCAGTCCGTATCTCCCGGAGCCGGTCGGCGAGTGGCGGCAGTCCTGGGTACGAACGGCCTTCACCGTCGCGGTCGATGCCGCGGGGTCGGCGGCGACGATCGACGTACCCGCGGTGATCGCCGGCGAGTTGGTGCACACCGACCAGACGATCGACAGCGTCGATCCCGGAGACACGGCTCGACTGGTGGCGCGCAGCGCGGCGTGCACTGCGGCCGATGCCGACGCTGCAGTCGCAGCGGCGGTTCGTGGCGCGGACCAATGGCGAGCGACGCCGGCGGGTGAGCGAGCGGCGCTGCTGTTCCGGACCGCGTCCCGTTTGCGGGCACGCCGCAACGAGATCGCCGCGCTCGAAGTGTTCGAAGCCGGCAAGCCGTGGGATCAAGCCGACGCCGACGTCTGCGAAGCCATCGACTTCTGCGAGTACTACGGGCGCGAGATGCTGCGACTCGACGGGCTCGCCGCGGACGTCGTGCAGTCGCCGGCGGGCGAACGCAACCGTCTCGTGTACCAAGGCAAGGGTGTCACCGCGGTCATCGCGCCGTGGAACTTCCCGCTCGCCATCCCGACCGGCATGACGGTGGGTGCGCTCGTTGCGGGGAACCCGGTCATCCTGAAGCCGGCGGAACAGACGCCCGGCGTCGCCTGGCAGTTGATCGAGGCGCTGCGGGCTGCGGGCGTCCCGGAGGGTGTCGTGCAGTTCCTACCGGGCTTCGGCGAGGACGTCGGCGCTCGGTTGGTCGAGCACCCCGATGTCGCGGCCATCGTGTTCACGGGCTCGAAGGCGGTCGGACTGCACATCAACGAAGTTGCAGCGGTGCATCGACCCGGTCAGCGCATGGTGAAGCGCGTCGTCGCGGAGATGGGTGGGAAGAACGCGATCCTCGTGGACGAGGACGTGGATCCCGATCAAGCCGTGCCCGCCATCGTGAGCTCGGCGTTCGGGTTCGCCGGCCAGAAGTGCTCGGCGGCGTCTCGAGTGATCGTCGCCGACCGTGTCTACGAGTCGTTCGTCGCTCGACTCGCGGCGGCCACGCGGGAGGTGGTGGTCGGTCATCCGCGGGCGATGGCGACGCAGGTCGGCCCGGTCATCGACGACGATGCGCACAAGCGGCTCCTTGATGCGATCGAGCGCGCCGGTCGTGAGGCGCGCGTCATCGTCCGGCGAGACGATGTACCGGACAGCGGATGGTTCGTCGGCCCGACCGTCGTCGAGGTGGACGATCCCGCTCACGCCAGCGTCGCGCGCGACGAGCTGTTCGGTCCGGTCCTCACCGTGGTACGGGCGCACGACTTCGAGCACGCGCTCGCGCTTGCGAACGACACCGACTACGCGCTCACCGCGGGGATCTTCTCTCGGTCTCCGGCTCGGATCGAGCGGGCCGCGCGCGAGCTGCGTGCGGGGAACGTGTACATCAACCGGTCCATCACCGGCGCGGTCGTGGGTCGCCAACCCTTCGGCGGGTACGGGATGTCGGGCGTCGGCTCGAAGGCAGGTGGCCCCGACTACCTCCTGCAGTTCGTCGACCCTCGCACGATCACGGAGAACACGGTGCGCCAAGGCTTCGCCGGGGAGGACTGAGGTTGGCAGGATTGGCCGTGGTGGTGTGTCCGTCCTGCCAGCGACCCGTGACCGAGGTGGATGCCTCCTTCTGCGCGGGCTGCGGCGCGCCGTTGCCGCCGACGACGGTCGATCTCGACGCGTCGCCGCTGCTCACGGCACCGCCGGTCACACCGCCTTCGGAGCCCGCCCCGGCACCGCCGAGCCCGCCGAAGGAGGCGATCGACAATCGGCCTGCGGGGTACGCGGCGCTGGTCGGCGCGATCTTCGGCGGAATCGGTGCGTTCCAGGTGTGGCTGCGGATCAGCGTCACGAGCGTGCGTCCTCCCGGTAGCGCGCAGACGGGTTGGCAAGGGGGTGACGGCCGCACGATCCTCGTCGCCGCGATCGTTGCGGGGATCGCGGGGATCGGGTTGGTCCTGGGGCGCCGCGACCTGTGGCTCAAGGTCGCCCTGCTGATCGCCGGTGGCGTGACGTTGGTGATCGCGCTCGTGCACATGGCCAACGTGGGTTCGAAGGCGAACGACATCGAGCGGCAGTTCGGCATCCCGACCGGCGACGTGCGCGCCGACGTCGGCCTCGGCCTGTACGTCGTGATCGCGGGCGGCGTCGCGATCCTCGCTGCAGGTTTGCGGGCGAGAACGGCGTCGTCGTGACGAGCACCGACACGACCGCCCGATCCGGGGCACCGCCCACATGGCGCGATTCGTGGCGCTTCCCGGTGTTCGTCTTCTTGGGCGTCCTCGCCGTGCTCCTCGTCGTCGTGCAGGTCTCGCACGACCATCTCTCGCCGGAGCATCCGCGGACGGGGCCGGACATCAGTGACGCCGCGTTCTACGGCGGCTGGATGCAGTACGACACCGGCTGGTACGTGTACCTCGCGGAGCACGGCTACGACCGGCACCAAGTCGATCTCTTCAAGGCCGGCGACATGTCGGCCGTGGCGTACTTCCCGGTCTATCCGCTGACCGTTCACGAAGTGATGCGAGTCGTGAACGACGATCCGGTCCTCGCAGCCGAGCTGACGACCATCGTGTGCGGACTCGGCGTGATGCTGCTGTTCTGGCTGTGGTGCGGACGCCACCTGTCGGCTCGGGCGCGGCGCACGGCCCTGTTGCTCGTCGCGCTCTACCCGTACGCGTGGTTCCTCTACGGCAGCGGCTATGGCGATGCGTTGTTCATCACGCTCACGATGGCCGCGATGTTGCTCCTCGAGCGGGACCGTCCGGTGCTGGCCGGAGTGGCGGGCGCGTTCGCATCCGCATCGCGCCTCATCGGCGTCGGCACGGTGATCGGCCTCGTCGCGATCACGCTGCAACGCCGGAACGCAATCGTGCGCACCGATCACGCGGAGGACGACCCGCCGCGGCACTGGTGGTCGGGATGGCGGCTCGATCGCAGTCGTCTGCGCGGCCGTGACGCCGGAGTGCTGCTCGGGTTCGCCGGCGTCGCGTCCTACTGCGTGTTCCTCTGGGCCCGCACCGGCGACTTCCTCGCGTGGAACACCGTGCAGTCCGCCCCCGGCTGGAACCAAGGCACCGGACCCAAGACGTGGATCAAGTACTCGTTCTTCGCCGAAGTGCTCCGGGGGAGCCCGGGCTACGGCGTCCGCCTCGTGCTCCAGGCGCTGCTGTGCCTCGCGTTCCTCATCGCCATCCCGTTCGTGTTCAAGCGCTTCGGCTACGGCTACGCCGTCTACACGACGGTGATCCTCGCCATCCCGCTGATCGGCAGCAGCAGCTTCATGGGGTTCGGCCGGTACCTACTCGCGGCGTTCCCGGTGTTCGCCTTGGGCGGTGAAGCGCTGGCCGAACGTACGAGCCCGCGCCGGGTCGTGCTCGGCACGAGCGCGCTCGGCCTGCTGGTACTGGCGTCGTTCTTCGGGCGGGGGTTCTACCTCTCCTGACCGGGCGCCACTACGTTGAAGGCGCCCATGGAGCCCACCTTCGGCAGCCTCACCTTCATGTTCCCGATGTGGAACGAGGAGGAGATGATCCACCGGACGGTGGACGCGGCCCGCGAAACCGCCACTGATCTGCTCGCCTGGGGACAGATCGGCGACTACGAGATCCTTCTCATCGACGACGCGTCGACCGACAAGACGGGAGCGATTGCCGACGAGCTCGCCGCCTCGGACGATCACGTGCGCGTCGTCCACCACGAGGTGAACCGCAAGCTCGGCGGCAGCGTCCGCACCGGTCTGCGCGAGGCGAGGGGTGACCTCGTGCTCTACACGGACGCCGACATGCCGTTCGACCTCGCCGACCTCAACAAGGCCTTGCGCCTCATGCGGGTGTACGAGGCCGACATCCTCAGCGCCTACCGCCTCGACCGGACGGGCGAGGGGGTGAAGCGGACGGTGTACTCCTACGTCTACAACTCGATGGTCCGGATCCTGCTCGGCATGCGCATCCGCGACGTGAACTTCGCGTTCAAGCTGCTGCGGCGCGACATCCTTCAACACATCGAGCTCCAGAGCGAGGGCTCGTTCATCGACGTCGAGCTGCTCGCCAAAGCGCAACGCCGCGGGTTCCACATCATCCAGTTCGGGGTCGACTACTTCCCACGCGATCGCGGGGTGTCGACGCTGTCGTCGCCTGCGGTGATCTCCACGATCATCAAGGAGCTCGTCCGCCTGTTGCCCGCGCTGCGTCGCGTGGAGCGCCTGCCCGAGCGCGCCCTTCGTCACCGGTGAGCTCCGCGACCGAACCGGAGCGGCTCCTGATCGTCAACGCGGACGACTTCGGTCTGACCGACGGCGTGTGCCGAGCGATCGTCAGAGCGCACCGCGACGGCATCGTCACCTCGACCTCGGTGCTCGCGGTGGGCCCGGCGTTTGCTCGTAACGCGTCGATGTTGGACGACGTACCGGAGTTGGGTGTCGGCGTTCATCTCGCCGTGGTCGGCGAGGACCCGCCCGTGCTGTCCGCTCGCGAGGTCCCCACACTTGTCGACCGACACGGTCGCTTCCCGCTGTCGTGGCGCCAGTTCTTCCCGCGCATGGCACTGCGCCGCATCGATCTCGACGACCTGGAGCGGGAGTTCACGGCGCAGAGTGACGCAGTGAACGCGGCAGTCGGCGCGGGACGCGTGACCCATCTGGACACGCACCAGCACGTGCACCTCTGGCCTCGCATCGACGCGCTCGTCTGCCGGTTGGCGACCGCCTGGGGCGTGCCGGGCATGCGGATCACGAGGTCGGTCGGCCGCGGCGTCAAGGGACGGTCAGTCAACCTGCTCGGGGCCAGGCTGGACAGGCGCGCCCGGGCCGCGGGGCTCGCCGTGCCGGAGACGTTCGCCGGTTTCGACGAGGCCGGGGGGGTCACCGAGTCGACACTCGTCGGCGTCATCGATCAACTCGCGTCGAGCGGCGCGTCGACGGCCGAGATCGGCGTGCACCCTGGCGAGCGCGGCGACGCGGATCTCGCCCGCTACGAGTGGGGTTACCGCTGGGGCGACGAGCTCGACGCGTTGACCTCCGCGAGCGTTCGCGAGGCCGTGGATCGCGCCGGGTTCCGGCTCGGGTCGTTCGCCGCGTTGCGGCCAGTCCACCCATGAGCTGCATCGACGCCGTCGGCCGTCGGGTGCAGGCGGCGTATGCGGGTCGAGCCCGGAGCGAACGGCTGCACGTCGCCGGGCGGCTCCGCTCCTGTCCGATCGACGTGGTCGCCGCGGCCACTCCGCGCGCGGGAGCGATCCTCGACTTCGGCTGCGGTCATGGCGCGGTGGCGCTGTACCTCGCGATGACATCGGCGGATCGTCACGTGACCGGCGTCGACGTCGACGGCGACAAGATCGAGGACGCTCGTGCGGCCGCCGAAGCGGCGGACATCGAGGTCGTCTTCGAGGCGGTCGCACCGGGCTACCGGCCGTCCGGGCAGTGGGACAGCATCGTGATCGTCGATGTGCTCTACCTGCTGGGGGAGCGTGCCGCCCTCGAAGTGCTCGAGGCCGCGACCGATGCGCTCGTGGCAGGTGGTGTACTCGTGGTGAAGGAGGTCGACGTTCGGCCGAGGTGGAAGTACTGGTGGGCGGCAGCACAGGAGTTCTTGGCGACGAAGATCTTGCGGATCACGGAGGGCACGAAGGTCGAGTTCGTCCCTCCATCGGTCTTCGTGGGCTGGTTGCACGAGCGTGGCCTGCGGGTCGAGGCGCGCCGTTGCGACCGCGGCCGCTTGCATCCGCACCACCTGATCGTGGCGACGAAGCCGGGCTCGTGATGTCGATCGATCATCAACCCGATTCGGCGTACTTCGACACGATGGCGCGTCACGCGCGCACGCACTGGTGGTACGAGGGTCGCCGTGCGTTGGTCGAGTCGACGTTGTCGGGCGTCGACATCCCCGCCGGATTGGTCGTCGATGTCGGCTGTGGGACCGGTGACAACCTCGACATGCTCACGAGAGCGGCAGGCGCGCCGGCGATCGGCACCGACCTGAGCACCTACGCGCTGCAACACGCGCGCCGTGGTCCGAGCGGTGGCGTACGCACCGTGGTGGCCCGCGCCGAGGCGCTCCCGTTCGTCGACGGGGTGTGTGGTCTGCTCACGAGCATGGACGTGGTCGAGCACCTCGACGACGACTACGTCGGCCTGCGCGAGTACAGGCGAGTTCTTGCGTCACGCGGTGTGCTGTTGTTGACGGTGCCCGCGTATCAGTGGCTGTGGGGCGAGCACGACGTGCGTGCCGCCCACCGCCGTCGCTACCGCGTTGGTCAGCTGACCGCCGTCGTCGAGGCCGCGGGCTTCGAGGTCCTGCGCACCACCTATTACAACTCGTTCCTCGTTCCGGCGGCCGCGATATTGAGGCGTACTCCCGTACGTCGGTTCATCACGCAGTCGGATGAAGAAGTGGGTGATACGCGTCCGTTCGTGTCGAACGTGATGACTCGGGTGTCATCGGCCGAACGGCGGATCGCGTTGCGTCGGTCAGTTCCGTTCGGGTTGTCGATCCTGTTGATCGGCCGCCGCAGCAACTGAGGCCACGAGCGCGTCGATCTCGTCGACCGTGTTGTAGCCGTGGGGGGCGATGCGCACGCCGCCTCCGCGCGCACTGCAGACGAAACGCTGTCCGTTGAGCAGGTGTGCGGTCTGCTCGGACGGTTGGCCATCGACGCGGATGCTGACGATGCCCGATCGACCTTCGGCGCTGCGATCGGAGAGCACGGTCGTGTGCGGGACGTTGCCGAGCGCGGCGACGAGGCGATCGCACAGCGCGTCCACGTGTCGCCAGATGCGCTCGACGCCGGTGCTCTCGATCAGCCGCAGTGACGCGTCGAACGCCGCGGTTCCGGCGTTGTTCGCGGTGCCCCCTTCGTACCGACGGGCAGAGTCAGCCCACGCGACGGTGAGGTTGTCGTAGTCGGCGTCGTGCGCCATGGATGCCCATCCCGGCTCAGTCGGTCGCACTCGTTCGCGAATGCGTTCGGCGACGTACACGACGCCGATTCCCTCCGGTCCCAGCATCCACTTGTGGGCCCCGGCCATCGCCACGTCGACTCCCCAGTCCTCGAAGTGGGCGGGGACCAGGCCGACGCCCTGGATGGCATCAACGCAGAACAGTGCACCCGCCTCGTGCGCCAGTCGCGCGAGACCGGCGATGTCGGTGCGCCAACCGCGGGCGAACTGCACCCAACTGACGACGACGAGCTTCGGCGCCGGACCCGAGCCGATGACGCGCTCGAACGCTTCCAGAGGCAGAGCCCTGGCATCGCCCACCGGTGTCACGAGATCGACCTTCACGCCGCGTTCTTCGAGTGCGAGGAACGGATAGATCGCTGAGGGGAACTCGTGGTCCGGGATGACGACACGGTCGCCGTCGTGCCAGTCGAGTCCCGCCGCGACGAAGGCGAGCCCCTCCGTCGTGTTCTTGATGAACGCGACGTCGTTCGTCGGCACACCCATGAGCGCGGCGGCAGTGGCGCGGGCTGACGCTTGGCGCGCCTCGAGCTCGTCGTAGTCGACCTTGCCCTTGGTGAGCGTGCGGTCGATCCACCAGCGCGTCGCGTCGGCGGCGACCTTCGGTATCGGCGAGACACCGGCGTGATCGAAGTAGCGATAACGCTCGGTGACCGGGAACTGCTCGCGGGGGAGCGGTGTCGTCACTTGGCCAGTTGCGCCACGAGAGGCACGAGCCGGTGCCCGAGCTGTTCGGCCAGCGCGATCTGCGTGGTCGTGCGCATGATGCCGCTCACGTCGAGGACGCGAGCGATGACCTCTTGCAGGTGTTCGTTGGTGCGGGCGACCACGCGGCAATGCAGGTCGCCCGGACCGGTCACTGCGTGCGCCTCGAGCACCTCGGGGATGCCGGCGAGATGTTGGGTGACGTCGGCCAGGCGGCCTTGCGCGATCTCGAGCGTGACGAAGGCGAGCACGGTGTAGCCCATGACACGCAGGTCGAGGTCAGGTCCGAACCCGGTGATGACGCCGCGCTCCTGCAGCTTGTCGAGACGGGCCTGCACGGTGCCGCGCGCCACCTTCAGCTGTCGAGCGAGCTCCATGATCCCGGCCCGCGGCGCGCGGTTGAGGGCCAGGATGAGGCGGGCGTCCAGCTCGTCGACGCTGGTGGGCAACATGCGAAGCAGCGTAGAACCGTTCGCTGCGGGAGTGGACAAAGTGCACAGCCAACGCGCGGACTGTTGACCGATCGGACGGCGATCCGTTGACTGAGTCACCAATGAGCCTCGCCGCACCCCCGAAACTCGGCGGCATCGATCATCTCGAATGGTGGGTGGGCAACGCCCGGGCGTTCGCGGCGTTCCTCGCATCGGCCTTCGGATTCGATCCCGTCGCCCACGCCGGACCCGAGACCGGACGCCGTGACCGTGTCTCGTACCTGTTGCAGCAAGGCGACGTGCGCTTCCTGGTCACCGGTGGACTGACCCCCGACTCGCCGGTGGCCGAGCACGTGCGCCAGCACGGTGACGGCATCCGCGACATCGCGTTCGTCGTCGACGACGTGGACGGCGCCTACGCGTCGGCCCTGTCGCGCGGCGCACGGTCGTTCCGCGAGCCCACCGACGACGTGGACGAGGGCGCGGGTGTGATCCGTCACGCCGCGATCGCGACGTACGGCGAGACGGTGCACACGTTCCTCGATCGCTCGCGGTACGTGGGCCCGTTCGCGCCGCAGTTCGAAGCGTCGACATTGGTTGCACCCGTCGGGCCTCGTGTCGGCATCGAGCGCATCGACCACGTGGTCGCCAACGTCGAGCTCGGCACGTTGGATGACTGGGTCGGCTACTACCAGCAGGTGCTCGGCTTCGATCAGCTCGTGCATTTCAGCGACGAGGCGATCTCGACGGAGTACTCGGCGTTGATGTCGACGGTGGTGTGGAACCACGACCGCATCGTGCTGCCGATCAACGAGCCCGCGCAGGGGAGGCGCAAGAGTCAGATCGAGGAGTACCTCGACTACTACGGCTCTCCCGGCGTGCAGCACATCGCGCTGCGCACGTCCGACATCGTGACGTCGGTGGGCGCGCTGCGGGATCGTGGCGTGCGTTTCCTCGATGTGCCCGACACGTACTACGACGAGGCCCGGGCCCGGATGGGTTCGATGGGTGAGTCGTTGCCGTGGGACCGACTGAAGTCACTCGGCATTCTCGTCGACCGTGACCACGACGGGTACCTGCTCCAGGTCTTCACCGAGAACGTCACCGATCGTCCGACCGTGTTCTTCGAGATCATCCAGCGTGAAGGCGCCCGCGGCTTCGGTGAGGGGAACTTCAAGGCGCTCTTCGAGGCCATCGAACGAGAACAAGCACGCCGCGGCAACCTCTGACCCGGCCGTCCTTCGGTTTGCCCCCCGCCCCCGCCGGCCGCTCCCTGCCGGCCGCTCATCACCGTAAGACCACATGGCGCGAACGGCGACCGATTGCGTCGCCAGCGGGCCACATTGTGCGACACCTCAACGATGTGGCCGTACGGCGACCGAATACGTCGTCACCGGACCACATTGTTCCGGACCCCCGGAGCCTCACTGGTAACGTGAGCGACCCACCCGGGGCGATTAGCTCAGTTGGCTAGAGCACCTGCATGACGCGCAGGGGGTCGGGGGTTCGAATCCCTCATCGCCCACCCACAAGCCCTGTTACAGGCTTGCCGCACGGGTGCGGGCGGCGTCGACTGAGCTCGACGTGCGCGAACGACCAGGATCGTTCGCGACCGTTGACGAAAACGGCCGAGTCGGTCAGGCCGTGGTGACCGGGATCTTCCGGCTCGCGTCCGCGACGGGCGCGGGAACGGTCACCTCGAGGACGCCTTCGGCGTAGGACGCGTGGACATCGTCGGCGGTCACGCCTGCAGGGAGAGGTAGCGACCGGGTGAAGGACTCGTAGCTGAGCTCGTGGCGTTGGACGCCGCCGTCCTCGCTGGTGCGGTCGTCTCGATGTTCGGCGTGGATCTGCAAGACCCCGTTGGACACAGTCAGGTCGATCTCCTTTTCCGGATCGACGTTGGGCAGGTTGGCGCGAATGACCAACGTTCCGTCGGTCTGGTTCTGCTTGACCACGATCCGTTCGAGGGGAATCCACTGCTCGGGCGGTACGAGCCGAGGTACGGACCACAAACCGAGCCAGTCCTCGAGCAGTTGATCGAAGAGCACCGCTGGTGCGTCGGCCTCGGCTCGTGTCTCGGCCGGCGGGGTCTCGGGAGCCGGCACGGCAGCCTCGGGCGGCGCCGTTGGCGATGTCTGTTGGTCAGTGTCCGCCGCTTCGGCCTCAGTTGCCTTCGGGTGACGCTTGAACACGTGCATACGCACGCCTCCTTCCTTCTGATGCCTCGCCATCACGATGGGTCGTTCACCGAGAGCCCGGTAGAGACCTTGGTCCCTTCGCGCTCGAGTCCCAGGCGCACGCTCCCGTGGGTCGCGGCTCGGCGTGCCGATCGCCGGTGGCGGCGCGGGTCGTCACGATCCAAGGACCTTCGGCCCTACCGGGCCGCGGACGCTCACGCGATCGTCGAGAGAGTGCTTCAGCCGACGGGGAGTTGCCACGATGGAAACTGAGTTCATCATCGCCGACACCGTTCGCCGCTGGGCTCACGAGGTGCTCCCCGAGGAGCCAGCAGCCGGGGAAGCCGCTGCTGCGCTCGCGATCCGGTGCTACATGGGTGGCGCGTCCGTCGCGGAGGCATGTCAGGAGGCCCGACACTTCGTCGAGTCGTGGTCTCGGCATCCTTCCCATCGCACGAGCATGCGTACGCCGATGTCGATCGCCTCGTGACCGCGGACGCCCGAGGTACATCATGAGCACGAGACGGATCGTCGTTGGCGTCGACGACTCGGACGGCGCACGGCGAGCCCTGCGCTGGGCGCTCGATCACGCCGAGGGATTCGACGCAACCGTCGAGGCCGTGCACGCGTACGAGTTCCGGCCGGCGTGGATCGACTACGACGAAGGCGCCGAAGCCATTGAACGTTGGCGGGAGCGCGCCGCGGCGACGGCACGCGAGTGTCTTCACCGAGTTGTGACCGAGGTAGCTGGTAACACGGGAGGGGACGTGAACGAGGTCGTCATCTCCGCCGACGCGCCGACTGCACTCATCGATCATTCGCGCGAGGCCGAACTCCTGGTCGTCGGCTCACGTGGCCGCGGCTCCTTCGCCGGACTGTTTCTCGGATCGGTCAGCCGACGGTGTACCGAGGGCGCGTCGTGTCCCGTCGTCGTGGTGCCCACGGCCGCAACGGTGGACTGAACGGAGCTGAACCGCGAGGCGCCAGGGGTCTCGTTACTTTCGGCCCTGGTCCGCGGCGATCAGCGAGCGGATGATCGCACGGTGATGTCCACTGTCGTCGCGCCCCTGGCCGCTGACCGCGTGCAGGTTTCGCTCGGGCAATGGGCGCTCAGCGTTTCGAACCTGAGCAAGCGGTTCGGGCCGGTGCGAGCGATCGACGACCTGACCTTCACGGTGGAGCCGGGAGAGGTCTGCGGGTTTCTCGGACCAAACGGCGCAGGCAAGACGACCACGCTGCGCTGCCTGTTGGGTCTCATCGCCCCGACGGCGGGGCTGGCGACGATCGGCGGTCGAAGGTATGTCGACCTGAGCGAGCCGCTCGCGACGGTCGGCGCGGTCCTCGACGCGTCCAGCTTTCACCCGGGACGGTCGGCGCGCAATCACCTTCGAGTGCTCTGCAGCGCGGCGGGGTTCGATGACGCCCGAGCTGATGCAGTCCTGGAGACGGTCGGTTTGACGGACGCGGCGAGGCGGCGGGTCGGGACCTTCTCGACCGGGATGCGCCAGCGTCTGGGATTGGCCGCTGCCCTCCTCGGGGATCCGGCGGTCCTGGTTCTCGACGAACCCGCGACCGGTCTCGACCCTGCCGGCATCAACTGGCTGCGCGAGCTGCTCCGGTACCTTGCGCACGACAGGGGCAAGACCGTGTTGCTGTCGAGTCATCTCTTGTCGGAGATGGAACACACCGCAGATCGCGTGGTGATCATCTCCGAAGGCCGACTCGTTCGCGAGGGAAGTCTGAGTGATCTCGTCGGTCGCGCGGCCGCGACTGTTCGGGCGCGGACACCGCAGCCCGAACTGCTTCGAGACGTCCTGGAGCAGGCCGGGTACGCGGTCGACAACGTCGACCATGCGCTTTTGGTGAACTGCGCGACTCCCGACATCGTCGGCCACCTCGCATTCACACACGGCGTCGAGATCGCCGAGCTCACTGCGACGCACGAAGATCTCGAAGACGTCTTCTTGGAGCTCACCGGGGGTCAGCCCCGCGCATCAGCGAGTCCGACGTGACGCAGCTCATCCGCTCCGAGTTCCGCAAGCTGACGACGACCCGGATGTGGAT
>DASUCS010000098.1:0-2934 GCA_036275935.1 Acidimicrobiales bacterium
GGAGCGCGGCGAACCAACTCGAAGCCGTCGTGTCCACCGACGGTCAGCTCCGTGATCCAGGGCAAGTGGTTCACCCCGGTGATCGAGAACTCGACGGTGTCGGCCGGAACGTCGAGCGCGATCGCCACGAGCCAACTCATGATGACGACCTCGTGACACAACCCCACCGCCTTGATCGACGTCTCCTTGTTGATCGCGCGCGTGAGGCACGTCATCGGGTTGGTCAGGTTCAGCAACCACGCGTCGGGACACTGCGTCTCCATGTCGCGCGCGATGTCGAGCAACACGGGAATGTTCCGCAACGAGCGACTGATACCGCCCGGCCCGCACGTGTCGCCGACCGATTGACGGATCCCGTACTTCTCCGGAACGGCGAGGTCGTGCGCCATCGACTCGAACCCGCCGGTGGTGATCGTGACTGCGACGAAATCGGCGTCCTTCAGAGCGGCGCGTCGGTCAGCAGTCGTTTCGATCGTCGCCGACGTGCCGAGCTCACGGTTCAAGCGCTCGCAGTACGTCGCGATCAGCTCGAGTGCGGACTCGTCCACGTCGTGCAGCACGATCGTCGCATCGGTCAACGAGGGTGTCGTCAGTACGTCGGTCGTGAGCTTCGATCCCCACTGACGACTGCCGCCACCGATGATGACGATCCGCGGGCCACTCCCTCCGGCACCTGCCACGGGACTCACGGTACCGGTCGAGTCGGGCTCGCCAGCTCGGTCCCGGTGCGCTCGCGGTCGAGCCAGCCGAGCAGCACCGCGATGGCGCGCGGGTCGTCGCGCAACTGATGTCCCGCACCGGCGATGATCCGCATCTCCGCCGAACCGTGGGCATCGGAGATGACGCGGGCGTCGAAGTCCGGAACGGAGTCGTCATCGGTGCCGTGGACGACGAGCATCGAACGCGGGCTGTACTCCGTGACGCACTGAACAGGCCTGATGGCACGCAGCTCGCGCGCCCACGCGTCGAAGGACGCGGGAAAGCGTGGATCGGTCACGAAGCCGACCTCACGGGCGTACTCGAGCAACCGGCGCGGTTGCCCGGCCCAGTCGTCGAAGTCCGCGGGGCCACCGAGAACGGCGACGCCCTGGACGCGCTCGTCGCGAGCGCCGGCACAGATCGACAAGGCCGCGCCCGTCCCGAAGCCTGCGATCCAGACACCGGACACTCCCGGTACGCCGCACAGGTGGTCGACCGCGGCGCCGATGTCGGCCAGCCACCCCCCGAGTGAGAACTGCCCGTCGGAGTCACCGGCGCCACGACACGTGAAGGTCAGGACGTACCAGCCGAGCTCGGTCGCGATTCGTTCCGCCAACTCCGGATAGGTGTCGGCGGTCGCCCGGGCGCCACCCGCACCGGTGTGGAAGTGATGAGCCAGGACCAGCCCGGGGACGCCCGACGCCGTCCGGCTCGCAGGTGAGACGAGGTGGCCGACGAGCTCCAGCGGTCCCGACGCAAACCGATAGGCCGCAGGCATCTCGATCAGTCCTGCGCCGCTCGCATCCCTTCGCAGCGATCGCAGCGGCGATAGCCGCGGTTGCGCGCCTCAGGCAGCGAATCGGGTCCGAAGGAGAGGTACGTCTCGGCTTCGAGGAGCTCGTTGATGATGTCCGGAGCGGTGCACGCATCGATGTCGTGCGCGATCTGGTTGCGCTTGTCCCCTACCCATTGGCTGTGCTCGAACCGCGTTGGCCGCTCCATGTCGGATGCAACGTAACGCAGACGCGAACCGGGGAGCCCACAGGGGCTCCCCGGTCGCAGAAAAGGCTGGAATAAGGCTGGCTGACGTTTGTGTACCGAGCGGGACAAGTTCCCGGCCGTCGTTGCCAGCGGTGGCTGGTTGGAATTCGCCGGTGGTCCAGCGGCCGCTCTAGCGGCCAGCCACCTCCGAAGTCCCGCAACATTCACCGTTCAGCTGGACCACCTCCTTTCTTCGGTATCGGCAGTAAACCACAGCCCCGCCGAAAACTGCACGCATTACCCGGCAGATTTTTCGCGACCGGGCGGTGGCTCGCCGCTGGCAGGAATTGTGGGAAATTCTTCATTGCCGCCAGAGTCCACATGGCGCACGATGCAACCCATGCGCCCTCGCCGGATCGTGGTGGTCGCCTTCGACGGGCTCCAGAGCCTGGACGCCGTCGGGCCCATCGAGGTCTTCTCCACGACCAACCGGGAGCTCGGTGAGAACGCCTACGCCCTCGAGCTCGTCGCCACCGACGGACCGACCGTGCGCGCGACGAACGGCTTGGCGCTGGCAGTCGACCACCGCATCAGCGCCGTGCGGGGCCGCCTCGACACGCTCCTGGTCGCAGGTGGGGACGGGACTCGTACCGCAGTCGACGACCAGGGGCTGATCGACGGGATCCGCCGCCTCGCCGCCAGGTCGCGTCGGGTGGGGTCGGTGTGCACCGGCGCGTTCCTTCTCGCCGAGGCCGGTCTGCTCGACGGTCGCCGTGCGACGACGCACTGGTCCGTTTGCGACGGACTCGCCCGGCGCTACCCCGAGGTGACGGTCGACCCCGACCCGATCTACGTGCGCGACGGAAACGTGTACACGTCGGCCGGCGTCACCGCCGGAATGGATCTCGCGCTGGCGCTCGTCGAGGACGACCTCGGCCGCGACGTCGCACTACGCGTCGCGCGACGGCTCGTGCTCTTCTTGCGCCGCCCCGGCAACCAGTCGCAGTTCAGCGCGCAGCTGTCCGCCCAGGTCGCGGCGCGCGACGGCCTGCGCGACATCCAGCAATGGATCGCCGATCATCCGGACGCGGACTTGTCGGTCGCGGCGATGGCCACCCGCGCCGGCATGAGCGAGCGCAACTTCGCGAGGTGCTTCAAGGACGAGATCGGTACGTCGCCGGGCCGCTACGTCGAAGCGAGCCGAGTTGAAGTCGCGCGCCGATTGCTCGAAGAGACCGACGAGAGCGTCGCGGC
>DASUCS010000099.1:0-7788 GCA_036275935.1 Acidimicrobiales bacterium
CGGACTGGGTGCGAGCGCGATCAGGCCGGAGGCCACGCCGAAGGCCACGCTCGTGCGGGCCAGGAACACCATGGGCACCGTCTGCTTGCGCGCGACCCACAGCGAGCCGATCAGCGAACCGACGCTGAAGATCGTGGTGATGAACGCGTAGGTGTTGGCCGTGCCGTGGAACGTGTGCACCGCGAGCAGGGGCAACGTGACGTTCCAGTTGAACGAGAGCGTGGCGACGACGCCCATGAGCGCCATGACGAGGCGCAAGTCGGGGTCTCTCCACACGTACACGAAGCCCTCGCGGATCTGACCCTTCTCCTTCGCGACCCGCTCGTTGAGGTGCAGCTCGGCGGTGTGGATCATCGAGAGCGCGATCAGCACGGCGACGAACGAGACGCCGTTGGCCATGAAGCACCATCCGATGCCGACGCCCGAGATGAGCCAGGCGGCGAGCGCCGGACCGATGACTCGGGACCCGGTGATCAGCGCGCTGTTGAGGCTGACGGCGTTGCCCATCGTGGGCTCGTCGACCAGCTCGGTGATCATCACGCGGCGGGCGGGGTTGTCGAAGGCGTTGGCCACACCGGTGAGGCCGGCCAGGAGATACACCCAGTTGACGGTCTCGTGGCCTGACAGCACGAGCAACCCCATCGCGAAGGCGAAGACCATCATGAAGGACTGGGTGACCATCATGAGCTTGCGCTTGTCGGTGCGGTCCGACAGCACACCGGCCCACGCACCGAAGAACAGCACGGGCAGGAACTGGCAGGCAGTGACGATGCCGAGCGCGACGCCGGAGTCGGTGAGCTGCAGGACGAGCAGCGCCTGCGCGATGAACTGTAACCACGTTCCGGCCTGGCTGATCGCCTGACCGACGAAGAACACTCGGAAGTTGCGGGTGCGGAAGGACCGGAACGTCTCGCCGGTCATCACCCTCAGACGGCGGGTCACTCCCCGACTCCTCGGGCGGTGATGCGCTCGAGCACGGGGATCACCGCGTCGATGGCGTCGAGCTCGCTCGGCGAGAGGTGCTGGAGCTGCTTGGCGAGCCAGGCGTTCTTGCGACTGCGGCTGCGTTCGAGGCGGCGCTCACCGTCCTTGGTGATCGCGAGCTGCGTCACGCGCTTGTCCGTCGGGTCGACGGTGCGAGTGACGAGGCCCTCCTCTTCGAGGCCCTTCGCGATCTTGGTGATCATCGGCGACGAGACCTGCTCGGACTTCGCGAGCTCGCCCACGGTCATCGGTCCCCGCCGGGAGATCGTTGCGAGCGCCGAGGCCTGCGACGCGGTCAGATCCACGTTGTGCTGCCGCAGCTGGCGCACCAACGGGAACAGGGCAAAACGGAAGCGAGTGGCCAGCTCGGCGTGATCGATCGTGCGGGTTGCCGACATCGGTAACCAGGTTACATCACCTGGTTACCGATTCCACCTGCCATTCCGGCCGTTCTCGACGACGTAGGCATCGCCCAGCGATGCCTACGTCGTCGAGTTTCGGTATCTGACCGCCCAGAGGCAGAGGCCATGGGGCGGGGCGAGCTGACCGGCGGCGGATCGATCCTCCGCCCGGATGATCGCCATGACGTCGCCGGCGTGCTTCTTGCGCAGGCCGACCTCGACGAGGGTGCCGACGATCGACCGCACCATCTGATGGCAGAACGCGTTGGCCTCGATCCAGAACTCGAGCCGCCCGTCCTCCTTCGCTTCCCAACGGGCGTCGACGACTCGCCGCGTCAGCGACGCTCCGGCATCCGGTCGGCGGCAGAACGAGCTGAAGTCGTGCTCCCCCATCAACGGATCGCACGCCAGTCGCATCGCGTTGAGATCCAGCGGCGTCTCGATCCACCACGCGGTGCGAGCGAGGAACGGCGACGGCGTCGGACCGTTGAGGATCGTGTACCGGTACTGCCGTCCTGTGGCCGAGAAGCGCGCGCTGAAGTCCGGCGCAGCCACCTCGATGCAACGAATCGCGATCTGCGGCCGAAGCTGCTTGTTCACCGAGCGTTGCACCTGCTCGAGATCGAGCCGCTCCTCGGACGCGTCGAACGAGATCACCTGTCCCCACGCGTGGACACCCGAATCGGTGCGGCCGGCACATGTGAGCTCGACCGGATGACCGAGCACCCGCGACAGCGCGCCGGTGAGCGCGCCGCCGATCGTCTTCGCCGTGCCCGCTTGCACTGCGAAACCCGAGTAACCCGTGCCGTCGTATGCGACGGTCGCTCTGACCCGCACCGTCCGCTGCGGACGCGGTGCGGGCGGCGGGTCGAACAGCGTCAACCGCTAACCGACCGACAGCAGGTCGACCACGAACACCAGCGTCTCGTTCGGCCCGATCACGCCGCCTGCACCCTGCTTTCCGTACGCCAGGTTCGGCGGGATGGTGATGCGCCGCCGTCCACCGACGCGCATGCCGGTGACGCCTTGGTCCCAGCCCTTGATGACCTGTCCCGCGCCCAAGTTGAAGCTGAACGTGTCACCGCGGTCCCACGACGCGTCGAACTGCTTGCGCGTCTGCCACGACACGCCGACGTAGTGCACCTCGACGGGCTTGCCGCTCACCGCTTCATCACCTGCTCCGACTTCGAGGTCCTCGGTCATGAGGTCCTTCGGCGGAGCTTCGCCGGGAGTGATGAACACGCTGGGCTTCTCGGATGGTGCCATCGCGGGAAAGCTACCGGCCGTGTCACGGCCGGTCCTCCTCGTCGGCGGTTTCGGCCTGCCACCAGCGACCCTCGCGCGCCTCGCCCGCACCCTCGACGCTCGCATCGCACCCACGGGCCTCACGGTCGGCTGCGGTGAGCGCGAAGCGCAGACCGTTGTCAGCGCGCTCGATGGTCTCGACGAACCGATCACACTCGTCGGTCATTCGCGCGGAGGGCAGCTCGCCCTCGTCGCCGCGGCCCGCCGGCCGGACGCGGTGCGCCAGGTGATCACTGTCGGTACCCCGGCATCGATTGGACCGCCACAACGGTGGGGCGTCCCGCTGCTCACCGCGGCGTTGCGGCGCCTGCCGATCAACCTCGCGCTCGATTGCGCGACCGGACCGTGCTGCGCGTCGTTCCGACGAGACCTAGCGAAGCCCGTGACGGTGTCGTGGACCTCGCTCTGGTCGCCGATCGACCGAATAGTCGACGATCCACTCCGCAATGACGCGGACAGCGTGGAAGTACGCGCGTCACACATCGGACTGGTCACGTCCCGAACGGGCCGCGACGCGATCGTGAAGGCGATGAAGGGCTAGACGAGCTCGATGCGAGCCATCGGCGCGTTGTCGCCGTGGCGCGGACCGAGCTTGAGGATGCGCGTGTAGCCGCCGTTGCGATCCGCGTACCGCGGACCGATCTCGTCGAACAGCTTCGCCGTCATCTCCCGGTCACCGAGGTACGACTGCACCAACCGGATCTGGTGCACCTTCGTGTCCGGGTTCGCCTCGGCCCGCTTGGCCTTGGTGATCACCTTCTCGGCAACGGGACGCAGCGCCTTGGCCTTGGCTTCGGTCGTGACGATCCCCTCGGCCGCGATCAGCGACGCGACGAGGTTCGCCATCATGAGCCGCTGATGCGCGGCGTCGCCACCGAAGCGGCGTGACTTACGGGGACGAGCCGGCATCAGTCTTTGATCCTGAGCTGGAGGCCGCGCTCGTCGAGCTTCTGCTTCACCTCGTCGAGCGACTTCTGTCCGAAGTTGGTGATGGCGAGAAGATCGTCGTCGGTCTTGAGCAGCAGCTCGCCGATCGTGTTGACCTGCGCCCGCTTGAGGCAGTTGCGCGGCCGTTCGGACAGGTCGAGATCTTCGATCGGCAGGTCGAGATCCGGGGAACCGGCCGTGACCGTCGAGACCTCACCGAGCTCGAGGCCCTGCGGTTCGTCGCTCATGTCGCGCACGAGCTCGACGAGCGACGTCAGGGTCGCGCCGGCGGACGCGAGCGCCTCGCGAGGCGTGATCGAACCGTCCGTCTCGATGTCGAGCACGAGGCGGTCGTAGTTCGTGTCCTGCTCGACACGAGTGGGCTCCACCTCGAACGCCACGCGGCGCACCGGGGAGAAGATCGAGTCGACAGGGATCACACCGATGGTCGTCGTGGTCTTGTTGCGGTCCGCCGACACGTAGCCGCGACCCTTGGCGACGGTGATGTCGATCGCGAGCCGCGCGCCCGCGGACAGCGTGGCGATGTGCAGGTCGGCATTGAGGATGTCGACATCGGCGTGCGGCTGGATGTCCGCCGCGGTCACGTCGGTGTTCGCACCGGTGCCCTTCGCGTCGAGCCGCAACGTGACGGGCTCGTCGGCGTAGACCTGCAGCACGAGGTCCTTGAGGTTGAGGATGATGTCGGTGACGTCCTCGGTCACGCCCTTGATGGTCGTGAACTCGTGGAGCGCATCGTCGAAGCGCACCTGCGTGACACCCGATCCGGGGATCGAGGACAGCAGGGTGCGACGAAGGGAGTTGCCGAGCGTGTGGCCGAAGCCGGGCTCGAGCGGGCTGACGGCGAACCGCTGACGGTTGCCCACCTGCTCGTCGATCGCTTCGACAGTCGGTCGTTGGATGACCAGCATTTCTGTGACTACCTCGTGGGGAGGGGGAGGACTACTTGGAGTAGAGCTCGACGATGAGCTGCTCGCGCACCGGTACGTCGATCTGGGCGCGAACGGGGAGATCTCGCACAGTGACCTGCAGGCCACCTTCACCGGTCTCGAGCCACGACGGCGTCGACCGGTCGAGCGTGTCGAGGTTGTGGCGGACGACGATCATCGCCTTCGCCTTGTCGCGAAGCGTCACGATGTCGCCCTTGCGGACGGTGTAGCTCGGGATCGTGACGCGCTTGCCGTTGACGGCGACGTGTCCGTGGCGGACGAACTGGCGCGACTGCGCCCGGCTCGATCCCCAGCCGGCACGGAACACCACGTTGTCGAGCCGCAGCTCGAGCAACTGGAGCAGGTTCTCGCCGGTCACGCCCTGGCGACGGTTCGCCTCTTCGTAGACGCGGCTGAACTGCTTCTCCATGAGGCCGTAGATACGACGCGCCTTCTGCTTCTCGCGCAGCTGCAGCAAGTACTCGGAGCCCTGGCGCTGCCGGTTGCGGCCGGCTTCGCCGGGCGGGTACGGACGCCGCTCGATCGGGCACTTCATCGTGTCGCACTTGGAGCCCTTGAGGTAGAGCTTCATGCGCTCGCGCCGGCAGAGCCGGCAGACAGGACCGGTGTAACGCGCCATCGATCAGACCCTCCGTCGCTTGGGCGGACGGCAACCGTTGTGCGGCACCGGCGTGACGTCCTTGATACCGGTGACCTCGATGCCCGCGTTCTGCAGCGAACGGATCGCGGTCTCGCGACCCGATCCCGGGCCCTTCACCACGACGTCGACCTTGCGCACTCCGTGCTCCATCGCGCGGCGGGCGCACTGCTCGGCGGCCATCTGCGCGGCGAACGGCGTCGACTTGCGTGAGCCCTTGAAGCCGACGTTGCCGGCGGACGCCCACGCGAGGACGTTGCCGTCCTGATCGGTGATCGACACGATCGTGTTGTTGAACGAGCTCTTGATGTGCGCGACGCCGTAGGTGACGTTCTTGCGCTCGCGCTTCCTCGGACGCCTGCCGCCCGGCTTCGGCTTTGCCAACTGACTACTTCCTCGCCTTCTTCTTGCCGGCGACCGTCTTCTTGGGGCCCTTGCGCGTACGCGCATTCGTCTGCGTGCGCTGTCCGCGGACCGGGAGGCCCTTGCGGTGACGGAGACCCTGGTAGCAGCCGATCTCCATCTTGCGCTTGATGTCCTGCTGGATGTCGCGCCGCAGGTCACCTTCGACCTTGAGGTTGGCGTCCACGTAGGTGCGGATGCGGTTGACCTCTTCGTCGGTCAGGTCCCGCACCCGCGTGTCGGGATTCAGATCGAGCTCGGCGATGACCTTCTGGGCCGTCGTCTTCCCGATGCCGAAGATGTAGGTGAGGCTGATCTCCAACCGCTTCTCACGCGGAATGTCGACGCCGGCGATACGTGCCATCTGCTGGTTCCTATCCCTGCCGCTGCTTGTGCCGTGGGTTCTGGCAGATGACCATCACGCGGCCGTGGCGGCGGATCACCTTGCACTTGTCGCACATCTTCTTGACGCTCGGTTTGACCTTCACAGTTGTCTCACTTGTACCGATAGGTGATCCGACCTCGGCTGAGGTCGTACGGGGTCAGCTCCACCTGGACGCGATCGCCGGGCAGGATGCGGATGTAGTGCATGCGCATCTTCCCGGAGATGTGGGCCAGCACCTTGTGGCCGTTCTCGAGCTCGACGCGGAACATGGCGTTCGGCAGCGGCTCTATCACCGTCCCTTCGAGGACGATCGCGTCTTCCTTGGGCTTTGGCAGTGCGGACCTCCAGAGATGCCTGTCAGAGCGGGTCCCGAGGACCCACTCGAGCCTGAGCGCGGGCGCGAAGACCCGGCGCAGAGCCGACCGAAGAGCGTACAGCAGCACGGGTAGGTGGCCAACTCGGGCGCACCACGGCCCCGCCGCGAGCGGCTGGGACACTCGGGGCGGGGCCGTGAGCTGGTGGTTCTCGCCGACCTTCGTTCTGTGCGCGGATCAGCACAATTCGTAGCAGATCGGGCCGCGCATCGCTACGACCTCAGGGGTAGCTGACGACGCAGCCTCCGGCCCCGTTGTCGAACGCGTTGCTCCACATCGACTGCACGGCGAACGTGCCGGTCTTGAGCTTCAGGTTCTGGCTGGCGCCCTGCCCTGAGCCCGGATCGATCCAGGCGCACTTGTCGCCGTTCTCACTCGTTTGGGCGTCGTTCCATCCGTCCTGCACGCCGAGCATGTTGTCCGGGTCGGTGACCGCCTCGGCGTACTCGTGGCCGACGACGATGCTGAAGCCGTCGAAGATCCCGTTGCCGAACACCGTGTTCTTCTGGTTGACGTAGTTCATCCCGCAGCCACCGATGTGCGGACCGTTGAAGAGATCGGTGTCGAGGATGTAGGGGATGTTGGCGTAGCGGATGCCGCCCGAACCGTCCGGGTTCGTGACCTGCGTGTGGTACCCGCAGTACTCGCCATAGGGCTGCGACCCGGTCACCACGCGACCCGGCGGAAGGAACACGAAGAAGGTGGCGTCAGGATCGCTCGACCGGAAGTGACTCGACGCCTGCAGTGCCTCCGCCGCGACAGGATCGCTGACGACGTTCTCCGCGAGCCCGAGAGTGTCGATCACAGGACCCGGCTCGTCGGCTGCGCTGGTGTCGTTCCACACGCCGGCGACCAACGACTTCGCATTCGTGATCGCCACGGTTCCGTCGCCGCAGTCGAGATCCCCGATCTGTCCACCTTGGCAGTACTGGGTCTGGACGTTGTTCCAACTCGAGCCGCCGAGGCCCTTCATGAACTGGGTGATGTAGGTCTGCAGCCGGGCCAAGGTGTACGGCTTGCCCTGCGGATCCTTCACCGGGATCGTGTACGCGGGATCCTTCGAGTCCGTCCACTCCTTGCCCCAAAACGTCAGGTACACCTTCGGCGACTTCTGAATCGCACCGCCGTGGTAGATCAGATTGCTCGTCGCGGACGACGGATCCGAGTTGGCGACGGTTCGAACCCCGTTCGCCCACATCACATGACGCCCGTTCACGTTGAGCGGGGCAATCGGCGCTGCCGGTGTGTCGGCGGCGCGTGCCGGAACCAACGCAATGCCCGCGAACGCGACAGTTGCAGCGGCCAAGGCCAAGACGCGGCCCTTCGACTTCATGATCTGATCTCCAAACTCCCCGCGCACCGTTGCGGACAGATTCGGCGTGGCTGCGTGGAGGTCCTGCGGTCA
>DASUCS010000100.1:0-7376 GCA_036275935.1 Acidimicrobiales bacterium
CAAGGTCGACGTGCGCGCGAAGCAGGAGCGCCTGTCGAAGCTCGACGACGAACCGGTCGTGCTCGAGGTGCGATCGATCGTGAAGTCGTTCGGCGGCATCCGTGCCGTCGATGACGCCAGCTTCACGTTGCGCGAGGGCGAGATCCTCGGGCTGATCGGACCGAACGGCGCCGGCAAGACCACGATCTTCGACCTCATCTCCGGGTTCCTCATCCCCGATCGGGGCCGCATCCTGCTCGGCGACATCGACATCACGAAGATGTCACCGGACAAACGGGCGTGGTTGCGCCTCGGCCGGTCGTTCCAGGACGCGCGCCTCGTGCCCTCGCTCACCGTGGCGGAGAACATCGCACTCGGTTTCGAGCGTCACCTCGAGGTGCGCGACCACGTCGCCTCGATGCTCGGGCTGCCCGGCGTCGTCGAGCTCGAAGAGCACGTCGCGTGGTCGGTGAACGACCTCATCGACCTGATGGGGCTCGGCGCGTTCCGTGACAAGTTCGTGCGCGAGCTGTCGACCGGCACCCGCCGCATCGTCGACCTGTCGATGTGCATCGCCCACGACCCGAAGGTGCTGCTGCTCGACGAGCCGTCGTCCGGCATCGCCCAGCGCGAGACCGAGGCGCTGGGGCCGTTGCTGCAACGCATCCAGGCCGAGACGGGGTGCGCGCTGCTCGTCATCGAGCACGACATGCCGCTGATCACCTCGATCTCGGATCGCATGATTGCCCTCGAGCTCGGCCACCCCATCGTGGACGGTTCGCCGGAAGAGGTCATCCGCAACCCTCGGGTCGTGTCGTCGTACCTCGGCGGCGATCTCGCGACGATCAACCGCTCCGGCTCCGCGGCAACTCCAACGGACGCCGAGCCGACGAACGGTCAGGCGCGCCCACGCCGGCGCGCGCCACTCACCGCGGAGGGACGCAAGTGACTCATCGAGCTCGTCGCAACGTCGCCCGTTCCGCCGGGCTCGCGCTCGTCGCGTGTTCGCTGCTGCTCATCTGGAGCGGTGGCGACGCGGGCGCCGCGGGGCCGGCGGCCACGTTGAAGGCGCAGGGTTGGTGGTGGGAGGCCAACAGCCTGCCTGGCGCGACGCTTCCGCAGCCGCCCACGGTGAAGAGTGGACAGTTGCAGGTGCAGAGCAGCCCGGCGGGCAAGACCTCCTTCGCTGCAGTGCGCTACAGCCTCACACCCGATGCGCACGGCGGGTCACTGACACTGAAGGTCGGCGACAACGGTGACACCGGCGGCTCGACCGCGGTGCTGCTGGCGTGCCGCACGGGGTCGGCGTGGTCGTCCGCGCAGGGTGGCCAATGGTCCGCCGCTCCGAAGGTCGACACGAACGCGTGCGTGAACGGCCAACGCGCCACCGACGGCGCGTCGTGGACGTTCGCCGTGGCCCCCCTCGAGACAGGCACGGTGCTCGACGTGGCCATCGTGCCGGGGGTGGACCCGTCGACGAAGCAACCGGGGACGTTCTCGCTGGTGTTCGACGCGCCGAGCGACGGCTCGCTCGCGACTGCGGCAGGCGCGGCACCGACGGTCGGCGGGACATCGTCCGAGTTCGGCCCGTCCGGCTCGACGGCAACAGGCTCGATTGCCGGCGGCAGCATTGCGGGGTCGCATGCCACCACTGGCTCGCGGCCGTCCTTGCCACCGACCCCCACGGGGCTGCCGAGCGACAAGGTCGGCCAGACCGCCACGGCGCCGGCGAACCAGGCCGCGAGCCAGCCGGGTCTGACCTCGACGCTCGACACCTCGGCTCCCGCGTCGTCGAAGACGAACAAGACCGCCGGCTACGTCGTGCTCGTGCTCGCCGCGCTGGCCGCGCTGTACGCGTATCGCCAGGACAACCTGATGGCACGTGCCGCCGGCGCGCTCGGCGGGGCGGATGCCGACGCCGAGGCGGGCGGGCTCGGCCGGTTCAGCAAACCGCGTAGCGGACAGCCGCCTGCACTGACGTAGTCGTCGAGCGTTCTATGGTGAGCGCGTGGAGGCGCTCGCGGGGCCGGTCGTCGTGGTGAGCGTGTTGCTGGCCTTGGCGGGCGGGATGAAGGTCGCGCAGCCGGCGTCGACGATGGGTGCGCTGCGAGCGCTGCGACTGCCGTCATCGCGCGGACTCGTACGAGCACTCGGCATCGTGGAGATCGTCGTGGCGGTTGCTGCGGGCGTCACGTTCCAACGGCCATTGCTCGCGCTGCTGGCGGCGATGTACCTCGGTTTCGCCGCGTTCGTCGCCGCCGCGCTCGGTTCCAACACGCCGCTGCAGTCCTGCGGCTGCTTCGGGCGCGCCGACACTCCGCCCAGCGTCGTGCACCTCGGCGTGAACGTGGCCGCTGCCACGGTCGCGCTGCTGGCTGCCGCGACTTCGACGCCGAGTCTTGGCGACACGCTGTCGGACCAACCGTGGAGTGGCGTCCCGTTCGCGCTGTTGGTCGCCGTGTCGACGTACATGTGCGTCACGCTGCTGACCGTCCTGCCGCTGACCATGCGGAGCCGTCGCCCCGTATGAGTCGGTGGCTGATGGACAAGACGGCCTCTCTGCTGGCCACGCGCACGAGTCGCCGAGGGATGCTGGTCCGCTCCGCGATCATCGGCTCTGCGCTCGCGACGAACCCGGGCGGCTACATCCTCCGGCCGATCAGCGCGTACGCCGCGGCGTGCCAGTGTCGCGGCCAGCCGTGCAGCTGCGGCACCGCCTGCTGCGACGGCTACACCGAGTTCTGCTGCTCGATCTACGGCGAGAACAAGTGCCCGTCGGGCACTGCGCCCGCGGGCTGGTGGCGCGCGGAGGGTTCCGGTCTGTGCGGAGGGGCGTCGCGCTACTACATGGACTGCAACCAGCTCCTCGACGCGCCGAATCAGTGCAGCTGCTCGTGCGCGAACGGCGACTGCAACCATCGCGTCACGTGCTGCACGCACTTCCGATACGGGCAGTGCCATCAGGAGATCCCGCAGGTCGGCGCGATCGCGTGCCGAGTCGTGACGTGCACACCGCCCTGGCAGATCGACCCCACGTGCACGTCCGCGGATGCCCAGGACGACGCGACCCGCTTCCACGATGCGCCCTGCCTGCACGAGGCCCCGAAACCGAAGTCCGGACTCGTCGAGGCGCGCTGGTACCTCCGTGCGTCAGCGACATCCGGTGCCGCCGAGATCTCGTTCCCGTACGGCGACCCCGAGGACCTGCCGATCGTCGGTGACTGGAACGGTGACGGCGTCGACACGGTTGGAGTCCGGCGCGGCAACGTGTTCCTGCTGCGGAACTCCAACACGCCGGGCGCGGCCGATGTCGCGTTCGTGTACGGCGACCCGCAGGACTACGTGATCGTCGGAGACTGGGATGGCGACGGCAAGGACGGCGTCGGCATCGTCCGAGGGAACACGTGGTACCTGCGCAACTCGCTCACGTCCGGTCCGGCGGAGATGACGTTCTCGTTCGGGAACCCGCTCGATCGGCCGGTTGTCGGCAAGTGGCGGAAGGGTGACAAGGCCGACAGCGTCGGCGTCGTACGCGGCAACACGTGGTACCTGCGCAACTCGAAGACCGGGGTCGCCGACATCGTGTTCGACTACGGCGACCCCGGCGACAAGGTCATCGTCGGCGACTGGGACGGCGACGGCGTCGACACGCCCTGCGTCGTGCGCGGAAACGTCTGGTTCGCCAGGAACGCGAACAGCACCGGGAACGCCGACCAGGTGTTCATGTACGGCGACCCCGCCGACACGATGGTGTTCGCCGGCGTCTGGGAGAGTGGAGCCACGGCCGGACCCGGGATCGCCCGCTGATGGTCGTTCTCGTCACCTTGCTGGGGGTCGCGGTCGGGCTGCTCGCGCTGTTGGTCGCGGGGCTGTTGCGCAGCCACGCCGAGATCCTGCGAGCCCTGAACGAGCTCGGCGTCGATCTGGATCCGAATCGCGGAGCGCGCGCCAACACCACACTTCCGCCTCGGGCCGCGGCGGACTCCGTCGCCGACGTGACCGGCACCGACGCCGACGGCGCGGCGCAACACATCGCCGTGGCCGGGGTCGAGCACAACACGCTGCTGGCGTTCCTGTCGACGACATGCCTCACGTGCCGCGACTTCTGGAGCGCGTTCGCTGATCCGTCGTTGGACGTTCCGGGACGCGCTCGAGTGGTGATCGTGACGCGCAGCGAGGAGGCCGAGAGTCCGTCGTCGGTCCGCCGACTCGCGCCGCGCACTGTGCACACCGTGATGTCCACGGAGACGTGGCACGCGTACAACGTGCCGGGTGCGCCCTACTTCATCCTCGTCGACGGCGCTCGTAGCCAAGTGATCGGCGAGGGCACCGCGACCGCGTGGGAGCGCGTGCAGGAGCTCATGCGCCAGGCGATGGCGGATGCGAACGAGGCCGGCCGCGGGGGTCGCACCGTGGACGACGAGCTGCGCGCCGCGGGCATCGAGCCGGGCGATCCGAGCCTCTACCCCGAGACCGGCACATGACCGAGGTCGTGCTGTGGACCGGGATCGTCGCCGCCGTCGTCGGCGCGATCCGAGCGACATGGTCACCGTGAGGAGAATCGATGCTCTCGAGCATCACCCCGCTCGGTGAGCGGGGACGGAACAACCGATTCGTGACCGCGGCGTCGTTCTTCGTCGTCGGCTCCGTGCTGGGCGGCATGACCACCGGCGCAGCCTTCGGGTTGCTCGGCGCGGTCGCGCTGCCGGCTGCACCGGTCGTCGACGGTGTCGTGATCGCGTTGCTGGCCGTCGTGGGTGCGGGACTCGACGCTCGGGTCGCAGGCATGCGTCTGCCGACGATCAGACGTCAGGTCGACGAGCGCTGGCTGCAGAAGTACCGCGGCTGGGTGTACGGCCTCGGTTTCGGCTTCCAACTCGGCACCGGTGTGGCGACGATCGTCTCCTCCGCCGCCGTGTACCTGATGGTGGTCGCCGCGATGCTCACTCGGTCGGTCGCCGCGGGCGTGGCCATCGGCGCGGTGTTCGGGACGGTCCGAGGACTGTCGATCTTGTTGGCACGCCGGGTCGTGACGTACGACGGGTTGCGCCTGCTGCACCGCCGAATCGCCGACAACGCGGAACGCAGCGTCGTCGCCAATGTGGCCGTCCAGGGTCTCATCGGCGCCGTCGCACTCGTCGCAGTGGTGTCAGTGCGATGAGCCAGATGAACGGCTCCGGTGTCGCCGTTGACGTGCCGCCTGGCTGGGAGGGCCGGATCTACGCCAAGCCGCAGCAGGGTCCGCGTGCGGAGGGACTGTCGACGTCGAGCGAGCCGAACGCGGTCGTGCACGTGGCGAGCTTTCCGTTGCCACCGGGCACCGGTGACTACGGCGGCGGCGCCGTGGAGCAGATGACCAACACCGACCTGCTCGTCGTGTTGCTCGAGCACGGACGGCAGAGTGCGAACACACCGTTGTTCGCGTCGATCGGGATCCCGAAGCTCACGATCGAGGACATCAGCACCACGTGCTTGCAGCGCCTCATCGAAGGACAGGCCGGCGCCCAGAAGTTCTTCACGGTGAACGGCCGGGCGTTCTGCCTCTACGTCGTCTTCGGCTCCTACGCCCGGCGCGGCCGCACGCTGCCGGTCGTGAACGACATCCTGAAGTCCCTGTCGATCACCTGAGCTCTCCCGACGCCGCAGCGGCCAGAGCCGCCGGCGTCGGGATCGTGCTGAGGATGCCGCCACTGAGCCGGTAGCCCGACCCGCAGTCACACCGGGCGAGAACACCGAGCCCGCTGGACGATCGGTCGTCCTCGCCGAAGACGACCTTGCCGCCGCACTCGGCGCAGCGCATCACGATGTGTGTCATTCAGAGCCCCAGTTGTCCCGTTTTGTCACCATCAATTCGACGACGCATTCGCGAGTGTCATCAGTTGGCGTTCGCGTCGGGACAGCCGGTCGTACTCGAGCTCGTCGTCCTCGCTCAGAGGGCAGAGCAAGCGGATCATCGCGAGTCGGCCCAACTGATAGCGCACCCGATCCAACTCGTCCTGCATGGAAGGCCCCCTCGCGTCCGAGGTCCCATTTCCCCATCGGGGCGTCAGTCACCCTGGGTCGAAGGACTCATTTCCCAGACGAATCGCGGGAGATCGCCGACGTGTCGAGGGCGAGGAGCTCGACGGTCGTTGCGCCGGCGCGCAACGCGTCGAAGTAGCCGGCTTCCTTCGCCGCTCGTGTGTCACCAGCGGCGTGGACGTCGTCGAGTCGAGCGGCAGGAATCGCAACGACACCATCACGATCGCCGACCACCACGTCCCCGGTCGCGATGTCGACATCGCCCACACGGGCCGACGACCCGATGCGACCCGGCCCGACCTTCTGCGCGCCCGGCAACGCGATGCCGATGCTGAACACCGGGAAGTGGAGCCGTTCGAGGGCCTCGACGTCGCGCACGCAGGCGTCGATCACGAGGCCGGCGATGCCCCGGGCCTGCGCGCCGGTCGTGAGCACTTCCCCCCACCAACCGAGCTGCGGTTCACCCTCGACCTCGACGCACAGCACGCTGCCGGATGGCGCCTCCGCGACGGCAACGTGCACCGCGAGGTTGTCCCCCGGCGCACACCGCACGGCGAACGCTGGGCCCACCACGGCCGCGCCCGCCCACACTGGCTTGATGCGCGGCGCGAGCGCCGACCCTCCGGATTCGCCCAGCGTCGCCGCACCGAGCTCGCCGAGCGACCGCATCAGGCGCCGGGCTTCCAGATCATCAGGATCATGATCAGCACGAACACCAGGTGCTCGGCCCCGCCGAACGCGGCGAGACGCTTGCTGGCGGCCTCCATCTCGGCGGGATCCGGCGCACCGGTGCGCATCATCTCGATCATGCGGGCGCTCGTGGGAACCATCACGAGGCGAGCGATGAGCAGGCCGATCACGTACAGCACGATCGACCCCCAGACCCACGTGTCTGACAGCGACCACGCCGAGTCGCTGAGCCCGACGAGCGCGAACCCGAACAACGGCACGAGGTAGATGGCGATCTCCGCGACGCGGGTCGAGACGAAGTAGTTGGCCTCGGCGATCGCCAGTCCACCGGGACCGGGCCGCTTCTTGGCCTGCGCGCCGTACAGCCCGTTCAACAGCACGCCTCCGAAGCCGACCACTACCGCGACGAGGTGCAACAGCAAGACGAAGTCGTAGGTACCGTCACGAAGGGTGCAGATGACCATGAGGCGCAACGTAGTCGCCTCGCGATCAGTGGATCGGCAGCAGCACGACGGGTTCGTCGGTGATGTCTTCGAGCTCGCGTCCGTGGGTGTCGGGGAACAACAGGGCGATCATCACGATGGCGACGATCGGCCCGATTCCGAGGATCGTCGCGGTCGCCGGTGACGAGACCTGCAGCAGCAAGAGCGCACCCAGACCGAGGCTGACGGACCGTCCCGCAACGC
>DASUCS010000101.1:0-7280 GCA_036275935.1 Acidimicrobiales bacterium
ATCGGGATGTCGTACTACCGCGACGTTCCGCACCTACAAGCGAACGCGATCCGCTCCCTCGAGGGCGCCCTCGCGGTCTGAGTCGTCCTCGTCGTCGTCCTCCGCGAGCTCGCGGATGCGAGCCGAACGGCGAAGGATCAACGGATACCCGATCACCGCGATCGTCGAGAAGATGAACCACTGGACGGCGTAGCTGAAGTGCGGTCCCTCGTCGAGCGTCGGGGGCGGCAACACCTCCGGTTCGGTGCCGGCCTGCGCAGGCGATGAGGACGTGAGTTGCAACCACACCGGATAGAGGCGGTACGGAACCTGCTGTTGCAGCCGCTCGACGTCGACGCGAGCGATGTCGGTGAGGCGCACGCCAGAAGGATCGGTCGGACCGATGAGTCCACGCGTCTGCGTCTCCTGCAGGAGTCCTTGCACGGTGACCTGACCGGACGGCGGTTCGGCGTCGGCCGGGACGGCCTGCAACGTGCCCTGGGTCGGCAAGAACCCGCGCACGACGATCACGCCATTGCCGTCGGGCAGCCGCAGGGGCGAGGCGACCCACACGCCGGGACGTTCGTTGAGGCTCCGCGCGCGAACGATCACCTCGTTGGCGGTGTCGTACGTGCCCGTGGCGCTCGCTCGGCGGAACGCGAGATCGCCGCCCCGGCTCGTCGGATCGTCCACCTTCATGAGCGAGTCGATCGACTCGGAAGGAAGCGCCTCGTTCTTCTCGACGCTGGCGTTGTGGCTCTTCTTCTCGTGGAGGCGCCGCAGCTGCCAGAACCCGAGGTTCACCATCGTCACGATCAGCACCAGGATCAGCACGTGCGAAAGGATCCACCGGGGTCGCAGCGCGAATCGGTACCGGGACATCTGCTCCCAACCTAGGAGGCCGGTAGGTCCACCTCCCAGGCGGCCGGCCAGTCATTCGTGCGCAGCAGGGCATCCGTGCCCCCATCGGCGAACACGATCGAGCCGACCAGCAGGCTGGCCGCCTCACCGAGCAACCACGAGATCAGACCGGCGATCTCCTCCGGCCGTCCGGGACGGCCCATCGGGATCGGGAACAGGTCGAGCAGTGGTCCGACGGTCGCGTCGGCGCGGCCCTCGGCGATCATCGCGGTCTCGATCATCCCCGGCGCGACCGCGTTGAGGCGGATGCCGGCACCGATCCAGTCCTTCGACACGGCGGCGGCACGGATCCATCGGGCCACCGCCAGCTTCGAAGCGGGATACACGCCGTGCATCGTCGGGATCTCATCCGCGCGCGCACGCGCTGTTGCTTCGTCGCCGGCGAGGCAGAGCTCAATGAGATCCGCGGGCACGCCCGGTGAGCACGTCGTCGAGTTCGAGCTGATCGCAACCGCGGCGGGGGACGTCCCGCGCGCCAGTAGCGGACGCAACCCTCGCATCAGCTCCACAGTGCCGAAGTAGTTCACGGCGACGATCGCCGAACCGGCGCGCGACGGAACCGGTCCGAGTCCGGCGCACGTCACCAGCGCGTCGAGCGAGTCGCCGGCCATCGCGGTGACGCCATCGACCGCGGCGGCGCGTCCACCCTTAGTCGAGAGATCGGCGATCACGTCCGCGTCGCGCACGTCGACCCCGATGACTCGTTCGCCTTGCGCCACAAGTTGTGCGCACGTGGCCGCGCCGATCCCCGACGCTGAGCCGGTCACGACTGCGGTCACGCGGCCGAACGTAGCGCGCCACTACGGGGCCGCGTGACGCATGACCAGGTCTTTCGTCCCTACCCGTCGCGCTCTGCCGGGCTCACGCTGAGGGTGTTCGCCCCAGCAGACCCATGGAGTACGGGATCAAGGGCCTGTCGATTACGTCCACGTAGCCGAAGTGGCGTACCTCGGTTCCGAGGTCTGCTCAGACCAGACACAGGAAGAGGACTGCGATGGATCGCACGAAGGGTCTCCCGCGGGTCTTGGGCGCAGTGGGTATCGGCGCACTCGTCATCGCGTTGTTGTGGTGGCTCGTTGCGGTACCCGCGCTCGTCAAGTACCCGACGGACGTCAATGCGTCGCCTCGCTACGACGGGACGTTCACCGTCTACGTCGACCCGGCGACGTTCGCGCCACTGACCACACCGACGCAGCTGCCACTCACCGTCGAACGCCACATTCAGGCGAACAGCGAACAGAGTGGTTCGACCACCGTTGTGGTGGACGAGACGATCTCCCAGCACGCCGGTGACCTCGTCAACACGACGCAGCACAACGTCTATGTGATGGACCGGTCGACAGTGGCGAACGTGGCCGACGCGCGGGCGTACGCGTTCGACCCGTCGAATGTCGTCGACCGCTCCGGCGCGTACCGCGTCAACCTGCCGTTCGACACGAATCCGACGGGGTCGTACTCCGTTTACAAGAACGAGATCGCCGCGACCTATCAGATGTCGGGTGACGGCACGACGAAGGACGAGTCCGGCCTGTCACTGCAGAACTACTCCGCCAGCGTGACCGAGGCGCCGCTGTCCGCCGCGTACCTCGCGGAGCTCAACAAGAGCGTGCCGCTGCCCTCGTCGATGACCCTCGACCAACTCAAGCCGCAACTCAAGACAATCGGCGTCGACGTCGACGCGCTCGTCGCGGCGATGTCGCCGTACCTGACGCCAGAGGACAGTGCGACGTTGCTGCAGATCGCGGGGAAGCCGATTCCGATGCAGTACGTCCTGTCGTTCGAAGGGCATGCGGGCGTCGACACCGTGACCGGGGCCGAGGTCGACGTGACGGACGCCGAGACCATCGGCGCCAAGCCGCAGATGGCCGACCTGCCGACGTTGCAGGCGATGCTGGCGAAGTACACGAACGTTCCGGAGGCAGCGTCCGCGGCGACGGCACTCGCCACGCTCTCGACCGCACCCGCCACCAAGCTGTTCGGGTACACGTTCGCCCAGACACCTGACTCGGTGGCCGACATCGCCGGACAGGTGAAGTCGAACCGCACCCAGGTGCTCCTGGCCACTCGCTACGTGCCGCTCGGACTCGTGGTGCTGGGCGTGCTCGGCTTCGCGGTCGGCGGTTTCATCGTCTGGCACCGGCATGGCGAGGGACCGCGGACAGGACCGGAGGCACCGGCGCTCGAGCAGATCCCCGAGCCGACAAAGGTCTCGCATTGATCGCCCGTCACCCAGTGGGCAGCTGATACCCCTCGAACCTGCCACCAGCTCATCGGTCGAGACCAGGTTTCCGTGTTGTCGATTGTTCCGAGGGCCTGCCTCACAGTGCTTCATCCCTGCGCTCGACCGATGCTGCTGCGGTAGTCGGCCGACTGAGCACGCACGAGCGCGGGCATACGATGACAGCCACGGCGTGAACGCGGGGAACGTCCAGCAGGCGTTGATGGCAACGCCGCTTTGAGCCAAACCGTGTTGAAGGAGCGGCCATGTCGGATCCCGCGACCCATGGATGGCTCGGCGACATCCGCGCCGAGCTGGGGGACGCCGAGACGCTTTACAAGGACGTTCATCGACATCCGGAGCTGTCGATGCAGGAGGAGCGAACAGCGGCGCTTGCCGCGCAACGCCTTACCGCCGCCGGATTCGAAGTGACGACCGGCATCGGTCAGACGGGCGTCGTCGGAGTACTCGCCAACGGCGACGGACCGACAGTGATGCTGCGGGCGGACATGGACGCGCTCCCGGTGCAGGAGCAGACCGATCTGCCCTACGCGAGCACGGTGGACGGTGTCATGCACGCCTGTGGCCACGACGTCCATGTGGCGTGGCTCGCAGGAGCAACGACACATCTGTCCGCACATCGCGACAAGTGGAGCGGGACACTCGTCGCCGTCTTCCAACCCGGCGAAGAGATCGCAACCGGCGCACAGGCGATGATCGACGACGGGATCTTCGAGCGCATGCCGAAGCCGGACGTCATCCTCGGCCAGCACGTGATGCCCGCCCCTACCGGCTCGATCGGCACGCGCGACGGGGTGATGACATCGGCGGCTGACAGCTTCGACATCCGCATGTTCGGCCGGGGCGCGCACGGCTCGATGCCAGAAGCCAGCATTGACCCGGTGGTGATGGCTGCGGCCACCGTCCTACGTCTCCAGACGATCGTGTCGCGCGAAGTCGCCGCCGCTCAGTCTGTCGTCGTGACTGTCGGCGCCTTGCAAGCAGGGACGAAGGAAAACGTCATCCCCGACGAGGCGCTCATCAAGTTGAACGTTCGCACGTTCGACGAAGACGTCCGAACCCGCGTGCTCGACGCCATCAAACGGATCGTGAACGCAGAGGCGCAGGCCTCAGGCGCGGCGCGTGCACCCGAGATCACGGCCCTCGATCACTATGACCTCGTCCTCAACGACTCCGCCGCCACGGACCGGGTCCGCCGCGCGCTGCGAGCACGATTCGGCGCTGATCGAGTTCTGGACATCACCCCGATCTCTGCCAGTGAGGACTTCGGCTCCTTCGGTCGGGCCTCCAACACCCCGTCCGTGTTCTGGACCGTCGGCGGTACCGACGCCACGCTCTACGAGGACGCCAAGAAGACCGGACGACTCTCCGAACTCCCGACCAACCACAACCCCCGATTCGCGCCGGTGCTCCATCCGACGCTGGAGACCGGCATCGAGACACTCGTGGTCGCGGCCGGTGCGTGGCTCAACTCGGCCGCGTGAGTGACCGCGGTCGAGCGCCGCACGCCCGAGGCATCAAAGGGCTGGAACCCGAGTCGGCGGTCGGTTGGTGTGTGTTCTCGGTCCCGCCGCTACCGCATCGTCGAACTCGTAGATGCACCGAACGGGGTACACATCGACGCAGGCTCGGTCCTTCACGTCGATGCATGCTTCGGTGATGACCAGCGATCCCGGCCACGTCGTCTCCCCGGCCGGCGTCGCGCGCAGTTCGACGCTGCAGCGATCGCGACGCACCGGCTAGACCGCTGTTGTGAACCTGGTAGCAGCATGAGCCCGGTCCGTCCCACTGTCGCGGTCGTCGGACGACGCGGTGAGCCCGAGCACTATCGGCTCCGCGACTTCTTGACGCGAGCTGCACAGCCATACGAATGGCACGAGGCGGACTCCGCCGACGGTAAACGATTGCTGAGCCGCCACGGTTTGACCGACGAAGCACTTCCAGTCGTGATCGACGGCGATGACATCGTCGAGCAGGCAACCGCAGTCGACCTGGCTCGGCTGTGGGAGGTCCCCACCACACCGTCGAGACGCGAGTACGACGTCGTGATCGTGGGAGCTGGCCCGGCGGGTCTCGCCGCAGCCGTGTACGCCGCGTCGGACGGCCTCTCGACCCTGCTCGTCGAGCGTGACGTACCAGGGGGACAGGCGTCGCACACGTCCCTGATCGAGAACTTCTTCGGGTTCCCTGGGGGCATCGGCGGCGCCGAGTTGGCGCGGCGAGCCGGTCGTCAGGCGCAGAGCTTCGGCGCCGACCTGGTCCTCCTGCGCGGGGTGGTCGGCCACGACGTCGCCCCGGACGGGACGTTCCGGTTCGACCTCGTCGACAACGTGTCGGTCATGGCCACGATCGCAGTCGCGGCCCCCGGAATCGAATGGCGACGGTTGGAGGTGCCGGGCGTCGAGGAGCTGCTGGAGCGCGGCGTGTACTACGGCGCCGGGCGCAGCGAGGCAGCGCGATGTTCCGGCGACCAGGTGGTCGTCGTCGGAGCGGGCAATTCCGCGGGACAAGCCGTCCTCGATCTGACCAGAGCCGGCGCCCGAGTGACGCTGGTGGTGCGCGGCGATGACCTCGGCAAGTCGATGTCTGCGTACCTGGTCCGTCGGATCGAAGGCAGCCACCTGGTCGACGTGCGTCTTGGCTCTCAGGTCGTCGGCGTGAAGGGCGATGGGATTCGGCTCGGAACGGTGACGGTTCATGACACGGGAGGCACGACCACGGATCTGCCCGCTCAGGCGATGTTCGTCTGCGTCGGCGGAGTTCCGCGAACCGCGTGGGCGGCGCAGGCGGGCCTGCGAACCGACGAGCGTGGCTATGTCCTGACTGGCCCCGACCTGCTCGTTGCGGGGCGACGACCCCCGGACTGGCCGCTCGACCGCGATCCGTTTCCGTTGGAGACGAACGCGCCCGGCTTCTTCGCTGCCGGCGACGTCCGCAGCGGGAGCGTCAAGCGCGTCGCTGGCGCGGTGGGAGAGGGCGCTATGGCGGTCGCGCTCGCGCAGCGCCGGCTCGCCGAGCTCGAACGCACTCGCTGACGCGTCCTCACTCAGTTGCTCCTCCCCGAGATGCGGACGTGACACGGCTGCGACGCTTGGTTGTTATCAGATAGCGAATGAGCGGACCGCGTCGACGAAACCCCGCGACGCGAGGCAATCGGCCAAGTCGCTGGGCCGGACTGCTCCAGCACTTGCGCTTTCAAGGATTCGCAGCGTTACGCCGCCGCGCCGCGGCACGCGTCTTCACGTCGTCGACTCTGCGCTTCCTCCCGTCGCGACTCCGCCTTTCGCGGTTCTCGTCCTCATCGAGGTTACCGACATCGTGTTCGCCGCCAACGATTTCGCAATCGTGGGCCTGCTCGCTGTACTTCCTGCCGGGCGGAATGCAGGGCCGCCTTCGCTATCTCAATCTCGGCCTCGTGAATGGGCAGCGCATGGGCGGGCGGCGTAGGTTCCGATGCAGTGGACCGTCCGACTGTTGTCGAGGAGATCAATGCGCTCCGGCAGCGTGGCTACACCGCTGACTTCGGCGTGACTCTCGACGGACTTCTTCGATGTGACCCGTGCGGGCACACAGTGCGGCCGCAGGACGCACTGATTGAGTCCACCGCGCGGTTCGAGGGTGCATCCAATCCTGACGATCAGGCGATCGTGTACGGCCTTCGATGCAAGACCTGCGACCTCCGGGGAGTGCTCGTGACCGCCTACGGCCCAACGGCTTCTGCGGAAGAGGCAGCGGTAGTGACCGCGCTCCCTTCGGCACGGCGGTTTCCGACTTGATCCCACAACAAGAGCGGGGATCGATGGGATGTGGCGAAGCTCGGCATCACCCGACCGTGGTAAGCCGGCCGCGCCCGGTCCGCGTCGTTCTCCGAGAGACGGCTCGCTGCTGTCGAAGGCGGCGAACGCAGCTCTCCAAGCCGTCCGCGAGCTCGCGCAGCATCGAGACCTCACTCAGTTCGGGCATCTCCGCGACTCGGACACGCGCGTCGTCAACGATCGACTGACCGACGCACCGCATGGCTCGTCCACGAGCATGTTGGCGTCGCTCGTGCTGGCGGCCTCGGTAACGGACCGCTCACGAACCGGTCCCATGGCCGGGGATGGAGAGGCAAATGGCCGCGCGATAGCCCTCCTGGCGACGG
>DASUCS010000102.1:0-10203 GCA_036275935.1 Acidimicrobiales bacterium
GCCCACCAATTGCGCACGGCCTCGCGACGGGTGCGCTGCCCGGCCCGCTTGCCGTCCGTGGCGCCGTCGCCGATCAGCATCGTGCGCAAGTCGAGCTGCGCGAACGGGACGTGGAACAGCGGTTCGACCTGCGATCGCACGAAGTCGACGAACTGCTCGTCGCTCAGTCCGAGCGCGTCGAACATGCTGTCGCCGTACATCGAACGGATGTGCACCGCCACGTCGGCCCACGCGGTGTCGTCACCGAGCACGCCTTCGATCATCTTCCTGAAGAAGCGGCTGGTGGACTCGTCCAACCGCCCGACGATGCCCCAGTCGAGCAGCGCCATTCGACCGTCGCCCAGCACGAGCACGTTGCCGGCGTGCACGTCGCCGTGGAACGCACCCGTGCACAGCGTCGTGGCGAACCACACACGAATGCACTCCTGCAGCAACGGTGCCGGATCGACACCGAGTGCGGCGATCCCTGCGGCGTCGTCGACGGCTACTCCATCGAAAAGCTGCATCGTGAGCACTCGCCGCCCGCTCGCCTCGCAGTGCAGCTCTGGCACGACGAGCCGTTCGGCGCGAATGAGGTCGAGCGCCGACCGGAACCACACGAGCGATCGCGCCTCGTTGCGCAGGTCGAGCTCTTCGGAGATCTGCGTCTCGAGTCCTTGGACCAGGCCATGGAGCGTTCCCGCCACGCCGACCGCCACCTGCCGCGCGACGAACGAGCACAGCGGTCGCAGCACGGCCAGATCGGTGGCGATGCGAAGGTCGACACCGGGACGCAGCACCTTGACCGCGACCGGACGACCGTCGAGCAGCGTGGCTCGGTGCACGATGGCCAACGACGCGGCGGCCATCGGCTCCTGCTCGAAGGAGGCAAAGACCTGTTCGAGCGGTCGACCGAGATCACGTTCGACGGCCCTTCGCACCTGGGGGAACGCAACGGCCGGACCGGCGTCGAGACAGCCGCGGAACTCGTGCGCCACCTCGTCGCCGAAGATGCTGGGCGACGACGCGATGAGTTGACCGAACTTCAGAAAGGTGCCGCCCAGATCCTCGAAGGTGCCGCGGATCACGCCGGCGATCGCCGACTCGTCGAGCTTCCCGCGCCTCCGGGCGGCGACGAGATGGCGGCCGGCGACCCGGGTCGCCCGTGCCACCCGGTAAGCGACCTCGCGACGGGTCGGGTGGGGCAGTGGCGTCGGCTCGATGACCAGGTCGTGCAGCATCACGTCACAACAGACTGTCCAGCGCGAGCGCCTTCATGATGTCGCCTGCAATCGTGATCCGGCCGTCGATCGCTGCGGCGGGGGCGGTGACGCGTCCGGCGACGATGTCGGTCCAGGTCGACACGTCCATGCCGACCGTGACATCTGCGGTCGCGGCGTCGCTCGCCTTCTCGTACGCGAACTCTCCACCGCCGATGGCCAGCAACCAGTCGCCGTCGTCCACGCCCTCGACATTGAGGCGGATGCGCGCCGGCTCGACATCGGCGAGCGCGGCCTTGTCGACGACGCCGGCCAGCACCATCAGAACGGGTTCGGGCGCGATCCGTTCGACGCCAGCGAGCTGCGCACGGAACTGCACGATCGGATCGTCACCGGCGTTCGCCATCACATCTTCGGGATCGAGCTCGCCCGCTTCGGTCGCAGAGTCGATGTAGCGCTCGTACTTGAGGATCCCCAGCTGCTCGAACCCTTCGCGCACCTTCGGTGTCAGCAAACCGAGCTTGCGCAGGTTCGGCACGACCTTCGAGAAGAGCAACGCGCGGAACGCCTGCAAGTCCGGACCCTGCTCGAACTGCTTGGTGGCCTGCGCGACATCGATGCCGAAGTGCTCCCACACCTGCGTCGGTTGGAAGCGGTCGCGCATCAACGCACATGCTTCGAGCACGAAGTCCTCGCGCTCGGCGAGATCGATTGGATCCATGTCGTCGTAGCGGCCGGACAAGGACAGCACGCCGAACGCCACGTGCCTGGCCTCGTCGCGCCGCACGAGCTCGGTGATGTTGGCAATCAGCGGGTTGGACAGCATCGCCCCACCGAGACTGAACGCCGCGAGCGCCACGCCTTCGACGAGGATCTGCATGCCGAGGAACGTCATGTCGACGTGGCGGTGACCCATCACCTGATCGAGCAGCGTGTGCAGCGGGGTGCTCACCGGATACGTGATGCCGATCTTGTCGAGGTACCGCTGGTAAGCCTCGACGTGGCGAGCCTCGTCCGCCACTTGCGCGGCGGCGTAGTACTTGTCGTCGATCGACTCGGCCGCCGCGCAGATCTTCGCGGTGGCGACGAGCGCGCCCTGCTCGCCGTGCATGAACTGACTGATCAGCCAGCCGTGATCCTGCGCCACGATCTCGTGCATCATCGCCGGGTCGTCGCGCACGCCGAGGGCGGTGCTGATCGGCCCACCCTCCCAATCGACGTCGGCGAACTGCGCGACCTCGGGCACGGCGCCCGGGTCGACCTCGATCGACCAGTCGACATCGGTCGCCGCGTTCCACTGGCTGACCTTGGATTTCTCGTACAGCCGGCTCAGCCGGGGCCGGCGATCGTCGTAGTCCCACACGAAGGCCGCCGGCAGCCCCATGTCGACACGGTCGATGGCCGCGTTCGTCACGCTCACGTCGTTCTCCCCCCAGCGCGCAATCCCCTGCGCCGCCCCACATTCTCCTGGACCGTGACGTGGAAATCCCCGGTCAAGCGTCACATATCGGGCATGTGGTTCGGGCGTCGGCCTCGATCTCTCAGCCTGCGCAGACGGTGAGGCTGGCGGGCCCGCCGGAACCGCCGCTGACGGAGCCGTCGTGGTCGTTGGCCCACTGGGTCAGCGCGTCCACGAGCTCCGCGGTGTCCGTGGGCGTGTCGCCGACGAACGTGTCGCGCAGGCACGACGCACCCGACGCGTCCTTCCACGTGACGTACTTGTCGCCACCCCAACCGGCGACGGCTTGGTCGTTGCCGTTCCCGAATCCGAGCCCGCCGGTGAGCATCTCGCGCAGCAGGAGCTCGCCGAGCACGCCGACGTTCGAGACCTTGCCGTCCGGCGTCGGTGGCGGCACGTCGACCGCTCCTTCGCCGGCCGTGAACTTCTGCGGGTCGAGGATCTGTTCGGACGTCGTGGGCGGCGTTTGGAACGCCTGGTTGACCGCGGCCTGACCGCCGGTGTCGACGACGTGACCGACGAACGGCTCACCTTCTTCGTACGGCGCTTGCAGCAACGTGATGAGGATCGGCGGCAGCGTGAACACCTCAGGATGTTGCGCGATGAGCTCCTGCTCCTCCTGCAGCGCCTGCCGTTGCTCTGCTTGTGTGAGCGATGCGACGTACGCGTCCTCCACGCGGCGGGCGTCACCCTCGGTCAACGCCAGGAACCCGAAACCGGTTTCGTCGTCGACGTTGTCGAGCTCGGGCCGGTTGAGATCGAAGTACTGGTCATCGAGTGCGTGGGTGAGCTCGTGCGCCAGCACCTCGCGCACGTACGGCGTGATCGACGTGCCGCGCACGACGAGCTGCTTCGTCTTGGGGTCGTAGAAGCCGACGACGCCGATCTCCAGCAACGACTTCGACTCCGCCACGACGTCCGTGCCGGGCGGCAGCAACCCGAGAGCCGTCAACACCTCCTGCTGCTCGAGCAGTGCCGGTCGTTCCTCGTCGAAGTCCTTCAGCAGCCGGTCCTGGAACTCGCCTTCACCCGCGAGGTGGACATCGACCTTGTTCTTGAACGTGAGACCGCGCTCTCGCTCCACGAACCGCTCGATGTCGTTCACCACGGATTCGAGATCCTGCGGCGATGTCGTGGTCGTCGTGGGTTCGCTCGAGCTGCTACTGGTCGTCGGTGGTGCCGTGGTGGAGGGGCGACGCGGCAGGGTGGTACGCGGACTCGCGGTCCGCGTACCGTCGTCGCTCGTCGCCCGACCGACGAGCGCGCCCGCGACGACGGCGAGCACGATCGCCACGGCCCCCCACAGCACTGCCGGGTGCTTCAAGCGGTCGGTCCACACGGAGCCCTGCGGAGCGGCGGGGATCGGCGCTGGGATCATGGCGGGCGTAGCCGGCCACTCCGTTGGAGGCGCCGGCGGGAACTGCGGTGACGGCGGCGGACCGGGTTGGGTGACGTACGGCGGCCCGAGGGGCGGCATCGCCGGAGGCGGTGGCGAGGGTGGCGTCGGAGGCGGGTACTGGGCGCCGAACGGCGGGCGCGGGTCGTCACTCATGGGGCCCACCATGAGACCACGTCGCGTCAGTGGTGATGGCGCGGGCGATCAGGGATTCGGTTGCGCTCCGCGCACGAGTCGCCCGGGCGTTGCGCCCGTGGCTTCGCCGTCGGTGCCGATCTCGACACCACTGACGAAGGTGTGCAAATAGCCCATCGACGGCTGCACGAGACGCTTGCCGCCCGCGGGGAGGTCGAACGCGAGCCGCGGCGCACCCATACCGACGTGCTCGAAATCGATCACGTTGATGTCGGCTTTGTAGCCGGGAGCGAGCACGCCGCGGTCGAGCAGACCGACCGTTTCGGCCGTGGCCCGACATTGCTGCTGCACGACCCACTCCGGCGTGAACGTCTGCCCGTGGTCGCGGTCCCGAGCCCAGTAGGACAGCAACGTGGTCGGGAAGCTGGCGTCGCAGATGGTGCCGACGTGCGCACCGCCGTCGCTCAGCCCGGGCACCGTGTACTTGTGGGCGAGCAGCTCGCCGGCGGCGTCGAGGTTGCCGTCGAAGTAGTTGAGGATCGGGAAGTAGAGCAGCGCGCGACCGTGGTCGCCGAGCAACAGGTCGTACATCAGCTCCTTGGGGTCGATCCCCTGGCGCGCGGCGCGCGCGGCCACGCTCTGGTCCGGCGCGGGTTCGTAGTTCGGCGGGTCGCCGAGCTCGTACACGCGCTCGAGGAAGCTCAGAGGCGCGAGCTCGCTCATGACCTTCTCGCGCACCGCCGGATCGGCGAGCAGCGTGGCCAGCTCCTCGATGGGTGGATCGCCGAGGGCTTGGTAGGTCGGTGATCCCTTGAGCGGGTTCACCGTCGCCTGCAATCCGACGAGGACCCCGATGCCGCGCGCCGGCACCTGCGCGCGCATGCGCAGTCCTTCTTCTTCGTTCGCGCGGGTGATCACGTCGAGCACGGCCTGATGGCCGCGCCCTCCGCCACCGATCCTGCCCTGCGACAACGACACCGAGAGCGGGCGGCGCGACTGGCGTTGCATCTCCAGCAGCGTCTCCATCTCGTTCTCGAAGTCGGGGAAGTCGGACACGACCTGCAGCACCCCGGCGTTGATCTCGCCGAGCGCCCGTGCGATGCCCACGAGCTCCTCGCGTGCCGCGGTGAGCGTCGGCGTCGGCTCGCCTTTGCTCGTGCGGTGGTTCAGCGTGCGCGATGTCGTGAACCCGAGTGCGCCGGCTCGAACGCCCTCGGCCGCGATGCGACCCATCTCCGCGATCTCTTCGGCCGTTGCCGGTTCGCGGTCGGCCCCGCGCTGACCCATCACGTAGAGCCGCAGCGGACCGTGGCAGACCTGCGCGGCGAAGTCGATGTCGTGCGGACGACGCTCCAACGCGTCGAGGTAGTCACTGATGCTGTGCCAGTCCCACGGGAGGCCTTCGTGCAGCGCGGCACCAGGGATGTCCTCGACCCCTTCCATCAGTTCGATGAGCTGCGCGTGGTCCTGGTTGTGCACCGGCGCGAACCCCACCCCGCAATTCCCCATCACGATCGTGGTGACGCCGTGACCTGACGACGGACGCAGTTGCGGGTCCCACGTCGCCTGACCGTCGTAGTGGGTGTGGATGTCGACGAACCCGGGCGTGACCAACGCGCCATCGGCGTCGACGGTTTCGCGGGCCTCTTCGTCGATCTGACCGACGGCCGCGATCTTCCCATCCTTCACACCGACGTCGGCGGTGCGCCGCGGCGCTCCCGTCCCGTCGATGACCTCGCCGCCTCGAATGACCAGATCGAGCATGGGACCTCCCCCGATGTCTCCCACCATCCTGCCAGTGCCCCCGGCGGGGATCGAACCCGCACTCGAAGGTCTTTTAAGGACCTCTCCTCTGCCAGTTGGGATACGGGGGCGCCCGCGACGTTACGCGGCCTCCCGATCAAAGCCCGCCTCGACTCTTCACAGACGGTGGTTGCTTCGGTACCCTCCGCTGAGGCGGACCTCGAGAGGATCAAGCGGGTGGGCAACATCTTGCGACGGGCGCTGGCGGCGACCGTTCTGACGGCATCAGCAGTCGGCGGCGTGCTGGCGACGTCGGTTCCGGCGGCACACGCGGCTGCGGTCATCAACGTGCCGGGCAGTCAACCGACGATCCAGGCGGGTATCGACGCGGCGTCCAATGGCGACACCGTCGAGGTCGCGCCGGGCACCTACTCGGAGCACATCGACTTCAAGGGCAAGGCCATCACCGTCGAGAGCAGTGAGGGCCCCGACTCGACCACGATCGATGGCGGCGGGACCGGCACCGTCGTGACCTTCTCGCACAACGAGACGCGCGCGACGACGTTGCGCGGATTCACGATCACGCACGCCAGCAACAGCGGGATCAGAGCCAGTTCGTCTTCGCCGACGATCGTCGACAACCGCATCGTGAACAACAACTTCTGCGGTGAGGGCGGCGGCGTCTACTCGAACTTCGCCTCACCACGCATCGAGAACAACTTCATCGCCGGGAACACTCAGGCCGGGTGTTCGGGCGGCATCGGTGGCGGTGGGATTGCCGTCGGCGGCTCGAGTCACGCCGAGATCATCGGCAACCAGATCCTGGGCAACGCCGCGACGCAATCGTCTGGTGGAGGCATCACGCTCTTCGCATCCGGTGCGACTGTCGTCGAGAACAACCAGATTGTTGGCAACCGGGCGTACAACAACGGCGCCGGCATGTGGATCGTCAACGATTCTCCAGCGACGATCGCTCAGAACCTCATCTTCGACAACGCGGGCATCGGTGTGTACTGGTTGGTGCCGCTCAACTCGGTCGGCCCGCAGTTCGTCAACAACACCGTCGCCCGCAACAACGGCCCCGCGCTGTTCGCCGACGGCTTCGACCACGACGCGCAGGTCGTCAACAATGTCTTGTCGACGGTCGCGGACCACGCGGTCGTCTGCGGGACGTTCAACGACACGAACCCGCCGATGTTCAGCCACAACATCGCAGACACCTCGCTCATGCCGTCGTACACGTGGTCAGGATGCGACCCGACCGGCACGAACGGGAACCTCACGGCCGATCCGCAGTTCGTCGATCCGGACAACCACAACCCCGGCGACTTCCATCTGAAGGCCGGTTCGCCTGCGATCGATGCGGGAGACAACGCGGCACCCTCCCTTTCTTCGTTCGACCTCGATGCCTACCCGCGCATCTCGGACGGCGACTCGAACGGCTCGGCAATCGTCGACATGGGGGCGTACGAACTGCCACCGGTCGGCTTCACCGCTACTGCGGTCACGTCGACGGTCAATCCATCGGTCCCCGGCGAAGCGGTGAGCCTCACGGCGACGGTCACCGCCGCAAGCGGTGGCACACCAAGCGGTTCCGTCCAGTTCCGCGACGGGGGCAGCGATCTCGGAGGACCGATCGATCTGGCACCGGCTTCCACGAACTCGGCCAAGGCCGGCCTGACCACGTCGTCGCTGGCAATCGGGTCGCACACGATCACGGCCATCTTCACGCCGGATTCCTCGCCCTTCCTGGGCAGCACGTCGCAGCCGTACACACAGGTCGTGCAGTCGCGACCAACGACCACTGTGGTCACGTCCGCAAGCAATCCGTCGACCGCAGGCGGGAGCGTCAGCCTCACCGCCACCGTCACCGCCGGCTCGGGTAGCGACTTCCCGACCGGCACCGTGCAGTTCAAGGACGGATCGACGAACCTCGGTGGCGTGCAGGCGCTCTCCCCCACAGGTACTCCCGGTAGGAGCTCCGCCACGCTGTCGACGATCCTGCCGGTTGGCTCGCACACGATCACCGCGGAGTACACCTCGTCTTCGACGGATTTCGCCGCCAGCACGTCCGGTCCACTCACACAGTTGGTCGACTACGCGGTGACGTTCACCTACAACACGACGCAGATCTACAAGGTCGGCACCAACGTGCACATCAAGGTGCAGCTGCGCGACGGTTCGGGCACGAACGTCAGCGCCGCCACGCTCGCCGTCACGGCGCAGTGTGTGGTCGCCGCCGGCGGCTCGTGCGGCGACGCCGGCGCGGTTCCGATCACTGCGCCGTTCGTGTTCCACCAGCAGGACAAGGGCGCGTCGTTCTACGACTACGAGGTGCACACCAAGGGGATGACGCCCGGCACCTATGACGTCGTGTTCACAGCGGCCGGCGACCCGGTGCAACATCGGGCGCCGTTGCTCCTGAAGAAGTAGCGACGTCAGGCGGCGGCGATCTGGTCGCCGCCGACGACGTGCCAGAGCTTGGACCGCACCCGGTCGGCGTCCTTGCCGGTGAGGGCGTTGGCGACGATGACGCCCTCGACCATGTCGGCGACCACCGCCGCCCAGGGACGGCCGCGCACCACCACGGCGATCGTGGCTCCCCCGTCGGGCCGGCGGCGCACCGAACGGTCGACGCCGTGCAGGCGCGGCGGGCTACGGAAGCCAGGCATCTTCAAGCGGTGCCGGCGCGCCTCGAGGCCGAGCGCCCGAACAGTCTCCGCGAACCTGAGCACCGACGACTCCATCAGCGTCCATTCTCTCCGCGGGGTGTGACAGTGTCCGGGCCGTGGCGAACTCCGATCCGACCGAGACCGTGCGTGCGTTCTGGAGCGCGCTGTACACCCGTGACTGGGACGCGATCGCGTCGTTCTTCGACGAGGACTCGATCTACTACGACGTCCCGACGGGCGGGCTGTCGGCGGCGCGAGGACCCGAACGCATCGTCGCCCGGCTTCGTCTCGGGATCGAGCCGTTGTCCGACTACAAGCATCACCTTCGGGCGATGGCCGCGAACGACGACATCGTGTTCACCGAGCACCAGGAGGACTGGTACTTCGAGAGCGGCGAGGTCGTGAAGCTCCCGTTCGTGTCGGTGCAGCACGTTCGGGGCGAGCACATCGCGCTGTGGAAGGACTACTGGGACTACTCGACGCTGATGAACGGCGCGCCGCAGGCGTGGCATGACCGTTTGGCGAACGCCGACCTGTGGTGGGTCAGTGAGGTGCCACCGCTCGACTGAGCGGGAGCGCGGCTACCAGTCGTCGGTGGCGGCGAGGTGGGCCTGGCCCTGCTCGCACGACGCGAGCACGGGACACCACCGGCACACCGGTCCGGGCTTGCGCACCGGGTCGACGGCGGCGGTGCGCAGCGCGACCCAGCGGTCGACGGCCCCGACCACCCGCTCGGCGGCCGACTGGAGCAGTGGCACCGTGATGTCTTCAGGTTGCGGCTTGGCGCTCTCGAGGTAGTAGGTCGCAACCCGGCGAGGCGGTACCCCCCGCACGACGGCTTCGACGAGTGCATAGAACCGCAGGTCATCCAGATGTACTGGACTGAACCCGCCGGTCTTCAGGTCGATCAGCACTTTGCCGGCCCGCAGGCCATCGGCCACGCCCAGTGTCAGATCGACCTTGCCCGTCAGCCTGATACGACCGTCCAACAGCTCGACGCTGACTTTGCTCTCGGCGCGCGGCCGGAATCGGGGATGGAGCGGAGGCCATGATTCGAGGAAGGCGCACACGCTGTTGAGGGCCTGACCACGAAGGTCGGCCCGCTCGAGCTCGCTGATCGATTGGAGCCATTCCGCCAAACCGTCGCTCTGCCCTTCGGTCAAGTTCGCCAACGCGTGGTCGACCAACTCCGCGGGCACGGGGTCACCCCGCATGTTCATCGATAGTTCGATGGCGCGGTGAGCGACCGTCCCTCGTGCGATGGGGACGGTCCATCCCTCGAACCCGATCTCGTCCTCGGCGAGGAACCGGACTTCGCACCCCAGCACGGAGCTGACCTTGTGCTTGTTCACGAATAGCCGGTCGATGCCGAGCGTGTCGAGCACCGGCACGAGGGACGACAGGCCGTCCTCGAGTTGGGCACGGAGACGAGACCCGAGATCCGCCTCGAACACCGGCCGCTCGTCGCGCTTCGCCGCCAGCACGTCCAGGACGTGCTGCTGCGCGGGGTTGAGCATCGGTTGCGCCAGCGCCATGCCCCAACGGTACGGGCCCCCTGTGACAGTGGCGGGGACCGTCGTCCCTCGATCTCGGGACCTT
>DASUCS010000103.1:0-3533 GCA_036275935.1 Acidimicrobiales bacterium
GACAACATCCCCGCCGAGCCGCAGAGATCGCGCGCCACCCGCATGATGTGCTGGCCGTGCTCGTCCGCCATCACCTTGCGGATCGACGCTTCCGGTCCGGGCTGCTCACCTCGGATGCGCGCCGAGATCGTGCGGAATCGACTGAGGTCGAGCACCTTCTGCTCGATGTGCAGCTGCGCGAGCTGCTGTCGCAACGTCGGATCCTCCACACCACCGCACGACCGCACCACGTCGAGCAGATCGCCCGCCGTCGGACCACGACCCCACAGCGCGCCACCGCTCGACAACGACACGCGCTCGTTCCCGAGCGTCACTTTGGCGAGCGTCCACCCTTCGTTCTCCTCGCCGACGAGGTTCTCGGCGGGGATGCGCACGTCGGTGAAGAACACCTGGTTGAACATGTGCGTGCCGGTCATCTCGACGATGGGTCGGATCTCGATGCCGGGCGTGTCCATCGGGCAGATGAAGTACGAGATCCCCTTGTGCTTGGTCGCTTCGGGATCAGTGCGGGCGATCAAGATGCCGAACTTCGACGCATGCGCGCCCGAGGTCCAGATCTTCGAACCATTGACGATGTACTCGTCCCCGTCGCGCACAGCGCGCGTGCGGAGACCCGCGAGGTCGCTTCCCGCCTCGGGTTCACTGAACAGCTGACACCACACCTCTTCGCCCGCGAGCAGTGGCATGAGGTAACGGTCCTTCTGTGCCTCGCTGCCGGCGTGAAGGATCGTGGGCCCGGCCCACCCGATTCCGATCATGTTCTCGGGTCGGCGCACGCCGGCGCGTCGCAGCTCGTCGTCGATCACGAGTTGGTGCACGGGATCGGCGTCGAGACCGTACGGCTTCGGCCAGTGCGGGGCGACGTACCCGGCCTCGGCGAGTTGGCGACCGGTCGGGTTCGGGTGCTTGGCGAACCAGTTGCGCAGCTCGACGCGGCGCGGGTCGTCGTCCGGGGGCAGGTCGAAGTCCATCGATCTCGGACGGTAGTCGCGCCCGCCGGTGCACCTTCAGGCTGTCTGGCGCTCCGGGGTCACCGCCCAGACCAGCACCGCGGCCACCGCGACCGCGAACACCAGACCGATGACGCCGCTGCGGATCCAGAGCAGGTTCGTCAGCATGCTGCCGCCCAGCAGGCCGACGAGGCCGATCCCGACTGTGGCCGCGATCCCGAGATCCTGACGCCCGGGATTCACGAGCCGAGCGACGGCGCCGATGGCGAGGGCGAAGGCGGCGATGGTCAGCACGTAGGCAACGATCAACATTGGTTCTCCTCTTTCCTCTGACGATCCTGCGCTCGGGATGTGAGGAGTTCGTGTGCGGCAGCTGTGCGTTCGATGAGAACTACTCTCGCCGTTCGATCCAGGGGGAAAAGTGACCAACGGTTGGAACTTCGCAGATGTGTACGAGGTGGTCGCCGAGCAGGTACCGGACGCGCAGTGCCAGGTGCAGGGCACGCGCCGGGTGAATTGGCGCGAGTTCGATCGCCGGGCGGACGGCGTCGCCAAGGTGTTGCTCGACAACGGCGCGAAGCGTCAGGACAAGGTCGCGCAGTACCTCTACAACTGCCCCGAGTACATGGAGTCGATGTTCGCCACGTTCAAGGCGGGCTTGGCCCCGGTGAACACCAACTACCGATACGGCGAGGACGAGCTCGTCTACCTCTGGGACAACGCCGACGCGGTCGCCGTCGTCTTCCACGGCACCTTCTCCGAACGGTGCGACAAGGTGCGCGACCGCGTGACCAACGTGCGTACGTGGTTGTGGGTCGACGACGGCAACGGGCCTTGCCCCGATTGGGCGATCCCCTACGAGGAGGCGGCGGCGTCCGCGACCGAAAGGACCGTGCCGTCGCACGGCCGCGACGGTGACGACCTGTTGCTCCTCTACACCGGCGGCACCACTGGCATGCCGAAGGGGGTGATGTGGCGCCAGCACGATCTGTTCGTCACGCTCAATCCGTCGAGCGGCGTGCCCTACGGTCCCGAGCCGAACCTCGACAAGGTGCGGGAGCTGTGCGTCGCTCCCGGACTCATCGGCCTCCCCGCCGCGCCGCTGATGCACGGCACCGGGATGTTCACGTCGCTGTCGCTGCTGAGCGGCGGCGGCTCGGTCGTGTGTCTGGAAGGTCGTTCGTTCGACGCCGCCGAGTTGCTGGACACGGTCGAACGCGAGTCAGTGTTCGCCATCGCCTGGGTGGGTGACGCGTTTGCGAAGCCGGTGCTGCGTGCGCTGGAGGATCAACCCGGCAAGTGGGACATCAGCAGCGTGAAGGCGATCACCTCCTCGGGCGTGATGTGGAGCGAGGAGACCAAGCAGGGGCTGCTCCGCCACCATCCCGGGATGATGCTGGCCGACGCGTTCTCGTCGTCCGAAGCGCTCGGGATGGGCCAGTCGGTGTCGACCGCGGGCGGCACGTCGCACACCGCGAAGTTCACGTTGGGCGAGAACGCACGCGTCATCACCGATGACGGTCGCGATGTCGTGCCTGGCTCCGGTGAGGTCGGACGCGTTGCCGTCAAGGGTGTCACCCCGGTCGGCTACTACAAGGATGAAGCGAAGTCCGCGGCGACGTTCGTCGAGATCGACGGCGCGCGCTACTCGATACCAGGCGACTACGCGACGGTCGAGGCGGACGGCACGCTGACGCTGCTCGGTCGTGGCTCGGTGTGCATCAACACCGGCGGTGAGAAGGTCTTCCCCGAAGAAGTCGAAGAGGTGCTCAAGCTGCATCCCGACGTGCGCGACGCAGTCGCCGTGGGCGTGCCGGATGACAAGTTCGGTGAGGCCATCACCGCGGTGGTCGAGTCGGCTCCGGGCGCGACGGTCGATGAAGGGGACGTGATCGCACACGTGAAGGACAAGCTGGCTGCGTACAAGGCTCCGAAGCGCGTGGTGGTGGTCGACTCGATCCAGCGCGCCCCGAACGGCAAGGTCGATTACAAGGGCGTGCGCGCCCGCGCGCTGGAGGCTCTCGGCCTGTCGTGACCTCGTCGGGGCCCTCCCCCGTGCCGGTGCTGGTGGTTGCCGTGGTCGTGCTGCTCGCCGGCGTCATCGCGGCAGCGGTCCACGACGACACGCATTCGCCGGCGCAGACAACGGCAACAACGACACGGCCCGCCCGTTCGTCGACGGCCTCGACGTCCACGTCGACAACTGTGAGCTCGTCGAGCTCATCGTCGACCTCGGGGACGTCCGCGACCGTGACGAGCGTGGCGACCACAGTGCGACCCCCGGTGACCTCACCCGAGGCGGCGGTGAACGGCCTGTGGGCGGCGTACTCGGCGAACAACCAAGTGGCAGCACAACGTTTCGCGTCGGACGACGTGATCCGTGTGCTCTTCGAGTCGCCGTACAACGGCGAGCAAGGCTCGTTTCAGGGCTGTCGTCCGAACGGCGACGTGTTCGACTGCAACTACCTGCAACCGTCGGCACGCTACGCGATGACGGTCAAACGCGACACGGCGAACGGCTTCGTCGTCGTCGAGCTCACCGTCACGCCATCCTGACGTCGTTTCGATTCACGTCCTTGTCGC
>DASUCS010000104.1:0-5637 GCA_036275935.1 Acidimicrobiales bacterium
GTCGTCGATGCCGTCGCCCGAGACAGGCAAGCGGCTGAAACCGTTGAGGATCACCATCTCGATCACATCGCCGACTCGGAAGTTGGACGCCACCGTGACCATGTCCGGGCGCGGCACCATCACTTCGCGCACGACCGTGTCGCCGAACTCGATCGTGTTCTCGATGAGCTTGCGCTCCTCGAGCTCGAGGACGTCGTCGTGCACGGCGATGCTCGCCAGTCCGACGAGGTCGTCCTCAGTCACGGTCGGGCCCGTCGCGCGACCTTTGCCGGGGATGATGACGTTGGCGACCCCGATGAGCAGTCGAGCGGCCCAACGCAGCGGTGCGATGAGCCCGATCGCACGAGCGAGTGGTGCGATGCGCAGCGCGGTCTGGTCGGTGGCGAGCAGTGCGTACGTCTTCGGAACGGCCTCGGCGAGGACGAAGATCACGACGAGCTCGATCACGAACGCGGGGATCACCGCCGCGCTCCCCCACCGGTTGTAGACGAGCACCGCGACGATCGTCGCCGCGGCCAGGTGACACGTGAGCAACAGGAACAGCAGCGGGTTGATGACGCGCTCGCGCCGCTCGAGCAGCCGGGCGAGCATCGCCGCGCGCTTGTCGCCGTCCTCCGCCAACGCGGCGGCGCGGCCCCGGCTGAGGTGCGTGAGGCTCGTCTCTGCCACCGCGAGGACCGCTGCGAACGCCACCAGGGCGACGAAGGCGAGCAGCCCGAGGATCTCGGCGGTCGTCACCGGGGTTTGTGGAAGCGCTCCAGGAGCGAGCGCTCCTTCGCTTGCATCTCGCGTTCTTCGTCGGCGTCGGCATGATCCATGCCGAGCACGTGCAGCACCCCGTGCACGACCAGCAACGCGAGCTCGTCGTCGTACGTTCCGGCGTGCGTCGGCGCGTTCTTGAACGCGACCTGGGGGCAGATCACGACATCGCCGAGGAGCAATGGCGGCTCACCCACGTCCTCGCGGAGTCCACTCGGGCCCGTCGGTCCGTTGTCGGGCCACCGTCCGGCGCCCACCACGTCGTCCTCCAACGGGAACGACAGCACGTCGGTCGGCTCGTTCGAACCCATGAACCGCTCGTTGAGCTCGGTGATCGTCGCTTCGTCGACGAACAGCAGCGACAGCTCGGCGTCGCCACGGATGCCCTCGGCTTCGAGCACGTTCTCCGCCAGCGTCTGCCATCGGCTCGTGTCGACTTGTTGCACCGCTTGCTCGTTGGCCACGAAGACTTCGAGCGCGCCCTCGTCGGGCAACCGCCGGCGCTTCGACGTCAGCGGATACGTCGGGTCGCTCATTGACGCACCGGCGGCGCGGCGCGCTCGTACGCGTTCACGATGTCCTGCACGATCCGGTGCCGCACGACGTCGCGACTCGACAGGTGCACGAACGCGAGGCCGTCGATGCCCGCCAACGTCTTCTCCAGGCCGGTGAGCCCGCTGCGTCCACCCATCACGTCCACCTGCGTCACGTCGCCCGTAACGACGACCTTCGAACCGAACCCGATGCGCGTGAGGAACATCTTCATCTGCTCGGGCGTCGTGTTCTGCGCCTCGTCGAGGATGATGAAGCTCCTGTTGATCGTGCGGCCACGCATGAACGCCAGCGGTGCGACTTCGACCGTGCCGCGTTCGAGCAATCGTTGCGCGCCTTCGAGCTCGACCATGTCGTAGAGCGCGTCGTAGAGCGGACGCAGGTACGGATCGACCTTGGCCATGATGTCGCCGGGCAGGAAGCCGAGCCGCTCGCCCGCTTCGACCGCGGGGCGGGTGAGGATGATGCGGTCGACGTCCTTGGCCTGCAGCGACTGCACGGCCATCGCGACCGCGAGCCAGCTCTTGCCCGTACCAGCCGGGCCTATGCCGAAGGTGATGACGTTCTCGCGGATCGCGTCGACGTAGCGCTTCTGCCCGCTCGACTTCGGCCTGATCGTGCGTCCCTTGGCGGCGCGCAGCACCTCCGACGTCAGCACCTCGGACGGCCGCTCATCGGCCTTCACCATGTCGATCGTGCGGGTCACGGTCGCAGGCTCGAGACGATCGCCCTGTTGCAGCACGATCACCATCTCCTCGAAGAGACGACCGACGAGATCGGCTTCGACGGCAGAACCTTCGATGGCGATCTCGTTGCCCCGCACGTGGATCTCGACGTTCGGGAACGCGCCTTCGACGAGCCGGAGCAACTCGTCACGCTGTCCGAGCAGACCGGTCATCAGGTGATTCCCGGGCACGCTCACTCGTACTTGGGTCGTGCTCACGATCGTGCAAAGCGTACCGTTGTGCCGTGGACGAGCCCCGCCTGGGGGTGGCCGCGGTGCCGTCGGGCGACGGTGTGCTGGGAGCACCGAACCTCGACGCGCGGCTCGATCGCTGGCTGGCGGACGCGCGCAGCACTGATGCGGCCGGCGCGCGAGCCAGGGCGCGATGGCTGCGCGTCCAGGCCGAGGAATCGGCGACGTTCGCGGGTGTCCTGGTCGATCTCGCCGAACGCAACACGACCGTCGTGGTCCACGGGCCGGCCGGCCGCCGGCATCGAGGCGTCGTCGTGCTCGTCGCGTCCGACTTCTGCGCCGTGCGCACGGACGCCGGCCGAGACGTGCTGATCGCCTACCGGGGCATCAGCTCGATTCGGCCTGACCTTCGAGCCGAGACGTCCCTCGGCGACCGCAGCGTGCGCGCCGAGCTCGGATTCGCCGAGATGCTCAACATCGTGGCGGCGGACCGGCCCCGAGTGCTGATCACCACGCTCGTTCCGAGCGAGGGTGTGGCCGGCGAGCTGCGCAGCGTCGGCCGCGACGTCGTCGCCATCCGCACCGACGGCGACGCCCGAGTACCGACCTACGTGCCGATCGAGGTGATCGCGGAGGTCACCGTCGTCTGACGTACGAATCGGTCGCGCTACTTCGCTTGCTCGATCGGTTCCGGATACAGGTGCTCGAGCGTGCCGGGCTCGATGCGGCAATTGTCGATGAACGCGTCGACTTCGTCTTCCTTGAGCCGAATGACACGACCGAAGCGATATGCCGGGATGTCACCCTGGTCGATGAAGCGGTACAGCGTGCGCGGCGTGATCCCGAGCCGCTTGGCGGCCTCAGCCGTCGACAGCCATCTGATTTCCGCCATGGCGAGAGAGATTAGACCACTCCTCCATGACTTTCGATCCCTCAGATGAATTTTCTGAGGGCGAGCAGGTGTCGAGCGCTTCGACGGCCAAGAACGTTGCGTGGGGGTTGCGGTGCGGGGCGAACGCAACGGAAACGGCACGACCGCCGTCGTCGACGGCCCGCGCCAGCCCGCCCGTCGCCGCCGGTTGCCGACCGGCCGGGCCGTGGTCGGGGGCCTTCTCGTGGCCCTGGCCGCACTCGGTGCCTTCGTCGCAGCGCGAGGCGACAGCGGCGGGCCGTCGGGCTCCTACGTCGTCATGACGCACGACGTGGTCGCCGGCACGAAGCTGCAGGCGAACGACCTGCGCACCCTCTCGATGGATCTCCCGGACGGGCTGTCACAGCGGGCGTTCACCGATGTCGACGCCGTCGTCGGACGGCTCACGACGACGCCGTTGTCTGGCGGCGAGCTCATCCAGGCGAGCGCCGTGCTCGGAGGCGACGCTGCGGATCCCAGGTACCAGCTGTCGGTGCCGGTGGAGCGGTCGCGAGCGCTCGACGGGATGGTCGCCCGCGGCGAGAAGGTCGACGTGCTCGTCACCTACGGCAGCGGCACCGACGGAGGCACGTTCGTGGTCGCTCGCCGCGCCGAGGTGCTGCGCGTCGACCAGAACGAGCACGGTGCGCTCGGGACGGGCAGCGAGATGATCGTCGTGCTCGCGGTGGACACGGCCGACAACGCACTCGCCGTCACGCATGCCGCCCAAGCCGGAAAGATCACCCTGGTCCGGGCCACCGGAGTCGGCACCGACGTCGGGCCTGACTCGTACCAGCCGCCGGCCGGCAAGGGCTCCTGAGTGCCGAGCGAGCGGTTCGTCGCACTCGGTCTCGCCCAGGCCAGGTCTGGATGGTTCAGCGAACTTGCCCGATGGAGCACGTCCGCGATGGTGCCGGTCGAGTTCGTGAAGTGCGTGACGGTCGACGAGGTTCGAGCCCGGCTCGCGTCCGGACGGGCGTTCTCGGCACTGTTGATCGACAGCGGTGCGCCCGGGGTCGACCGCGATCTCATCGACGACTCACGCGCCTGTGGGTGCGCCGTGATCGTCGTCGACGACGGGCGGCACCGACGGGACTGGACGTCGCTCGGCGCGTCGGCGGTGCTCCCCGCGACGCTGACACGTAGCGAACTGCTCGAAGCGCTCGACGCACACGCGGTTGCGATCTCGCGCCGCGACGTCCTACCGACCGCAACGTCGCCGCCACTCGGCACGTGGCGCGGCCAGCTGGTGGCCGTCCTCGGCGCGGGTGGCGTCGGGAGCTCCACGATCGCGATCGCACTGGCGCAGGGGTTGGGATCCGACGTCCGCCTCGGCGGTCTGGTGCTGCTCGCCGACCTCGGCCTCGATGCGGACCACGCCATGCTCCATGACGTCGGTGACGTGATGCCGGGCGTCCAGGAGCTCGTCGAGGCGTATCGGAACGGCGAGCCGTCGTCGGCAGAGGTCCGCGCGCTGACGTTCAGCGCGGGCGAGCGGCCCTACGACCTGTTGCTCGGCCTCCGCCGACATCGGGATTGGGTCACCGTTCGCCCCCGAGCGTTCGACGCCGCGCTCGACGGCATCCGCAGGGTGTACAAGGCCGTGGTCGCGGACGTCGATGCGGACCTCGAGGGCGAGACGCAGTGCGGCTCGCTCGACGTCGAGGAGCGGAATCTGTTCGCTCGGGCCGTCACCGCCCACGCCGATGTCGCGGTGGTTGTCGGCCTGCCGACGCCGAAGGGCGTCCACCGGCTGGTGCGCGCCGTGGACGCGCTGCTCGAGCACGGCGTCGACGCCGCTCGCGTCGTGCCGCTGGTCAACCGCGCACCGCGGAGCCCTCGCGCCCGCGCCGAGCTCACGTCGGCCTACGCGGAGCTCGTCGGGTCTCGCACCGCGACTGCACGTTCCATTGCCGGACCTGTGTTCGTGCCGGATCGCCGTCACCTCGACGACATCATCGAGACCGGCAAGCGATTGCCGACCGCGCTGACCGCACCGGTGACGAGTGCGGTGCAAGCCGTGCTCGATCGCGTCGACGAGCGACACGAGCTCGTCGTGTCCTCGCACGAACCCGTCGCCGTCGCCCCCGGGTCGCTCGGGTCGTGGATCGAGGACGATGACGGTTGAAACGGGCATCGAGGATGGATCGGGCAGGAGCATCGTCGACCGGTAGCGAACCTTCGGCGTGATGCGGGGGCATGCGGGGGTGCATGACGACACGTGGACGTCGCCCCTGCTCGAAATCGAGCGCGCCGTGCAAGAACGCGCGAAGGACATCTCGCTCGATCTCGCTGCGGCGGACGGCAATCCGAAGCTGCGAGCGCTCATCGACGACGAGGTGACGCGCTGGAGCGACGACTTCAAGCGCGGTCGCCGCGAGTTCGACGTGGCGGATCCGGAATTGTTGGCGGAACGAGCGTTCCGGAACCTCACCGGCTACGGCCCGCTCGAGCCGCTGCTCTCCGACGACGACGTGTGGGAGATCATGATTAACGCGCC
>DASUCS010000105.1:0-7374 GCA_036275935.1 Acidimicrobiales bacterium
GCGACGGCACGTGGCACGCGGGCTCAGGCGCGGTGTGGAACCTGAACAGCAACGCGCTCCGACCCGACACGTGGACCTCCGCCGACGCCGCCGGACTGCCGATACTGGCGGGACTCGTGCGCTACGACGAAGTGGCGAGCGGTCACATCGACCACGCGATCCGGGTGACCGTTCCGCGCAGCGACCGCAGCTACCTGTGGCCAGCGCGACATCAAGCCGGAACTGCGGATTCGAGCCTTCCGCCGATGGGCCTGCGCTTGCGGTTGCGCGGCGATCTCGACGTGTCGTCGTACGCGCCCGAGGTGCAAGTGATCCTGCAGGCGATGAAGACCTACGGCGTGATCGTCGCCGACAACGGTTCGCCGTGGTACATCTCCGGCGTCCCAGATGAGCGGTGGGACAACGACCATCTGCACCAGCTCGGCAACCTCACCGGCGCCGACTTCGAAGCGGTCGACGAGTCGAGCCTGATGGTCGACCCGAACTCGGGCCAGGCCGCAGGTGGCAGCGGCTCGAGCGGCAACAGCCCGACGTGGTTGCTTCGCGACACGAACAGCTCGGGTGTCGCCGACCACACGTTCGGCTACGGAGATCCCGGAGATCGTGCGCTGGCCTGCGACTGGGATGGGGACGGGGTGACGACGCCGACGACCTTCCGCAACGGTGCGTTCTACGAGCGCGACAGCCTCACCAGTGGAGCCGCGACTCGCGTCGTGCAGTTCGGCGATGCGGGCGATCAACCGATCTGCGGCGACTGGAACGGCGACGGTCGCGACGACGTCGGCGTGCACCGGGGCAACACGTTCTTCCTTCGCAACTCGAACACGACCGGCGTGGCGGACGTGTTCGTGACGTACGGCGATCCGGGCGACGATGCGATCATCGGGGATTGGGATGGGGACGGCCGAGCGACGCTGGGCATCCACCGCGGTAACGCCTTCTACCTCCGCAACTCGAACTCGACCGGCGTGGCCGACATCACGTTCTCCTACGGCGACGCGCTCGACCAACCGCTCGTCGGCGATTGGAACGGCGACGGTCGCGACACGATCGCCATCCACCGCGGCAACGCCTTCTACTTCCGCAACACCAACACGTCGGGCATCGCCGATCTCACGATCACCTACGGCGATCCGGGTGACTTCGCCATCGTGGGCGACTGGAACGGCGACCACCGCGACACCCTCGGCATCGTCCGCTCCTGATCAGTTGAAGCGACAGAGTCCGTTGTCGACGACGACTGTGTCGCCCGGGCGACGGGTCTGGAAGACGGCTTCACCGTCGCCGGTGCGCCAGATCGAGATCGTGAGCTCGTCGCCGGGGAACACCGGGGACGTGAACCGGGCCTCCATCGACTTGAAGCGGGCCGGATCGTTGTCGCACAACGCGCTGAGCAACGCTCGTCCCGTGTAGCCGTACGTGCACAGGCCGTGGAGGATCGGGCGGTCGAATCCGGCCGCCGCTGCGAACGAAGGGTCGGAATGCAACGGGTTGCGGTCGCCCGACAGCCGATAGATGAGCGCCTGGTCGACACCCGTCTGATACGTCACGACGTGATCGGGCTCGCGCTCCGGCGGCGTCGGCCGCGGTCCACCGGGACCGCGATCGCCGCCCCACCCGCCTTCTCCGCGGATGAACGCGCCCGACCGGGTCGTGAACAACGGCTCGCCGGTCGCCGCATCCACCGACTCGGTCTCGGTGACGAGCAACGCACCCGAGCCCTTGTCGTACAACCCGGCGATCGTGGTCACGGAACGCGTCGTGCCCTCGACGGGGATCGGCTTGTGGAGCTCGATGGCCTGCTCGCCGTGGACGAGCATGGTCCAGTTGATCTCGCCGAGTGCGTCCCACGCACCGGGGCCCGACACGCCGAGCACGACGCCCATCGTGGGCAGCACCTGCTGCGGCACGCCGTGTGTGTTCTCCGTGACGAACGGCAGATCGTCGACGCCGCAGCCAACGCCGAGGGCATAGAGGATGGCGTCCTTGGAGTCCCAGTGCTTCTCACCGGGTTGCGACTTCGCGCCGACGGCATCGGGGTTCAACGGCATGTGGGTTCCTCCACGTCGAGTTGCCGCGCGAGCGAGTCGAGCAGCGTGGTCCAGTGAGTGAGAAGGAGAAGGTGCGACGCACCCTCGATGAGCTCCAAGTGGCTGTTCGGCAACGCATCGGCCAACGCAGCACCGATCGCCGGATCGACGACGTCATCGAGTTCGCCGTACCAGAGCGACACCGGCACATCGATGGCACCGAGGTCGATGTCCCACGGCGTCATCAGGTTGCGCAAGTCGAACTCCGCGCCTGACGTGCCCATGGCGATCGCGACCTGCATGGCGAGCGCGAGCTGCCCGGCGAGAGCAGGGATCGAATCGAGGTCGCGCAGGTACGCGTCGCTCTTCGCCTCCCGGATGTGCTCGAGCGCGAGCGCGGGGTCGAGGCCGTCGGGCGCGACGAACGGCAGCATGTCCTGCGCCACCGCGCCGGCGTCACCGTCGAAATCCGTTGGCGCCGTCGACGCCGCCAGGCCGACCGCGGCGACCCGTTCCGGCGCGACGGCGGCGCACGCGAGTGCGATCTGACCGCCTGACGACCAGCCGAGCACCGAGCACCGTTCGAGCGACAGATGGTCGAGCAGCGCAACGACGTCTTCAGCCATCGATCGCCGCGTCCAGTCACGCGGCGAGTCGCTGCCGCCGTAGCCGGGACGGTCGACCGCGATGAGCCGCACACCGATCGTCGCGGGGATGCCGTCGTCGGGATGACGGGTCAGCCGGCAGTCGGGACACCCGTGGAGGTACACGATCGGCCGCCCATCGGGCGCGCCGATGTCGTCGTACGTGAGGCGACGTCCGTCGGCGAGCTCGAGCGTTCCGCTCGGAGCCGGGGGCATCAGCCCTTTTGGTCCTGCCCTGCCATGTTGGCGTTCGGACGAGCGTCCGCCAGGAGCTTGCGGGCCAGTGCATCGACCTGCGTCGGGTCGTCGACCGGCGTCGCCGTCGGGCCACGATGCCAGCTCTCCGCGACGGCGAACACCGCACCCGACGCCTCGAACACGCGGCCCGTGACATCGGCCGACTGCGTCGACGCGAGCCACGTGGCGACCGGAGCGATCCAACGCGGCGACATCTGCTCCTTGGCTTCGTCGCTCGCCTGCCCCATCCCGAGGTTCTCGGTCATGCGAGTGAGCGCCGCCGGCGCGATCGCGTTCACGGTGACGCCGTAGCGACCGAGCTCCATCGAGCTGATGATCGTGAACGCGGCGATGCCCATCTTCGCTGCGCCGTAATTGGTCTGGCCGGGGTTGCCGTAGATGCCGGAAACCGACGTCGTGTTGATGATGCGCGCGTCATTCGTCTCGCCCGCCTTGGCCCGCTCTCGCCAGTAGGCCGCGGCGTGGCGACTCGGTGCGAACGTCCCTTTGAGGTGCACCTTGATGACCGCGTCCCACTCTTCTTCGGTCATGTTCGTGAGCATGCGGTCGCGCAGGATCCCGGCGTTGTTGATGAGGACGTCAAGTCCACCGAAGGTCTCGATGGCCGTGTTGATCAGCCGCTGCGCGCCATCCCAGGACGAGATGTCGTCGCCGTTCGCGACCGCTTCTCCACCCATCGCCTTGATCTCGTTGACGACGTCGAGCGCCGGCCCGGTCGTCGGCGTGCCGGATCCGTCCATGTCGCCGCCGAGGTCGTTGACGACGACCTTGGCGCCGTGCTCGGCCAGCATCAACGAGTGCTCGCGGCCGATTCCTCGTCCGGCGCCGGTGACCACGCAGATACGCCCTTCGCACATTCCTGCCACTGCTGCTCCCCCTTGGATGCTGGATGCCTCGGGCCTCATCTTGGGGAAGCGGGTCCACCCGGCGCCAACTGACTCGTGTCGAGCGGCCAGAGTGGAGTGATGGCGGACCATCGCATCAAGCGCCGGCGGCGCTGGCCGTGGTTCGCCGTCGGTGTGCCGGTGCTGGTGGTCGTCCTCCTCGTTGCGGCGTGGGGCGTCGCGGCCAATGCACGCGGCGACAAGGTGGCCCGGAACGTGAAGCTGGCCGGCCACGACGTCGGAGGGATGGACCGCGCCGGCCTCGCGCGGCTCATCGACCAGTTCGCCGAGGACGAGCGCACGACGCCCGTGCACATCTCGACCAACGAGCACCACGAGTACGACACAACGGTCAGCGCGCTCGGCCTCAGCGTGGACAAGGGCGCGACCGCTGATGCGGCCCTGGCGTTCGATCGAACCGGATTCGCGCCGCTGCGGCCGTTCGAGTGGGCGGCGTCGTTCGTGAAGCAACGGACGGTGTCCCTTCGCTTCACGGTGGACCCGACGGCGCTGGCCGCCGCGCTCCCGGGCCTCGAAGGCGACAACCGAACGGCCGCGACCGAGCCCTCGATCGGCTCGCCTTCACCCGGGGCCATCGAGGTGGCCGCTGGCAAGCCCGGTCACGGCATCGACGCGGCACGTCTCACGACTGCCCTGCTCGCCGTCGCACCTCGCCACACGCCGGGTACGCCGCTCGACGTCCGGGTCGACGAGGCAGCCATCGCGCCCACGTTCACCGACGCGGAAGCACAGAAGGTCGCGGACGAAGCCACACGCCTCGCGCGTCAACAGCTCACGCTCACCGTCGATGGCAAGAGCAAGGCGGTTGACGTCCCGACGGTGGCGATGTGGTTCCGTGCGGTTCCCCACGATCACGCGCTCCAGCTCGCCATCGACCCCGCCGTGCTGAAGCTGACCGTGACCGCGCTGTTCGGCACCATCGGACAAGAACCAGCCGACGCGTCGTTCTCGGTCGAGGACGGCAAGCCCGTGCTGCATCCCGGTCACGACGGCACGACGTGCTGCGAGGACACAGCTCCCGCGACGATCCTGAGCGCGCTGCGTGCCAACCAGTCGGCGGCCACGATCGGGCTCGTCGCCCGACACCCCGCACTCACCACCGAGCACGCCATGCAGCTCGGTATCGTCGAGGAAGTGGGCCAGCCGGACACCTTCGGGCCCACGACGCACCACGCGTGCTGTGAGGGCCGGGTGACGAACATCCACAAGATCGCGGACATCGTGCGCGGCCACGTGATCCTCCCCGGCGAGACGTTCTCGGTGAACGGCTTCGTCGGTCAACGCACCAAGGAGCGCGGGTTCGTCGACGCCCCCGTGATCTACAACGCGACTCACGACCACGACATTGGGGGCGGCGTCTCGCAGTTCGCGACCACGATGTTCAACGCCGCGTTCTTCGCCGGGCTCGATCTGACCGAGTACCAGAGCCACTCCCTGTACATCAGCCGCTACCCCCGCGGACGCGAGGCGACGATCTCGTGGCCCGCGCCCGATCTCAAGATCACCAACTCGACGCCCTATGGCGTCCTCATCTGGCCGACGTACGACGACACGTCGCTGACCGTGCACCTGTTCTCGACCCACTTCGTCGACGTCGAGGCCCAACCCACGAGCGACGCCCACAGCGGACAGTGCACCCGAGTGACCACGCCTCGCGTGCGCACCTACGTCGACGGCCACACTGCACAGGACAAGGTCTCGGCTCTGTACCAACCCGCAGACGGGGTGCGATGCTGAAGCTGTGCCCGAGGAGATGCGCTTCGAAAATCGGATGAGCGACGCCGATGCGCTCATGTGGACCATCGAGAAGGATCCGCTGTTGCGCTCGACGATCACCGCGGTCGCCATCCTCGACCGATCTCCAGACCGTGGGCGCCTGACCGACAGCGTCGAACGAGCGACACGTTTCGTCCCACGACTTCGCCAGCGGGTGATCTCGAACGCGCTGTCGATCGCGCCACCGCGCTGGGAGTTCGACCCGAACTTCGATCTCGACTACCACCTTCGGTGGACGAAGGCGCCCGGCGACGGTTCGCTCCGCGCCGTGCTCGACCTCGCGCAGCCGATTGCGATGCAAGGCTTCGACCGCGCCCGTCCGCTGTGGGAGTTCGTGGTCGTCGACGGCCTGGCCGACGGACGCGCCGCACTGATCATGAAGATCCATCACGCCATCACCGACGGCGTGGGCGCAGTGAAGATCGCGATGCATCTGTTCGACCTCGAGCGCGATGTCGAGCTGGACCGGGGCGACATTCCCGACGAGCCGGCCATCCACGTCATGACTCAGTTCGAGCGGATGCGCGATGCACTCGATCACGAGCGCCGCCGCCAGCTCGGAATTGCGCGACGGGCGACCGCGTCGCTCACCGCGGCGGCCATGTCGGCCGCCGCGGATGCGCCGGGCACGATGCGCCGGTTCCGCGACACGCTCTCGTCCGTCGGGCGGATGCTCGCGCCGGCAACGTCGCCACTGAGCCCGATCATGACCGGACGATCGCTCAGCGTGCGCTTCGACACGATCACGGTGCCGCTGCCGGAGCTGAAGGCCGCGTCCAAGAGGGTCGACGGCAAGCTGAACGACGCGTTCGTCGCGGCGGTGCTCGGTGGGCTCAAGCGCTACCACGAGCATCACGGCGCCGATGTCGAGGCGCTGCGCATGACGATGCCGATCAACATCCGCAACGACGAGACATCCGATCTCGCCGGCAATCAGTTCGCGCCCGCCCGGTTCGCGGTACCGATGACGATCGACGACCCGATCGAGCGGATGCGTGCGACCCGGACGCTCGTCGCGCAGCAACGAGCAGAGCCCGCCCTCTCGCTGGCCGAACCGCTGGCCGGTGTCCTCTACCGGTTGCCCACGACTGTCACGACGGGCGTGTTCGGTTCGCTCCTGCGCGGCATCGACTTCGTGACGAGCAACGTGCCGGGCGTCCCGATCCCGGTGTTCTTCGGAGGCGGACGGCTCGAGGCGCAGTTCGCGTTCGGACCGATGAGCGGCGCCGCGGCCAACATCACCCTGCTCAGCTATCTCGACGAGGTGCAGATCGCGATCAACTCGGATCCGGCCGCGGTGCCGGACTCCGAGGTGTTCCTCGGCTGCCTCGTCGAGGGCTTCGACGAGATCCGGAAGGTGGCGTGACGATGACGAGCGTGCGGCGAGTGGTGACGGGACAGAGGGGCGACGGCAAATCGGTCTTCGTGTCGGACGCAAGGGTCGAGGCCACGACTGTGTCGGTCGTGCCCGGCATGGAGTTCCATCTGATGTGGGGTGCGGACGAGGTGCCCGCGCTCCCCACGGACGGGACCGAGCCCTCGCACCATGCGTACTTCCCGCCACCGGGTGGTTACCGGTTCGGCTTCTTCACGGTCCCTCCGGAGGGCGCGGCCGAGCTGCCTCCTGACATCGACCTCACCGCTGCGTTCGCGGAGATGGAGCAGAAGCTTCCCGGCATGGCCTCGCACATGGAGCCCGACAACCCGGGCATGCATACAACGCACACCGTCGATTTCGAGGTCGTGATGTCGGGCCGGATC
>DASUCS010000106.1:0-4366 GCA_036275935.1 Acidimicrobiales bacterium
CGTCGGTGGGTCGACGACGATCGTGGCGTCGCAGCTCGTGCAGGCCGGCATCCACAAGCGAGTGCTGATCGTGGGCTTCGAGAAGCAGTCCGAGAGCGAAGCGATGTGGGCACTGTCGTTGCCGATCCCGTTCCAGCCGCCGATGCACGCAGGTGCTGGTGGCTACTTCGCTCCGCACATCCGCTCGTACATGCGCCGGGCCAAGGCGCCCGACCACATCGGGATCCTGGTGGCGCTGAAGGATCGTCTCAACGCGCTGAAGAACCCGTACGCGCACCTGCACGAGCACGACATCACGTTCGAGTCGATCGAGCAGTCGATGATGTTGTGGGATCCGGTCCGCTATGCGGAGACGTGCCCGTCGTCGGATGGCGCGTGCGCGATGGTGCTGGCGGCGGAGGATGCGCTCGCCGGCAGTAAGCCGCCGGCATGGGTGCACGGCACTGCGATGCGGTCCGAGCCGACGATGTCGGCGGACCGTGATCCGGTGTTGCCGCTCGGCGGCATCCAGTGCGCCAACGACGTGTACCGGCAGGCCGGCATCACCGATCCGCGCAACCAGATCGACTGCGTCGAGATGTACGTGCCGTTCTCGTGGTTCGAGCCGATGTGGCTGGAGAACCTGCAGTTCGCCGACTCCGGTGAGGGCTGGAGGATGGTGGAGGACGGCGCGACGCAGATGGACGGTGATCTGCCGGTGAACATGAGCGGCGGCGTCTTGTCGTCGAACCCGATCGGTGCTTCGGGCACGCTGCGGTTCGCAGAGGCGGCGATGCAGGTGCGGGGTCAGGCCGGTGACCACCAGATCGATGGCGCCAAGGTCGCGCTCGGTCACGCCTACGGCGGCGGCTCCCAGTTCTTCGCGATGTGGATCGTGGGATCCGAAAAGCCGTGATCCCTCGTTCTGGCAGTACGGGCAACACATTTCTGTGTTGCCCGTACTGCCAAAAGCACTGATGGGGCGGCTCGACGGGAAGGTCGCGCTCGTCAGTGGGGGAGCGCGGGGACAAGGGGAGTCGCACGCCCGGCGGTTCGTCGCCGAGGGCGCGAAGGTCGTCATCGGCGACATCCTCGAAGCGGAGGGTGAAGCCGTTGCGCACGACCTCGGCGACAACGCCGTGTTCGTCACCCTCGACGTCACGTCCGAGGCCAGCTGGCAGGAAGCGGTGCGCGAGACCGTCGACGCGTACGGCGGGCTCAACATCCTCGTCAACAACGCCGGCGTGCTCGGCGCGTTCACGAAGCTGGTCGACTCGACCGTCGAGCACTTCATGAAGGTGCTGTCGATCAACCTCGTCGGTTGCTTCCTCGGGATGAAGACCGCGGCGCCCGCGATGAAGGACAGCGGCGGCGGGTCGATCGTCAACATCTCATCGACTGCAGGGATGTGGGGTGTGCCGTTCGCCGCCGACTACACCGCCAGCAAGTACGGCGTGCGCGGCATCACGAAGGTCGCGGCGCTCGAGCTCGGCCACGACGGCATCCGGGTCAACTCCGTGCACCCGGGCGGCGTGCTCACCGACATGGTCAAGAACGTGGGCGACGACGGGCAGAGCAGCTACTACAAGCGGCTTCCCGCCGGTCGCATCGGCGTGCCTGAAGACGTGACCAACCTCGTGCTGTTCCTTGCCTCCGACGAGAGCTCCTACTGCACCGGCACCGAGTTCGTCATCGACGGCGGGATGCAAGCGGGCGACCTCGCCCTGCTACCTCCGCCAAGGCAGTAGCGATTCGCTACCGGAGCCTCAAGGGGCTCACCTCGGGCTGAAGACGTACTTGATGTACTCGCTCACCGCTTCGTACCCCAGCCGCCGGTAGATCGCGTTCGACGTCGGGTTCGACAGCTGCGTGTACAGGCAGCAGCGATCGGCGCCCGCGTCGAATGCCACCTGTGACGTCCCGGCTGTACACGCGGCGGCGTACCCGTGACCGCGGTGCTCGGGCGGCGTGTAGACGTGACCGATGCGCGACACTCCCGCCAGCGGTGACGTGAGGGCCGCCATGGACACCGGACGGCCGTCTTCCCACAACCAGATCAGCCGCTGCTCGATCCGCAAGCCGAGCACGGCATTCGTTGGAACGGCACTGCCGGTGTCGCGCTCGAACGCCTCGGCCCACGTGCACACGAGCTCGAGATCATCGGGCCGCGCTGGCCGCAACGTCCCCGGCACGTGCGGCGAACGTAGCGATCGCAGCTCGTACAGGCGTTGACCTTCACTCGGTTCTGCCGGCACCTTCAACACCTCGGCCCACCGCCCCGCGAACCGCGCCGCCGCCGTCGCGTCACCGGCCACCCCTGGTAGATCGGGGGCCGCTTCGGCGAGTGCATCGACGAGCGCGTCGACTGCACCGTTCGCCATCGGCGTGATCGCGGCGTGGAACTTCAGTGGCGAGCGGAAACTCGCCCCCACCACCTCGCCGCCGCGCCGGGCGACTCCGTAGCTGCCGGGCTCTGGCAGCCAGCGTCGCTGCTCGAGCAGCGTGAGGATCAGATTGTGGTGAACCGGCTCGCAGAGCAGGAAGGCCGTCGTGTCGTCGCGAGCGCGCTCGACATCGTCGGTCACGTACGCGTCGAACGAGCCCATCAGCATCGAATTCTAGGAAGCGACAGAATGCCGCCATGGACGACTTTCGGGGGAAGGTCGCGGTCGTCACCGGCGCGGCCAGCGGCATCGGGTTCGGGTTGGCGCGCCGATTTGCATCCGAAGGGATGAAGGTCGTGATGGCCGACATCGAAGAGCCGGCGTTGAAGTCCGCCGCCGATGAGCTCGAGATGGATGGCGCCGAAGTGCTCGCCGTCGTGACGGACGTGAGCGACCACGATGCGGTGCAGTCGCTGGCGGCCGCAACCTTCGATCGGTTCGGAACCGCCCATGTCATCTGCAACAACGCCGGGATCGGTACCGGCGGGCTGGCATGGGAGGTCTCCGAGGCTCAGTGGCGCTGGATCGTCGGCGTGAACCTCATGGGCGTGGTGCACGGGATCCAGGCGTTCGTCCCGAAGCTGGTGGAGCAAGGTGACGGCCACGTCGTGAACACCGCGTCGGCCGCGGGGCTCATCACCGGACCCGGGATGTCGCCCTACTACGCCACGAAGCACGCGGTCGTGGCCTTGAGCGAGAGCCTTGCCGCCGACCTGGCGATCGCAGGGTCCAACGTCGGTGTGAGCGTGCTGTGTCCCGAGTTCGTGAGGACGAGGATCAACGAGTCGGACCGCAACAGTCCCGCGGACGTGCCGACGCTCGACCCATCACGTCCCGGCGCCGCGGGCATGCGCGGGGTCCTGGACTCGCTCGTCGCCTCGGGAATCGAGCCCGCAGAGGTTGCGGACCATGTCGTCGACGCGATTCGGTCGAAGCGCCTGCACATCCTGACGCATCCGACGACGAAACCGCGGTTGCGAGAGCGGCTCGAGGCGATCGAGGGCTGATCGATGTTCAACCGCGACAAGGCACAGGCCGATCCCGATCAGCCAGTGCTGATCATGGCGACGAGCGGAGCGACACTGACGTTCGGCGAGTACGAAGCGCGCTGCAACGGCATTGCGCACCTCCTTCGCGACGCCGGCCTGAAGAACGGCGACCACATCGCGATCTTCATGGAGAACAACCTGCGCATGCTGGAGATCGAGGGCGGAGCCGAGCGCGTCGGTTTGTACTACACGTGCATCAACTCGTACCTGGCGCCGGACGAGGTCGCGTACATCATCAACGACAGCCAGTCCAAGGTGGTCTTCTCTTCGAAGGCGAAGAGAGAGGTCGCGGTGCAGCTGCCTGCGTTGTGCCCGAATGTCGAACGTTGGCTGATGGTGGATGTGGATGCGTCGGACGAGCCCTACGAGCCGTACGAGGCCACACTGGCCACGCACGCGTCGACGCCGGTCGACGACGAGAAGCTGGGTGCGGCGATGCTGTACTCGTCGGGAACGACGGGTCAGCCCAAAGGCATCCTGCGCCCGCTGCCCGACCAGCCGCCCGGCCTTCCGATGGCAGTGATGGAATTCGTGAAGGTCATGTTCGGCTTCCGTGAGGGCATGACGTATCTCTCGCCGGCGCCGCTGTACCACTCAGCCCCGCAAGCGAGCATCGCTGCGACCGTCCGGCTCGGCGCGACGGCGGTGATCATGGAGCACTTCGACGCGGAGCAGTGGCTGCAGCTGGTCGAGCGGTACAAGGTGACCAACTGCCAGATGGTGCCGACGATGTTCTCTCGGTTGTTGAAGCTGCCGGACGACGTGCGGGAGAAGTACGACACGTCGTCGCTGGAGAAAATCGTGCACGCGGCGGCGCCGTGTCCGATTCCGGTCAAGCAGGCGATGATCGAGTGGTTGGGGCCGATCATCGTCGAGTACTACGGCGCCACCGAG
>DASUCS010000107.1:0-12730 GCA_036275935.1 Acidimicrobiales bacterium
GCAACGACGGTCGTGACGCGGCGCGTCGGCTGCGGGCGCGAGGCGCACGGGTGCAGGTGCTCGACGCCGCGGCCGTCGGTCCGGGTGAGCGCCTCGATCGGTGCTCGCTGGTGATCGACGCGGCGTACGGCACTGGGTTTCGCGGCGTCTACGCCGCGCCCGATCCGGGGGCGACCCCGGTGCTCGCAGTCGACATCCCCTCTGGCGTCAACGGCCTCACGGGCGAGGCCGACGAGGGTGCGGTGCGGGCCGATGCCACCGTCACGTTCGCCGCCCTCAAGCCGGGTGCGCTCTTCAGTCCCGGCCGCGAGCTCGCCGGCGCCGTGACCGTCGCCGACATCGGCCTGCCGTGTTCGTCGGCGATGGCGCATGTCGTCGAATCGAGCGACGTGCAGGCCTGGCTGCCGCACCGCGCGCCGGACGCCCACAAGTGGCGGTCCGCGGTCTGGCTCGTCGCCGGTTCGGCCGGCATGCACGGCGCGGCCGCGCTCGCCTCCGGCGGTGCGCAGCGAGCAGGCGCGGGCTACGTGCGCCTGAGCAGTCCGGGTGCTGACCTCAGTGCTGGTGCTGCACCGGTCGAGGTCGTGCGCACCGAGTTGCCGCACGCAGGTTGGGATCGCGCGGTGCTCGATGGGCTCGATCGATTCAAAGCACTCGTTGTCGGCCCTGGGCTCGGCACTGATGCGGCGACCGCTCCCGCGGTGCAGCGCGTCGTACACGAGTCGCCGGTCCCGACGGTCATCGACGGCGACGGGCTCACGGTGTTGGGGCAGGACATCACTCGGCACACGCATCCATTCAGCGTCCTCACGCCGCACGACGGCGAGTACGAGCGCCTCACCGGGCACCCGCCGGGTTCCGATCGCATCGCCGCGGCCCGATCGCTGGCGAAGTCCACGAACGCGACGGTGCTCCTGAAGGGTCCCACGACGGTGGTGGCGGACGCCCGTGGCCAGGTCCTGCTCACAACCACCGGTGACGCCCGGCTCGCGACTGCAGGAACCGGCGATGTCCTGTCCGGGATCATCGGCGCGCTGCTCGCGCAAGGCGTTGCCCCGCTCCACGCCGCCGCCGCCGGCGCGTGGTTGCACGGGCGCGCCGCCGCCCTCGGTCCGCGCCGCGGCTTGATCGCCGGGGACCTCGTCGATCGGTTACCAGCGGTGTTCGACGAGTTGCAAGGCTGACGACGTGGAGGTGCATCCCGACGATCGGCCCTACGCATGGGCGGAGGTCGATCTCGGCGCGATCGAGCACAACGCCAAGGCGTTGTCCGAGCTGAGTGCGCCCGCCGCGCTCTGTGCCGTGGTGAAGGGCTGGGGATACGGCCACGGCATCATCCGTGCTGCGAGAGCGGCGGTGCGCGGGGGCGCCACTTGGCTCGGCGTGGCGCTGGTGTCCGAGGCGATGGACCTCCGTGACGGTGGGCTCGACGACCCGGTGCTGGTCCTCGCGGAGCCGCCGTTGCGTCAACTCGTCGACGTCGCCCGTCTCCAGGGTGTGCGCCCGACCCTTTACACGGCCGAAGCCATCGCCGCAGCCGCGAAGGCGGCGCGTGACGCCGGTCGGTCATCGCCGCTGCCGGTGCATCTCAAGGTCGACACCGGCATGCACCGCGTCGGAGCCGCGCCCGAAGCCGCGCGTCATCTCGCCGAACTGATCCTCGCGGAGAAGGCGCTCGAGCTCGAAGGCCTGTGGACGCACCTCGCCGCGTCCGAGGATCCCGCGCACGACCGCTACACCGCGATGCAGTTGGAGACCTTCGAAGGCGTGCGCGCACAGCTGCGCGAGGTCGGCATCGACCCGCCGATCGTGCACGCCGCGAACTCCGGCGGGGTCCTCGCCCATCCCGAGGCGAGCTACGACCTCGTCCGCTGCGGGATCGCGATGTACGGCATCCCGCCGCGTCCCCGCATGCCTCGCGCCGATGTGCTGCGCGCTGCGATGACGCTGAAGGCGCGTGTGTCGTACGTGAAGCGCGTCAAGGCCGGCGAGCCGATCTCCTACGGGCTGCATCACGTCTGCGACAGGCCGACGGTCGTCGCCACGGTGCCGATCGGTTACTACGACGGCGTGCCGCGGCGGCTCGGACTCGTCGGCGGTGAGGTCCTCATCGGCGGGCGACGCCGGCCGATCCTCGGCGCGGTGACGATGGACCAACTCATGGTCGGTTGCGACGACGACGACTCGGTGCGCGTGCGAGACGAGGTGGTGTTGTTCGGGGAGCAGGACGGCGAGGTCATCTCCGCGTGGGACTGGGCCGAGCGACTCGACACCATCGCCTACGAGATCGTCTGTGGCATCTCGATCAACCGCGTGCCGCGCCGCTACGTCGGCGGCGCGTGATGGTCAGCGAGGTGGGCGGCGTGCGCGTCGGGCACTGGACGAACGAGGCGGCGCAGACCGGCTGCACCGTCGTGTTGCTGCCCGAAGGAACGGTCGCCTCCGGGGAGGTGCGCGGGGGAGCGCCTGCGGCGCGCGAGTTCGCGCTGCTCGATCCGTCTCGGACGGTGTCGCGGATCGACGCCGTCGTGCTCACGGGCGGTTCGGCCTTCGGGTTGTCAGCCGCCGATGGGGTCATGCGGTTCTGCGAGGAGCGCGGCATCGGCTTCCCGACCGCGGGCGGTGTCGTGCCGATCGTCGTCGCGCTGGGGTTGTACGACCTCGCGACGGGCGACGGCTCCGTTCGACCCGGACCCGACGCCGGCTACGCCGCGTGTGAAGCAGCCGCTCCCGGCGACGTCGCACTCGGCCGAGTGGGCGCCGGCGCTGGCGCGACGATCGCCAAGTGGCAGGGGCGCGACCACGCCCGGCCCGGTGGACTCGGCGGAGCGGTGCTGCGCCACGACGAGCTGACCGTGGCCGCCCTGGTTGCCGTCAACGCGTACGGCGACATCCTCCAACCCGGTGACGACACGCCGCGGGTGCCGCAGCCTCCCATCGAGACGGCCGAGGAGGCGTTCGCCAACACGACCATCGGGCTCATCGTCACCAATGCCGTGTTGACGAAGGGACAGTGCTTGCTCATCGCGCAGAGCGGCCACGACGGCATGAGCCGCGCGCTCTCGCCGGCCCACAGCACCGCTGACGGCGACGCGTTGATCGCCGCCGCGACCGGGGAGGTGGCAGCCGAGGTCGAACCCGTCCGCTCCCTCGCCGCCGTGGCCGTCGAACGAGCGATTCGTTCGGTTTCTGTAGCCTGAGCACTCGTGCCAACGGCCCTCGAGGTTGTCGCCGACGCGGCGTCGACCTGCACCAAGTGCAAGCTCGCGACCGCGGGCCGCACCCAGGTCGTGTTCGGCATGGGCAACCCCGAGGCGGATCTCATGTTCGTGGGTGAAGGCCCTGGTGCCGAAGAGGACAAGCAAGGCCTGCCGTTCGTCGGCCGATCCGGTCAGCTGCTCGACAAGATCCTGTTCGAGGAGCTCGGCATCACTCGCGAGAGCGTGTTCATCGCCAACGTCGTGAAGTGCCGTCCCCCCGGAAACCGCGATCCCGAGCCCGACGAGATCGACGCCTGCCGCCCCTGGCTCGAGCAACAGCTCGACCTCATCCAACCCAAGGTCGTCGTCACGCTCGGCAACTTCGCCACGAAGTTGCTGCTGGAGACGAAGGAAGGCATCACCAAGCTGCGGGGCAAGTCGTATCCGTTCCGCGGCGGCGTGCTCATCCCGACGTTCCATCCCGCCGCCGTGCTGCGCGGTGGTGGCGAGCCGATGGCACAGATGCGGGCCGACTTCATTCGTGCGAAGCAAGCGCTGGCCGGCGCGGGAGCGCCCGCGTGATCCTCGCCACCACCACCGCGGCGGAGGAGACACAGGAGCTGGGTGCCGCGATCGCCGAGCTCGTGCGGCCCGGTGACCTGCTTCTGCTCGCCGGCGAGCTCGGCGCGGGGAAGACGGCGCTGGTTCAGGGTCTCGGACGTGGTCTCGGCATCACCGATCCGATCATCAGCCCTACGTTCATGCTCGCCCGCCAGCACGACACCGGCCGGCTCGTGCTGCATCACATCGACGTCTACCGGCTCGAGCAGATGCACGAGGTGTTCGACGTCGGGCTGCCCGAGCTGCTCGACGACGGCGGCGTCACCGTCATCGAGTGGGGCGACGTGATCGCTCCGACCCTGCCGGCCGACTTCCTCGAGGTGCGGCTGCGGTTCGGCGAGGGTGACGATGATCGCATCATCGAAGTGTCCGCCGTCGGTCCGCGCTGGAACGCCCGCACGCGAGCGTTGACCCAAGCGCTCTCGCCGTGGACGAAGGAAGGCTGAACGTGCTCGTCCTCGGCATCGAATCGAGCACCGCGCAGGTCGGCGTCGCCATCGGGGGGCACGAAGGCGTGCTCGCGCAGGCGCACTCGAGTCGTGGCAAGCGTCATGCGGAGAACCTCACTCCCGCGATCGACTTCGTTCGGCGCCAGGCCCGCATCGATTTGCACGAGATCAGCTGCGTCGCGGTCGACCCAGGCCCGGGCCTGTTCACGGGCCTGCGCGTCGGCGTCGCGTCGGCGAAGGCGATCGCGCACGCGTTGCGGGTGCCGATGATCGGCGTGCCGAGCCTCGACCTCCTCGCGTTTCCCGTGCGGTTCTCGCCCAGGCGCATCGTTGCGACGATCGACGCGCGGCGGGGCGAGGTGTTCTACGCCTTCTACCGCCAGGTCCCCGGCGGCGTGCAGCGGCTGACGGATCATCAGCTCGGCACACCGGACGATCTTGCGTCCGAACTGCTCGCGTCGGGGGAAGACACTCTGCTCGTGGGTGACGGCGCGCTGCGCTACGCGGAGGAGTTCGAGGGCCTCTCGCGCGTCGAGATCGCGGACACGGGGCTCGCCTATCCGTCAGCGGCCTCCCTCGTGCAGCTCGCGCACGCGCAGGCGTTGCGGGAGGACTGGGTGAAGCCCTGGGACCTTCATCCCCTCTACCTGCGCGCCCCGGATGCCGAGATCAACTGGACGACGCGCGAGGCACGGGCGTGATGGTTGCCCGCCCGATGGCGATCGAGCCGCAGTCCCTCGAGGTGCGAATCACGACGATGCGGCGGCGACACCTGCGCAGCGTGCTGCGCATCGAGAACGAGGTGTATCCGCGCCCGTGGTCGCTGGGCCTGTTCATGAGCGAGCTCGCCATCCGCAACGGGCGCATCTACCTCGTCGCGCGCGTCGGCCCGTCGGTCGTCGGTTATGCGGGGATGTTGTTCAGCCTCGACGACGGCCATGTGACGACGATCGCGGTGGATCCCATGTGGCACCGCGGCAAGATCGGCACGCGTCTGCTCCTGCATCTGTTGCGACGCGGGATCGTGAGCGGCGCGAAGAACTTCACGCTCGAAGTGCGTATGAGCAACGAAGGCGCGCAGGCCATGTACCGGCAATTCGGGTTCGTCCCGGCCGGCGTGCGCAAGGGCTACTACGTCGAGACGAACGAGGACGCAATGGTGATGTGGGCCCATGACGTCGACGCACCCGAGTACGCGACACGGCTGAACGCGATCGAAGCGGGCATTCCCGGTCGCACGATCGTGGAAGGGGTCGAGTGAACGAACAGACGATCCTCGGCATCGAGACGTCGTGCGACGAGACCGCGGCGGCGGTGGTCTTGCACCAGGACGGCAAGCCGCTGACGGTGCTGTCGTCGGTGGTGTCGAGCCAGGTCGACCTGCACGCCCGGTACGGCGGTGTCGTGCCGGAGATCGCCAGCCGCGCCCACGTCGAGCTCCTGACGCCGGTCATCGCGCAGGCATTGGTCGAAGCGGGCATCGACGACCGCAACCTCGACGCGGTCGCCGCCACCGTCGGCCCCGGTCTCGTCGGCTCGCTGCTGGTCGGCGTGAGCACGGCGAAGACCCTCGCCCTCGTGTGGGACGTCCCGTTCGTCGGCGTGAACCATCTCGAGGCGCACCTCTACGCGTCGTTCCTCGAGGAGCCCGACCTGCAGCTTCCGGCCATCGTGCTGCTGGTGTCCGGCGGGCACACGATGCTCGTGGAGATGACCGGGCACGCGCAGTACCGGGTGCTCGGGTCCACGATCGACGATGCCGCGGGCGAGGCGTTCGACAAGGTCGCGCGTTACCTCGGGCTCGGCTACCCCGGGGGCCCCGCGGTCGATCGGTTGGCGATGGAGGGCGACGCGTCGGCCATCCGCTTCCCGAGGGCGATGCTCGAGGAGGGCTACGACTTCTCCTTCAGCGGACTGAAGACGGCGGTCGTCAACTACGTCCGCAAGCACCCCGAGATCGGCACGGCCGACGTGTGCGCCAGCTTCCAGGAGGCGGTCGTCGACGTCCTGGTCACCAAGGCCCGGCGGGCGGCGAAGGACACGGGCGCCAGCGCGCTCTGCCTCGGTGGCGGCGTCGCGGCCAACTCTCAACTGCGGGAACGCTTCCTCGACGCCTGCGTGGAGGACGGCCTCCACGGCTTCCTCCCGAGCCGGGCGATGTGCACGGACAACGCGGCGATGGTCGCCGCCGCCGGCTACTGGCGCCTGCGCCACGACGGCCCGACCCCCCTCGACGCCGGCGCCGACCCCAACCTCGGCCTCGTCTGAGGTGCCGGGTCCGGGCTGGCACTCACCGGTTGCGAGCGCTAGCGGCGGCGCGTAGGGTTAGCACTCGCCAATCGAGAGTGCTAGCAAGCGGGCTAGCTCGAGCACGAGCAACACACGGAGGATCGGATGAACCTGCAGCCCCTCGAGGACCGCATCGTCGTCAAGCCGGGCGAGTCGGAGGAGACCACGGCCAGCGGCCTGGTCATCCCGGACACCGCCAAGGAGAAGCCCCAGCAGGGCGAGGTCCTGGCCGTCGGCCCGGGCAAGCGTTCCGAGCAGACCGGCGACCTCATCCCGGTCGACGTCAAGGTCGGGGACACCGTCGTCTACTCGAAGTACGGCGGCACCGAGATCACCGTCGAGGGCGACGATCTGCTGATCCTCAACGCTCGCGACGTTCTCGCCACCATCGCCGGCAAGAAGAAGAAGTAGAGGGCTCATGCCCAAGATCCTGAAGTTCGACGAGGACGCGCGGCGCGCCCTCGAGGCCGGCGTGAACAAGATGGCCAACTCGGTCAAGGTCACGCTCGGACCCCGCGGCCGCAACGTGGTCCTCGAGAAGAAGTTCGGTGCGCCCACCATCACGAACGACGGTGTGTCGATCGCTCGCGAAGTCGAGCTCGACGACCCGTTCGAGAACATGGGCGCTCAACTCGTCAAGGAAGTCGCCACCAAGACCAACGACCTCGCAGGTGACGGCACGACGACCGCCACCGTGCTCGCGCAGGCGCTGGTGCACGAAGGCATGCGCAACGTGGCCGCGGGCGCGAGCCCGATGGCCCTCAAGCGCGGCATCGACAAGGCGGTGGAGGCCGCCGTGGAGGCCATCAAGAAGTCGGCCAAGGAGATCGACGACAAGGCGGAGATCGCCCAGGTCGCCTCGATCTCGGCGGCCGATCCGGCCATCGGCGAGGTCATCGCCGACGCCATCGACAAGGTGGGCAAGGACGGCGTCGTCACCGTCGAAGAGTCGAACACCTTCGGCATGGAGCTCGAGTTCACTGAGGGCATGCAGTTCGACAAGGGCTACATCTCGCCGTACTTCGTGACCGACCAGGAGCGTCAGGAGGCGGTGCTCGACGAGCCCTACATCCTGATCGTCAACAGCAAGATCAGCGCGGTCTCCGATCTGCTGCCGGTGCTCGAGAAGGTCATGCAGTCGGGCAAGCAGCTGCTGATCATCGCCGAGGACATCGAAGGCGAGGCGCTCGCGACACTGGTCGTGAACAAGATCCGCGGCACGTTCAACTCGACCGCCGTGAAGGCCCCGGGCTTCGGTGATCGCCGCAAGGCCATGCTGCAGGACATCGCCACCCTCACGGGTGGTCAGGTGATCTCCGAGGAAGTCGGCCTCAAGCTCGACGGCGTCACGCTCGACCTGCTGGGTCGAGCTCGCAAGGTCGTCGTGGACAAGGACAACACGACCATCGTCGAGGGCGGAGGCTCGGACGAGGAGGTCAAGGGCCGCATCGCGCAGATCAAGCGTGAGATCGACGACACCGACTCCGACTGGGATCGCGAGAAGCTGCAAGAGCGTCTCGCCAAGCTGTCGGGCGGTGTTGCGGTCGTGAAGGTCGGCGCCGCCACCGAGGTGGAGCTCAAGGAGAAGAAGCACCGCATCGAGGACGCGCTCTCGGCCACTCGTGCCGCGATCGAAGAAGGCGTCGTCGCCGGCGGTGGCGTCGCGCTGCTCCGTGCTCGCGACGCGATCACAAAAGTGGCCAAGAAGCTCGAGCACGACGAGGCCACTGGTGCTCGGAGCGTCTTCATCGCCGTCGAGGCACCGGCTCGGCTCATCGCCGACAACGCCGGACTCGAGGGTGCGGTCGTCGTCGAGCAGATCCTGCGGGAGTCCGGCAACACCGGTCTCAATGCTGCGACCGGTGATTTCGAGGATCTCCTCAAGGCCGGCGTGATCGACCCGGCGAAGGTGACGCGTGCCGCGCTTCAGAACGCAGCGTCGATCGCCAGCCTGCTCCTCACCACCGAGTGCCTCGTGGCCGACAAGCCCGAGCCCCCGGCGCCGATGCCCGCGATGCCTCCGGGCGGCGGCATGGGCGGCATGGGTGGAATGGGGATGATGTAACGCACCGTTCCGCCGGTAGTAGCGCGCGCGAGGCGCGCGTTACTACCGCACAAACGGTTTCAAGACTTCGCGTCGCGGACCTTGCGCAGCAGATCGCGCAGGGTCCGCTGCTCGTTTTGCGTCAGAGCGTCGATGAACGACGCGGGCGGCTCGTACAGCTGCTCACGCGCGGTCACCTTCGCCTTTTCGCCGAGCGGCGTGATGCGCACGACCTTCACTCTTCGGTCGCGGGAGTGAGGTGTGCGTTCGACGTAGCCGCGCTGCTCGAGCCCGTCGACGATGCCCGTCACCCACGACGCATCGCAGTGCAGCTGGTCGGCAATGGCCCTCATCGGCTGTTCGTCGCCGGGCTGCAACGAGAGCAGCGTCTTCAGCTGCGGGGGCGACAGATCCACCGCAACGCACGCGTTGTGGAACCGATCGTGGGTCTCGTCACCGAACCACAGGTCGGCGATCACTTCCCAGGCCTCGTGGCCGGCGCTGCGAGATCGGCTCGCCATGTGAGCAGTGTACCGTGATTCTTGTCACGGCACAACTGTTGGGTTGACTCAACAAAATGGTTGACTCATCTCAAGCATCGTGCCAGGGTGGCAACCATGACTGCTGACACCCCAGCGATCCTCGCCGAGGGATTGGTCAAGCGCTACGGGGACGTTGTCGCCCTCGACGGCATCGACCTCATGGTCCCCCGAGGCACGGTGCTCGGGCTCCTCGGCCCGAACGGCGCTGGCAAGACCACCGCCGTGCGGATCCTGACCACGATCCTGCAACCCGACGCAGGACGAGCCGAGATCCTCGGCTTCGACGTGTGTCGCGAGCCCGACGCCATCCGCAGCCGCATCGGGCTCGCCGGCCAGTACGCCGCGGTGGACGACAACCTCACGGGCCGCGAGAACCTCATCATGGTCGGACGCCTCACCCATCAGCGGCGGTCGGACATCCCCAAGCGGGCCGCTGAGCTGCTCGACCGGTTCCAGCTGCACGACGCCGGCGATCGACCGGTGAAGACCTACTCCGGTGGCATGCGGAGACGGCTCGACCTCGCCGCCGCACTCGTGCACCGTCCGCCGGTGCTCGTGCTGGACGAGCCGACGACCGGACTCGACCCTCGCGGCCGGGTCGACCTCTGGGGCGTGATCGAAGAGCTCGTGGCGGACGGCGCCACGCTGTTGCTCACCACGCAGTACCTCGAAGAAGCCGACCGGCTGGCCGACGACATCGCGGTCGTCGATCACGGACGTGTGATCGCGCACGGCACAGCGTCGGAACTGAAAGCACAACTCGGCGACACGATCATCCACGTGGACTTCGCCGATCCGACGACCGCGGATTCAGCGAAGGCGGTGCTGGCCGACATCGGTCCGACCGATCTGAGTGAGGACGGACGCTCGGTCGAGGTGAAGGTCACCGACAGCGGGCCATCGCTGCTCGCGGCGGTGCGCAAGCTCGACGACGCGCGCATCGAACCCGTGAAGCTGTTCGTGCGCGAGCCGAGCCTCGACGACGTGTTCTTGACGCTCACCGGCCGGCACGCCGAGCCCGAACTGGAAGAGGAGGGCGTTTGATGGCCGCCATCACCGCACCTGCACCCGTCCCGATCGTCGAAGAGCGCTCGAAGTTCAGTTGGGCGGTCAGCGACGCGATGACGATCGGATGGCGCAACCTCAAGGCGATGTCGCGCACGCCCGAAGTCATCATGTTCAGCACGATCCAGCCGATCATCTTCATCCTCACGTTTCGCTACGTGTTCGGCGGCTCGATCCAGCCCCCCGGCGGAATCCCGTACGTCGACTTCCTGATGCCCGGCGTGTTCATCCAGACGGTGGCGTTCGGCGCGATGAACACCGGCGTGGGCCTGAGTGAAGATCTGCACAAGGGCCTCATCGAGCGGTTCCGCTCGTTGCCGATGTCTCGTTCCGCGGTGCTGGCGGGTAGCTGCTTGTCCGACCTCGTGCGCAACACCGGCGTGGTGCTGCTGATGGTGGCGGTCGGATTCCTCGTCGGCTTCCGCGTGCACACCTCGCTCGAGTCGTTCCTCGCCTCGCTGCTGTTGTTGCTCATGTTCTCGGTGGCGTTCTCGTGGATCTTCGCCCTCGTCGGTCTCGGTGCCCCGACCGCGGAGTCCGCGCAAGCCGCGTCGTTCCCGATCCTCGCGGTGTTGGTCTTCGCCTCGACGGCGTTCGCCCCCAAGGAGAACATGCCGTCGTGGTTGCAGACCTACAACGACTGGCAGCCGGTCTCGGTCACCGTCGATGCCGTGCGCTCGCTGACTGTCGGCGGACCCGCATTCGATGCGGTCCTGCACGCCGTCGCCTGGATGATCGTGCTCGTGGTGGTCTTCGCCCCGCTGGCCGTCGCCCGCTATCGCCGGGCAGCATGACCCGTCGGTAGCCTCGACCACGTGGATCGACCGCCGCCCGAACCTTCGAAGCTGCTCGCGTACTGGATGGAGTGGGAGAAGGGCGAGACACCCCCGGGTCGCGTCATGAGCAACCTCAAGACGGCGGGACTGCGAGAGGTGCTCGAGCACCTCGTCGAGCAATCGACGTCCACCACCGCGTGAGCGCGCGGGGCGGACCGCAGCTCATCCCTCGTCCGGACCGCATCGGCGCGGGTGGGCCGCCGCCGTGGTCGCATCTCTCGACGGACGAGCGGGTCTTCGACGCAGACGATCTGCGCCGGGCGTTCGCGGGTCGAGTCGGTGCACCTTCCTACGTCGAACAGGTCGAGACCGTGCGGGCCTCGGCGGTGCTCGCGCCGTTCTACGACCTCGACGGTGAGCTCTACACCGTGCTCACGCGCCGATCGTGGGACCTGAGGTCGCACACCGGCGAGGTGAGCTTCCCCGGTGGCGCGCAGGATCCGGGCGAGTCGTTGGTCGACGCCGCGCTGCGCGAAGCACGTGAAGAGATCGGGCTCGACTCGAAGGGCGTCGAGGTCCTCGGCGAGCTCGACCATCTGATGACCGTCACGAGCCGCTCGTTCATCGTGCCGTTCGTCGCGTTGCTCGACGACATCCCGGTGCTCGAACCGAATCCGAGCGAGGTCGACGCGGTGCTGCACGTGCCGGTGCGCGAGCTGCTGCTCGACGAGGTGTACCGCGAAGAGCGCTGGGAGTTCCGAGTGCCGCCGCCATGGGTGCCACCCGATCTGGTGAAGACCGGCGAGCCCACCGAGCGCTCGATCTTCTTCTTCGAGCTCGTCGGCGACACCGTGTGGGGCGCGACGGCGGCGATGTTGCGGCACCTGCTCGGTACCGCACTCGGCCTGGGTACCGCGATCGATCATCGATGACCGACCGGAGCGAGGACTTCCGTCGCGCCGGCCACGAGCTCGTCGATTGGATCGCCGACTACCTCGACCGGATCGAGTCGTTCCCCGTGCAACCTGTGGTCGAGCCGGGTTGGGTGCGTGCGCAGCTGCCGGCGCATCCACCAGCGGGGCCCGAGCCGTGGTCGGCCATCGTCGACGACCTGGAGCGCGTCATCCTCCCTGGGGTCACGCAATGGCAGTCGCCGAACTTCTTCGGTTACTTCCCGGCGAACGCGTCGGGGCCGTCGGTCCTCGGCGACCTCGTCTCGTCCGGGCTCGGGGTGCAGGGCATGTTGTGGGTGACATCGCCGGCGTGTACCGAGCTGGAGACGCACGTGCTCGACTGGCTCGTCGAGCTCCTCGATCTGCCGGCGCACTTCCGTGGCAACGGCGTCATTCAGGACTCGGCCTCGAGTGCGACGTTGTGCGCCATCCTCGCGGCGCGAGACCGCGTCAGCCCGACCGTCGACCGCACGAAGCTGCGCGCGTACACGTCCACGCACGCGCACTCATCGGTCGAGAAAGGGATCCGTGTCGCAGGACTCCAGCCCGAGCAGCTGCGGCTGGTCGATGTCGACGACACCTTCTCGATGCGTGCGGATGCACTCGCCGCTGCCATCGCCGACGACCTTGCGGCCGATCATGTTCCGTTCCTGGTCGTCGCAACCGTCGGCACGACATCTTCCGCGGCGATCGATCCCGTGGCGCGGATCGTCGGAGTGGCGCATCCGCACCACATGTGGGTGCACGTCGACGCCGCCTACGCCGGGAGCGCCGCCGTCGTGCCGCGGCTG
>DASUCS010000108.1:0-9144 GCA_036275935.1 Acidimicrobiales bacterium
CTGGGCTTCCGGTGGCTGGAGGCGAACCGGCCGCCTTCGACGCGCGTGTCGGTGGTGCACGGCGACTTCCGTCACGGGAACTTCATCGTGAACTCGTCGGGCCTCGCCGCGGTGCTCGACTGGGAGATCTCGCATCTCGGCGACCCGATGGAAGACCTCGGCTGGTTGTGCGTGAAGGCGTGGCGGTTCGGCGGGCAGAAGCCCGTGGGAGGGTTCGGGGACTACGACGAGCTGTTCGGGGCGTACGGCGCCGCGGCTGGGGTCGATGTCGACGCCGAGGCGGTGCACTGGTGGGAGGTGCTCGGCACGTTGAAGTGGGGTGTGATCTGCATCATGCAGGCGTCCGCCCACCTGGGCGGGTTCTCGCGATCGGTCGAGCTGGCGGCGATCGGACGGCGTGTGTGCGAGCAGGAGTACGACCTGTTGCGGCTGCTCCCATGAGCGAGCTCCACGGGAGGCCGACGAGTGAGGAGCTCGTCGAGGCCGTGCGCGAGTTCCTCGAGAACGACGTGATGACGTCGACGGAAGGGCGCATCCAGTTCCACACGCGTGTCGCGGTGAACGTGTTGGGGATGGTGCAGCGCGAGATCGAGATGGGTCCCGGGCAGGAAGCTGCGCATCGAGTCCGTCTGGAGGCACTCGGTTTCGACGACGACACCGCGCTCGCCGACGCGATCCGCAACGGCGACGTCGACGACCGCTACGAGGAGATCAAGGCCGCGGTCTACGACTCCGTCATCGACAAGCTGAAGGTCGCCAACCCCAAGTACCTCGACACCTGATCAGCGTTTGTGCGGTCGTATCGCGCGCCCAGTGCGCGTTACTACCGGCAGAACGGAGCGATCGGTCACGCGCCGACGGCGTGGAAGCCGCCGTCCACGTGGACGATCTCGCCGGTCGTCTTCGGGAACCAGTCCGACAGCAGCGCGACGCAGGCGCGCCCGACCGCTTCGTAATCTCCCCGTACGTCCCAGCCGAGCGGGGCCCGGTCGTCCCATACGTCCTCGAACTTGGCGAACGCGGGGATCGACTTCGCCGCCACCGTGCGGATCGGCCCGGCGGCCACGAGGTTCACGCGGATGCCCTTAGGTCCCAGCGACCGCGCCATGTACCGGGATGCCGCCTCGAGACCCGCCTTCGCGACGCCCATCCAGTCGTACGCCGGCCAGGCCTGGGTGCTGTTGTCGAAATCGAGGCCGACGATCGACCCGCCGTCCGGCATCAGCGGCGTCACCACCTCCGCCAGCGTCTTCAAGGAGTAGGTCGAGATCTGCAGCGCGACCGACACGTCGTCCCACGGCGCCTCCATGAACGCTCCGTCGCCCAGACATGACGCGGGTGCGAACCCGATGGCGTGCAACGCGCCGTCGACCGACCCCCACTTCTCACGGAGCTTCGTGCGGACGTCCTCGACGTGCGTGGCTTGCGTCACATCGAGCTCCCACACCTCGGGTTCGGTGGGCAGGCGGCGAGCAACGCGCTGCGTCAGTCCCATGCCGCGTCCCGCGCCAGTGAGCACGATCTCCGCGCCTTGTTCCTGGGCGATGCGAGCCGCGGCGAACGCCAACGAGTCGTCGGTCAACACACCGGTGACGAGGATTCGCTTGCCGTCGAGCAGGCCCATGAGCGGGGGAGGTTATTAGAGGGGAATGAGGAAGCCTCGGTAAGGTCTCCCGTCGTGCGCATAGGGATCCTCGGGGGTACGGGTCCGGCGGGCAGCGCCTTGGCGGCAAGGCTGGCCTCCGTCGGATTCGACGTCGTGCTCGGCTCGCGGTCGGCGGAGCGCGCCGAGGCGACCACCAAGGAGCTGCTCGAGCGTTGGGCCGGACGGCAGCTGCAGATCGAGCCCAGCGACAACGCCGGCGCCGCGGCGGCTGACCTCATCGTGCTGGCGACGCCGTGGGACGGCGCGTCGCAAACGGTCCAGTCGGTCGAACAGCTGCTCCACGGCAAGGTCGTGGTCTCCATGGCCAACGCGCTCACCCGCATCGGCAAGGAGTTCCAGCCGCTGGTGCCTCCTCGCGGCTCCGTCGCCGCCAGCGTGCAGGCCGCCGTGCCCGACTGCCAGGTGTCCGCCGCCTTCCACCACGTGCCCGCCAAGGAGCTCGGCGACCTGGATCACCCGATCGAGAGCGACGTGCTGATCTGTTCCGATCACCGACGGGCGACCGACGCCACGATCGAGCTCGTGCACAAGATCCCGAACATGCGCCCGCTCGATGCCGGTGAGCTGTCGCTGGCCACGCCGATCGAGTCGTTCACCGCCGTGCTCCTCCAGCTCAACGTCCGCTACCGCACTCGGGTAGCCGTGAAGTTCACGGGGATCAACGAGGTCGAGTAGTGATGCGGCTCTACGACACGGCGCGGCGTGAGGTCGTGCCATTCGAGCCGGGGCCGGTCGTCACGATGTACACGTGCGGCATCACGCCGTACGACGCGACGCACCTCGGTCACGCGACGGCCTACGTCACCTACGACGTGTTGCAGCGCCGGTTGCGCGACCTCGGGCACGACACGAAATGCGTGCGCAACGTCACCGATGTCGACGACTCGATCCTCGGCAAGGCTCGTTCGCTGGGCGTGCACTACCTCGATCTCGCGGCCGCCGAGACGGCGCGGTTCGACAACGACATGGTGGCGTTGAACGTGCTGCCCTGCTGGAGCGAACCCCGCGCGACCTCCGCCATCCCCGACATCCGCGGCTTCATCGGCATGGTGCTGGATCGCGGCCACGCCTACCAGGCGGGTGGCGCCGTGTACTTCGACGTCAACAGCTTCCCGGACTTCGGGTCCGTGTCGCACTACACGCGCGAGCAGATGCTGGACTTCGCGGCAGAGCGCGGCGGCAACGTCGAGGACCCGAACAAGCGCGACCCGCTCGACTTCGTGCTCTGGCAGCCGTCGCTCGACGACGAGCCGTCGTGGGAGTCGCTGTGGGGCCCCGGCCGTCCCGGCTGGCACATCGAATGCTCCGCGCTGGCGCTGCGCGAGCTGGGCACGACCATCGACCTGCACGGCGGCGGCGCGGATCTGATCTTCCCGCATCACGAGTGCGAGCGGGCTCAGTCCGAGGCCGCGACCGGTGAGCCCTTCGTGCGGCACTGGATGCACCAGGCCATGGTGCGGATGGACGGCGAGAAGATGTCGAAGTCGCTCGGCAACCTCGTGTTCGTGTCCGACCTTCTCAAGACGTGGGATGCGCCCGCCATCCGCACGATGATCGTCGAGAACCACTACCGCACGGAGTGGGAGTGGGACGAGAGCCGAATGCCCCGCGCCGCCGACCGCTTGGAGCGTTGGCGGGCTGCAGGTGCAGGTGACGGCGGTCTGGACGGCGTGCGCGACGCACTCGATGACGACCTCGACACACCGAGCGCCGTCAAGGCGATTGACAAGGCCGCTGAACGCGGAGAGGGCGTTTCAAAGGCGGCGGCACTTCTCGGGATCGACCTGTAACAATCGGGTAGGTGGCCGAGATGCCCGAGCACGACCAGCGCGAATACGGGCAGCTCTACACCGTCGCGAAGCGGGTGCTGACCCCGCTGTTCCGGTTCGGCTGGCGCGTGAAGGTGTCGGGCCTGGAGAACGTCCCGGAACACGGGCCCGCCATTCTGTGCCCGAACCACACCTCGGTGATCGACTCGTTCATGATGCCGCTCGTCCTGCCGCGCCGGATCACGTTCGTCGGCAAGGCCGAGTACATGGACGACTGGAAGACGAAATTCATCTTCCCGGCAATGGGCATGATCCCGATCGACCGCGGTGGCGGAAAGGCCGCGGTGCGAGCACTGAACACCGCGGCGCGCGTGCTCGAGCGCGGCGAGCTGTTCGGCATCTACCCCGAGGGCACCCGTTCGCGTGACGGCAGGCTGCACAAGGGTCACACCGGCGCGGCGCGCCTGTCGCTGCGCACTCGGGCGCCGATCATCCCTGTCGGCATGCGCGGCACACGGGACATCCAGCCGCCCGACGCGAAGTTCCCCAAGCCGTTCAAGGTGTGCAGCGTCGCGTTCGGCACGCCGGTGGAGCCCGATCGCTACAGCGACCGTGAGGACCGGCTCGTGCTGCGCCAGATGATCGACGAAGTGATGTTCAGCATCCGCGAGCTGTCGGGGCAGGAGTACATCGACGCCTACGCGACGAAGAAGGCCGAGGGTCTCCCGACCGAGGTGGTGCACATCGCGGCGCCCCCCGCGCCGCGTCGCTCGTCCGCCGACGTGCTGAATGCAGCAGGAGCCATCGCAGCCGCTCAGTAGCTTGGGAGGTCTATGCCTTCCGACCACCAGATCACAGTCCGGCTTCCCGATGGTTCGACGCGCGGCGTCACCACCGGGACGACTGCCGGCGATCTGGCGGCGGACATCGGGTCGAAGCTCCGCAAGGCTGCGGTGATCGCCCGCGTCAACGGCGTGGAGCGTGACCTCGTGTGGCCGCTCGAGGACGGCGACGAAGTCGCGATCATCACCGACTCGGACGACCGTGGGCTCTACACGATCCGGCACTCGACCGCGCACGTGCTCGCACAGGCGGTGCTCGACCTGTATCCGGGTGCGACGTTCGGTATCGGTCCACCGGTCGAGGACGGCTTCTACTACGACTTCGAGCTCCCGGACGGCGAGCACTTCAAGGAAGACGACCTCCCGCGCATCGAGGCGCGCATGCGGGAGATCATCAAGGAGCAGCAGCCGTTCATCCGCGACGAGATCGGGGCGGACGAGGCCCGCACGGTCTTCAAGGATAACAAGTACAAGCTGGAGATCATCGACGACGCGTCGACGGACCCGATGTCGGCGACGGAGTCCGGGCTCGTGCGCACGTACGAGAACCCGCCGAGGTTCATCGACCTCTGTCGCGGTCCGCACGTGGAGCACACGGGCCGTCACCTCGGTCACTTCAAGCTGATGCGCGTCGCCGGTGCGTACTGGCGCGGCGACGAGAAGAATCCACAGCTGCAACGCATCTACGGCACGGCCTGGGCGTCGAAGAAGGATCTCGAGGCGCACCTGCACCGACTCGAAGAAGCGGCGAAGCGCGACCACCGCAAGCTGGCCGTGGAGCTCGATCTCTTGAGCTTCCCCGACGAGCTCGGTGGTGGGCTCGCGGTGTGGCACCCGAAGGGTGCCATCGTCCGCAAGCTCATGGAGGACTACAGCCGCGAGCGTCACCTCAACGGCGGCTACGAGTTCGCGTACACGCCGCACATCTCCAACGGTCGGCTCTTCGAGATCAGCGGCCACCTCGACTTCTACGCCGACGGCATGTACCCGCCGATGGAGATGGACAACGGCGTGTACTACCCGAAGCCGATGAACTGTCCCGGGCACATCCTCGTGTACCGCAGCCGGCAGCGGTCGTATCGCGAGCTGCCGCTGCGGATCTACGAGCTCGGCACCGTGTACCGCTACGAGCGGGCCGGAACGTTGCACGGCCTCATGCGCATCCGCGGTTTCACGCAGGACGACAGCCACATCTTCTGCACGCCCGACCAAGCGCACGACGAGATCGTGTCGCTGTTGCGGTTCGTGCTCTCGGTGCTGCGGGCGTTCGGTTTCGATGACTTCGAGGCGAACCTGTCGACGATGCCCGTCGACAAGCATGTTGGGAGCGACGACGCGTGGGAAGCCGCGACGGAGGCACTGCGCAACGCGCTCGTGTCCGAAGGGCTCGACTACGACATGGACGAGGGCGGTGGCGCGTTCTACGGTCCCAAGATCGACGTGCACGTACGCGATGCGATCGGTCGCAAGTGGCAGCTGTCGACGATCCAGTACGACTTCAACATGGCGCACCGGTTCGGGCTCGAGTTCGTGGGCGCGGACAACCAGCGCCACGAGCCGATCATGATCCACCGAGCACTGTTCGGCTCCGTCGAACGGTTCTTCGGTGTGTTGCTCGAGCACTTCGCTGGCGCGTTTCCCGCATGGCTCGCGCCGGTGCAGGCACGCGTGCTGCCGGTGTCCGCCGATCACGAGCCGTACGCGGTTCGCGTGGTCGACCGGCTGAAGGCCGACGGGTTCCGCGTGGACATGGTGGAAGCGTCTGAAGGGCTCGGCGGCCGTATTCGCAAGGCGAAGCTCGAGAAGCTGCCGTACGTGTTGGTGGTCGGCAACGATGACGTCGAGCACGGAACGGTCGGCGTGAACGCGCGCGGGAGCGACCATCCCGAGCGCGACGTGCACGTCGACGAGTTCGCGGAACGGCTCGCCGCCGACGTCACCGCCAAGGCCTGACGGACGGTGACTCTCGACCGCCTCTGGGCGGGCTGGCGCAGCGAGTACATCGAGGAGGTGACAGCGGGTGGAGCCGACCCCGGCCCCGGCCGGTCGGTGTTCACCCGCATCCTCGAGAGCGGGTTGCCGGACGAGGAGACCCACATCGTGTGGCGAGGGTCGGTGACCTTCGCCATCCTCAACCGCTTCCCGTACATCAGCGGCCACGTGCTGGTGATGCCCTACCGCGAGGTGGGTGACCTCGAGGCCCTGACGCCCGAGGAGCACACCGAGCTCTGGGGCGCGGTGACGGCGGCCGTGACGGCGATCAAGTCGGCGTACCAGCCCGAGGGCCTGAACGTCGGTGTGAACCTCGGCGTGGCCGGCGGCGCGGGTGTGCCCGACCACGTCCACGTCCACGTGATGCCGCGATGGAACGCCGATTCCAACTTCATGACCGCCGTGGCCGAAACCCGGGTGCTGCCCGAGTCGCTGCCGGTCACGTGGGCCAAATTGCGTGAGGCGTGGCCGAGGTAGCGAGACTTGGGGCAGTGACCGCCCCCGAGGAACATCGCGACGAGCTGCCCGAGGAGCTCGACCCGTCCGCGTTCGTCGGGCCGTACATGTTCCCCAACAACAACCGGCGCCGGGTCCCTGCGGTGATCTACGTGATCATGGGCGTGGCCGCGGTGGTCGCATGGGTCGTGACGCGCGACAACGGTCCCGTGCTCGTCAACGGCGGCCTGCTCGCCGGCGGCATCGGGCTCGTCCTGTTCGGGCTGTACGCGTACCAGGCCGGTTTCGACCTCGAGGTCGACGAGCGGGATGCGCTCGTGGCCGCGACGCGCACGGTCGGGTTCCCCGTCGGCCATGCGTCCGCCCAGCTCGGCTGGCGGGGACTGCGCAGCAAGCCCACGTGGCGGATCCTGCTGTACTCGAACGAGGAACCGCCGACGAAGCGAGGTCTCGTGCTCGTCGACGGCATCCGCGGCGACGTCCTCCAACACTTCGTCGAAGACAACCCCGAAGACTGGACCAACTCGACGAAATAGGCATCGGTAACCGATGCCCATTTCGTCGAGAATGCTCGATCGTCAGCTCGAGGCGGGCGATCAGGACGAAAGCAGCCGTTCCGCCGCGCGGAGGTGGTCGGCGCCGGTGCGCACGGCTTCGCGGGCGAGGTCGAGGGCGCTGAGCGATTGGCCGGAGCCGGCGACCTTGCCCTGACGGGTCCATGCCGCAGACGACACGTCGGCGACAGCGTCGGCCAGCGCGTGCGCCTCCATGTCGAGGAACGCGAGTGCGTCGTCGATCGACGTCGCGCCGGCGTGCGCCCACTCGCGCTGCGCATCATCTGCGACGGCGGGCATCAAGGTCGGTTCGTCCTGCACCAGCACCTGGCGCATCGCTTCGCCCAGCAACGCCAGTGATCTCGCCACGTGATCCGCGTGCTCGATGGCCTCGGCGGGAACGTCGTGCGGTTCGACGGATGTCAGCAGCTCACGAAAGCGGCGGGGATACGACCGCAACGCGGCCACGATGTCCTCCGGCGACAGCCGAGACACGTCGAGCGCGCTCATCGGCCCCTCGCCGCCCGCAGCACGCGCCCGATGTCGAGCAGGTGGTGCTCGCCCTCGTGCACCGTGTGCACGAGCACCCACGAGAGTGGGCGCTCGGCGATCTCCGGATAGCCGTACACCATCGTGAGGTCGAGCTGCTCATCCGACAAGTTCTCGCCCAACGTCGCGAGGGCCGTCGCGTTCGCGGCGACATCGTCCGCCACTGCGGCTGGATCCTGGCCGTTGTAGTCGAAGTCCTTCACCCGCTCTTCGCGATGCATCGGTTCGGGGACATACCCGGGTTCGATCAATGCGTGTCCCACCCGTTGTTGCTGGAACCAGAGGACGTCGCGCACGTGGCACGCGTACTCGAGCGCGGACCAGGTGTCGTCGAGAGGATGCGCGCGCAGCAGCGCGTCCAGGTCTTCGTCCTTCAGCCCGCGCGTCAGGGGCATGCGATAGCGACGACCGAGTCCACGCAACGTCTCGAGCGCGTCAGGAACGGAGAGTGCGTCGTACGAGAATCCGCACTCAGCACAATCCAAGAGTCAGTCCGCGTCCTTCGTCTCGCGCTTCACCTTGTCGACGAGGTGCGCCGGCATCACGTCGTAGTGGTCGTGCGTCGCCGTGAACCGCCCCCGACCACCGGTGAGTGACCGCAGGTCGATCGCGTAGCGCATGATCTCCGATGTCGGCACCAACGCGCTGACGATCTGCTCGCCGTCGCCCGCCGGCTCGCTGCCCTGCACCCGACCTCGCCGCGAGTTCAGGTCGCCCATCACGTCGCCCTGGTACTCGGACGGCACCGTGACCTCGAGCATCGACACGGGCTCGAGCAACACAGGATCGGCCTTGGCCATCGCCTCCCGGATCGCGAGACGACCGGCGATCTTGAACGCCATCTCGGACGAGTCCACCGCGTGCTGCTTGCCGTCGATGAGCTCCACCTTGATGTCGACGATCGGGTAGCCGTAGACGCCTCCCGTGGACATGGCTTCCTCGATGCCCTTCTGCACGGCCGGGATGTACGGGCGAGCGATCGCGCCACCGACGATCTTGTCGACGAACTCGAAGCCGCCACCGCGGGGCATGGGCTCGACGTTGATGACACAGACGCCGAACTGACCGTGGCCGCCGGACTGCTTCTTGTGCTTGCCCTCGACGTTCGCCGCGCTGCCGTTGATGGTCTCGCGGTAGGGCACGCGCACCTCTTCGGTGTCGACGTCGACACCGAACTTGCGGGCCAGCTTCTCCAACGTGATCTGCAGGTGCGTCTCACCGGTACCGCGCAGGATCGTCTGGTGCGTCTCCTCGTCGCGGTCGATGACGAGCGCCGCGTCTTCCTCCTGCAGACGATGGAGCGCGTTGGCGAGCTT
>DASUCS010000109.1:0-16755 GCA_036275935.1 Acidimicrobiales bacterium
GCGTTCAGCCGCCGGCCGACCGGCTGCTCGACATCGCGTCGGAGCGCGTGCTCGACATCGCGGCGGTGCTCCTCGCCGCCGAGGCGATCGGGATCGCGCAATGGTGCGTCGACACCGCCGCCGAGTACGCGCGAGTGCGCGAGCAGTTCGGTCGTCCGATCGGGCAGTTCCAAGGAGTGAAGCACCGCTGCGCCGACATGCTGCTGGCCCGTGAGCAGGCCCGCGCCGTCGCGTGGGACGCGGCGCGACCGGCGGACTCCGCCGACGAGCGCAGTCTGACGGCAGCAGTTGCCGGCGCGCTCGCGCCGGATGCGTTCTACAAGTGCGCGAAGGACTGCGTGCAGGTGCTCGGCGGCATCGGTTTCACCTGGGAGCACGACGCGCACGTGTACCTGAAGCGGGCGACCGCGATCCGCGCCCTGACTGGCGGCAGCCCCCGCACGGCTCGGGCCCGCATCGTCGAGCTCGCGCGCAACGGTGTTCGTCGGTCGCTCGCCGTCGACCTTCCACCGGAAGCGGAGCCGATCGCTGCTGACGTGCGGAAGTTCCTCGACGATCTCACGTCTCGCGACAAGAGCGAGTGGCGCGCACTCATCGCCGACGGTGGCTACATCTCCCCGCACTGGCCGAAGCCGTGGGGTCGTGACGCGTCACCGCTCGAGCAGCTGGTGATCGACCACGAGTTCCGCGAAGCGCACGTGCGTCGTCCGCATCTCGCGGTCGGCGCGTGGGCGTTGCCGACGTTGATCGCCCACGGCACCGACGAGCAGCAGCAGCGATGGATGGGCCCGACGCTGCGCGGCGAGATGAACTGGTGTCAGCTCTTCAGCGAACCCGGCGCGGGCAGCGACCTCGCCTCGCTGTCGACGAAGGCCAGCCGCGCGGAGGGGGGCTGGCTGCTCACTGGTCAGAAGGTGTGGACGTCGATGGCGCGCGACGCCGACTGGGGCATCTGCCTGGCGCGCACGGATCCGACGCTGCCGAAGCACGGCGGCATCACGTGCTTCTTCGTCGACATGCGCAGCGAGGGGCTCGACATCCGGCCGCTGCGTGAGCTCACCGGCGAGGCGATGTTCAACGAGGTGTTCCTGTCGGACGTGTACGTCCCCGACGACTGCGTGATCGGCGACGTCAACGACGGCTGGAGGGCGGCCCGCACGACACTCGAGAACGAACGGGTGTCGATGGGGTCGGGCTCGTCGTTCGGGTTGGGCATCGAGATGCTGCTGGGGCTCGTCGATCCCGATGACGCCGTCACGGTCGATACCGTCGGTGCGCTGCTCGCAGAAGCGCAGAGCCTCAGCGTGATGGGCTCGCGCATGACCGCGCGTGCGCTGTCCGGCGCGCAGCCCGGTCCGGAGTCGAGCGTCCGTAAGCTGCTCGGCGTCGAGCACGACCAGCGCGTGTCCGAAGTCGGTGTCGCGTTGTTCGGGCCGGAGTCCGCCGCGCTCGACCGCGATGCCGCCTCGTGGCTCAGCGGCTTCCTCGCCAACCGGTGCCTCACGATCGCCGGTGGCACGAGCGAGGTGCAGCGCAACGTGATCTCGGAGCGTCTCCTCGGACTCCCGAAGGACCCCTGACGGTGGCCGGTCCCCGATTCGACCTTCCGAACCCCGATCACGAGACGCAGGAGTACTGGGACGCGGCTCGTGAACGTCGCCTGCTCATCAAGCGCTGTGCCGCGTGCGGCAAGGCGCACTTCTACCCGCGGCCCTTCTGCCCCCACTGCTGGAGCAACGACGTCACCTGGGAGGAGGCGAGCGGACGGGCGACGCTCTACACGTACTCGATCGTGCGCCGGAACGACCTGCCGCCGTTCAACGAGCGTGTGCCGTACGTCGCCGCAGTCGTCGATCTCGACGAAGGTCCGCGCATGATGACCAACGTCGAGGGCTGCGCCGAGGACGCGCTGGAGATCGGCATGCCACTGATCGTCGACTTCCGCGTCGAGACGGACGACGTGACGGTTCCAGTGTTCCGGCCCGCGGTCTGATCACTACTGTCACTGCCGATGCCCGAGTTCACCTTCCGGTGGGAACGACCCGTGCACGAGGTGTCGCCCGCGCTGCACGACGGCATGAGCGCGTGGCTCGGACAGATCGACTCGCTCGACGCGCCCGACCGAAAGACACACGAGCTGATCCGCATGGTGTGCACCGTGATCGCGCGAAACCCGGAGGGCATCCGTCGGCACGCGATGCTCGCCCGCGAGGTCGGCGCGACGTGGGCCGACGTGGTCGGCTCGATCATGTTGACGGCCCCGGCGTTCGGCATCCTCGCCGCGACCGAGGCGCTGCCACACGCGCGCGAAGGCTTCGATTCGGCTCCGCAGATAGAGGACGATGACTGACGCGACCGACGCCAAGCCCTTTCGCCTCCTGCCCCGACTCGACGAGACCAACGAGTACTTCTGGACCAGCGGCGCGGAGGGCGTGCTGCGCTTCCTGCGCTGCCAGGACTGTGGCTACTGGATCCATCCGTGGTCGCCGCGCTGTCCGAGCTGTCTGAGCAAGAACCTCGCGCCGGAGGCGGTGTCGGGCGAAGCCACCCTGCACGCATTCACGATCAACCATCAGCCGTGGATCCCCGGGCTCGATCCGCCGTACGTCATCGCCATCGTCGAGTTCCCCGAGCAGATCGGCCTGCGTTTGACCACGAGCCTCCTCGATGTCGACTTCGACGCCGTCACGATCGGCATGCCGTTGCACGTCGTCTTCGACAACTACGAGGACGTCTGGTTGCCGTTCTTCGCACCGGGCGCGTCGTCGTGACGGAGTTCGGCGAGCGCGGTGCAGTCATCTCCGGCATCGGTCAGTCCGACGTCGCCCGCCGACTCCACCGTCATCCGCTCGACCTCACACTCGATGCCTGCCTCGCGGCCATCGAGGACGCCGGCCTCACCCGCGACGACATCGACGGCATCGCGACGTATCCCGGCAACATGGATCAGCCTCCGGGCTTCTCGGGCGTCGGCGTCACCGACGTGCAGGACGCGCTGCGTTTGAACCTGAACTGGTTCGCCGGCGGTCTCGAGTCGCCGGGCCAGCTCGGATCCGTGATCAACGCGTGCCTTGCGGTCAGTGCCGGCCTGGCGAATCACGTGCTGTGCTTCCGCACCGTTTGGGAGGGAAGTGCCCAAGGCGCCGGCGGTCGGGCGGGCATCGGGGCCGGCGCGGTGAGCGGCGGTCGCAGTGGTGGGTTGCCCCGCATCGGCAGCTTCATGCAGTGGACGCTGCCGTACGGCGCTGCGTCTGCGGCGAACTGGATCGCGATGATGGCGTCGCGCCACTTCCATGAGTTCGGAACGACACGCGAGCAACTCGCGTGGATCGCCTTGAACGGCCGCCGCAACGCGGAGGTCAACCCCAAGGGCGTGTACCGCGACCCGATGACGCTCGACGACTACATGAACGTGCGCATGGTGTCGTGGCCGTTCTGTCTCTACGACTGCGACGTGCCGGCGGACGGCTCGACCGTGGTGATCGTGTCGCGGGCTGATCGAGTCTCGGGTCTGCGCAAGACGCCGATCCACGTCGAAGCCGTGGGTTCCGCGATCCACGGACGCCCCTCGTGGGATCAGTGGGACGACCTCACCACGATGGCGTTGCGCGATGCCGGCGCGCAGCTGTGGACGCGCACCGAGTTGACGCCGACGGACGTCGACGTCGCCGAGCTGTACGACGGCTTCAGCTTCATCACGCTGGCGTGGCTCGAAGCACTCGGCTTCTGCAAGAAGGGCGAGGGCGGCTCCTTCATCGACGGCGGCGAGCGCATCGCTCGTGATGGGCTCATTCCCTTGAACACCCATGGGGGACAGCTGTCGTCCGGTCGGCTGCACGGCTACGGCTTCATTCACGAGGCGTGCGTGCAGCTGTGGGGTGAGGGCGGCGAACGTCAGGTCGTGCGGCCCGGCGACCGTCAGCCCGAAGTCGCCGTGGCGGCGGCGGGCGGCGGCCCCCTCGGTGGATGCTTGCTCCTGACTCGGCGATGAGCCGAAGGCTCAGCGCGCCGGACGAGCGACCGCCAGGGAGCCGGACGGTGATGGGTTCGGGGCGCAGCCCCGAGGAGGTGAGGTAGGCCAATGAGCTTCTCGGATGCCGAGCTGGCGTCGATGACCGTGCCGGCGTGGGAGCGAGCGAAGGACGCGATCGTGGACGGCCGGCTCGACGACGCGGTGGCGCTGATCGACGAGGGAGCGCAGCGCGTGCGAGGGCTGCAGATCTACTCGATCGAGTGGATCACGTCGTTGCTGTCGTTCGTAGGGCGCGAGCTGGGAGAGGAAGCGGTCGAGCGTGCGCTGCGCACGAGCGGTGACGAGTTCATCCGCGCGCGTCGGGAACCAACCGGTGCGCCACCGTGGGACACGCTCCCCGCGGCAGTGCGCGCGAAGGCGATCGCACGCGCCATGGTCGCCAACGGGGGCGCCTGCGACGTGACCGAGGACGACGAGAAGATCATCCTGTCGTTCCGTTGCGGCAGCGGTGGCCGGTTGATCGACGAAGGGCGTTACGAGGTGGACGGCGGGCCGTACCTGAGCATGGAAGATGCGGCGCCGCGCACGTTCGGACGCACCGCGTTTCCTGTGTACTGCGCGCACTGCTCGGTCAACAACGAGATCCAGCCGGTGGAGTGGGGTGGCACGCCGACGTCGATCGAACACCCACCCGAGCGCGCGGGTGAACCGTGCGTGCACCACGTGTACAAGGACGTGTCCGCCGTCCCCGAAGACGCCTACCTACGCATCGGCAAGCGACGTCAGTAGATCCGGGCGCCCGCCATCAGCCGCTTGAGGTCACGGGCGGCGAGGTCGTGTCGCCGTCGAGCCTCGCCCCGTTCGCCGCGCAACTGTGCGTAGCGGGCCTCTTCTTCTTCCGACCACGGCCGCTGGTCACGGAGCAGCTCGAGATCGTGGATCTCGTCGACGATCGCCGAGTGACGGGCCGCCGCGGTCAGGAGCTCGGAGGCCAGGCGTCGCCTCGACTGGATGAGTGCTGGGATGGGCTCGACAATGGACACGGCTGCTCCTGATCGACCTGAGGCCCCCAATCGTTCCCCGCCCGAACAACCGGACAAACGGTAACGCAGCCGACACGCAAAGTCAGGTACTCACCAACCCTGGAACTCGGGCGATCTCCGTTCCATGAACGACTTCATGCCCTCGCCGGCGTCGGCCGTTGCCTGCACGAGCTCCTGCGCGTAGCTCTCCTCTTCGAGTGCGGTGTGCCGCCCCGACTCGAACGATCGGTTCACGAGCCACTTGGTCATCGTCACGGCTTTGGTCGGTGCGCTCGCCAGACGCAGCGCCCACTCGGTCGTGACCTTCTCGAGCTCGGCGGCGGGGACGACTCGGTTCGCGATGCCGATCCGTTCCGCGTCGGCCGCGGACAGGTCGTCACCGAAGAACATGATCTCCTTCGCACGGTGCAGTCCGACGATGCGGGGCAGCAGGTAGCAGCCGCCGGCGTCCGGCATGATGCCGCGCCGCACGAACACCTCGATGAGCCGTGCGGTGTCAGCCATGAGCACGAGGTCGCATGCGAGCACGAGGTTGGCGCCGCCACCCGCCGCTGTGCCGTTCACCGCGGCGATGATCGGCTTCTCGCAGTCGAGGATCGACTCCACGAGCCGTTGCCACCCGCGGCGGATCATGCGCGAGACGTCGCCGAGCGCGCGGTCGGGCGCGTCGTCGGGTCGTGCGGGCCCCGGCTTCTGCGGACCGCCGAGTCCTGCGCCGGTGCAGAAGTGACGATCACCGGCGCCGGTGAGGATGATCGCTCGCACGCCGAGCGTCGCCGAGAGCTCGTCGAACACCTCGCTCAGGTGATCGCGCATGTACGCGGTGAGCGAGTTGCCGGCGTCCGGCCGGTTGATCGTGACTCGTGCAACGCCGCCGTCCACGGCGACCTGCACGAGCTCCTCGATGGGCGTCTCGTCAGCCATGCGGGGTACGGTACGCGACCTGACACGCACGTCAGGAATCTCGAAGCTCAGGATCACGGGGGAGTACATGGGGCTGTTCGACGGCAAGGTGGCGATCGTCACCGGCGCGGGACGCGGTATCGGACGCGAAGAAGCGTTGCTGCTCGCGCGTGAAGGTGCATCGGTCGTCGTCAACGATCTCGGCGGTTCCGCAGAGGGAAGCGGCTCGGACGCAACACCCGCACAGCAGGTTGTCGACGAGATCACGTCGGACGGCGGTACTGCCGTCGCGAACTACGCCAGCGTCGCGTCGTTCACCGACGCCAAGCAGCTGATCGATCAAGCGGTCGACACCTACGGCGGACTCGACATCCTCATCAACAACGCCGGCATCCTGCGCGACAAGATGAGCTTCAACATGGACGAGGACGAGTGGGATCTCGTCGTCGACGTGCACATGAAGGGCCATTTCTGCACCGCCCGCCACGCCGGCAACTACTGGCGCTCGAAGGCCAAGGAGACCGGAGCGCCCGTCGGGGCTGCGATCGTGAACACCGCCAGCGAGTCCGGGCTGTACGGCAACGCCGGCCAGCTCAACTACGCCGCGGCGAAGGCCGGCATCGCGTCGATGACGATCGTGCTCGCCCGCGAGCTCGAGCGGTCGGGCGTTCGCGTGAACTGCATCGCTCCGGTCGCCCGCACCCGGCTCACCGAAGCGCTGGCCGGCGACGCCATGGCCGCCAAGGAAGGGGAGTTCGACCGATTCGGCCCCGACAACGTCGCCGCCGTCGCCGCGTGGCTCGCGTCGGATCTCTGCAACGGCATCAGCGGCCAGGTCGTGAAGGTGATGGGCGGTGTCGTGCAGCTGCTCGAGGGCTGGCGCCCGCTGACCGAGGCGGTGAGCGACAAGCCGTGGACGATCGACTCCGTCGATGCGACCCGCGCCGCGCTGTTCGCGAAGTCGGATGGCACGATCCCGCCGTTCTTCTTCCCGTCACCCGACTGATCATTCGGGCGCACCGATGAAACTCGAGTGGAGCGCGGAGGACGAAGCGTTCCGCGCCGAGCTGATCACGTTCCTCAGCGAGTACGCGCCGCCGGAGGCGAAGGCCGGGCGCGACTTCACCGAGGGCGGCGGTTTCGAGATCCCGGTCTGGGCGCGCGAATGGCAGGCGACGCTGTTCGATCACGGATGGATGGTGCCCGGCTACCCGCCCGAGCTCGGCGGGCGCAACGCGACCCCCGTCCAGACGCTGATCTACATGGAGGAGCTGGCGAAGCGGCGCATCCCGCGCAGCTTGCACTTCCCCGGCTACGCCATAGCCGCGCCGAGCCTGCTCGAGTTCGGCAACGACGAGCAGAAGAAGCTCGCGGCGCCGTCGATCCGCGGCGACCTGGTCTGGTGCATCGGGATGAGCGAGCCAAACGCGGGCAGCGACCTCGCGTCGCTCACGACGCGGGCCGCGCAAGATGGCGCGGACGGTCCCTTCATCGTCAACGGCCAGAAGGTGTGGACGTCGTACTCGATGGTCGCCGAGAAGTGCTTCTGCTACGTCCGCACCGATCCCAGCGTTCCCAAGCACAAGGGCATCAGCGTCCTCATCATCGACATGGACACGCCCGGCATCGAAGTGCGTCCACTGCGGCACATCACCGGTGCCGAGGACTTCGCCGAGGTGTTCTTCACTGATGTCGAGGTGCCCGCCGCCAACCTCGTCGGCCGGCTCAACGACGGCTGGCGCATCACGATGGGCTCGCTCGCACACGAGCGCGGCGGGCTGTGGCTCCAGTCGGTCGCCCAGGCGCAGCAGGCGGTCGATGACCTGTGTGCGCTCGCGCGTCGGTGTGGCCGGGCCGACGACGCCGGCATTCGCCGCCGGCTCGCCGAGGCCTACGAAGAAGTCGCGTCGCTGCGCGCGCTGGGCTACAAGGGCTTTGCCTCGTTCGCCCAAGGCAGCTCGTCACCGGAGCACAGCTACCTCAAGCTTGCGACGAGCGAGCTGGGAAAGGCGCTGTACGAGCTCGGGATGCAGATCCAGGGTCCGTTCGGGGCGGTGGCCGATCCGCAGCACGGTGACGCCAACGGCCGGTGGGCCCATTCGTTCTTCGTGAGCTTCGCCAACACCATCGCCGGGGGGTCGAGCGAGATCCAGCGCAACATCATCGCCACCCGCATCCTGGGACTACCGCGCTGATGGACTTCACGACGACCGAGGAACAAGTCCTCCTGCGCGACACCGCACGCGCGCTCCTGACGAACCAGTGTCCACCCTCCCTCGTGCGCGCCCACATGAGCGATCCTGCAGTCGCCGATCCGTTGTGGGGGCACTTGAGCGAGTGGGTGGCGCTTGCCGACGGCCCGCTCGTCGACACGTGCCTGTTCCTCGAGGAGTGTGGGGCGGTGTTGCTGCCCGGCCCGTTCGTGGCCACCGTGCTCGCCGCGCAGCTCGTCCCCGTCGGCGGAACTGCCACCGTCGCCATGGCCGGTCTCGACGGACACTGGTTGCCGAACGACGACGACACGAAGACCTTCGTGGTCGAGGCCGATCTCGTCGACGACGTGTTGATCGTGTCGTCATCAGGTGTCGAGCTCGCGCATCCCACCGAGCTGACGCGCGTCAACACGGTCGACTCGTCACGACGCGTGTTCGAAGTCGCGACGGTTCCCGGAACACCCGTCGACGCACGCGACATCAACGACTGGCTCGAGCGCGCCTACGTGTTGCTCGCCGCGGAATTGGTCGGCAGCGCCCGCTGGTTGCTGCAGACGACGCTCGAGTACGCGAAGCAACGTGTGCAGTTCGAGGTGCCGATCGGCAGCTTCCAAGCGATCCAGCACAAACTCGCCAACATGTCGCTGGCAGTCGAGCGCGCGACGAGCGCGACGTACTACGCGGCGATGGCTATCGATGCCGACGACGCCGACCGGCACCGCGCCGCGCACGTCGCCAAAGCTGCCGCCGGTCGCGCCGCGACGCTGTGCGCCAAGGACGGCATCCAGATCCACGGCGGCATCGGCTACACGTGGGAGCACGACCTGCACCTCTACATCCGGCGGGCCTACGCATCGGAAGCGCTGCTCGGCACCTCGGACTGGCACCACGACCGCCTCGCCGATCTGCTGCTGAACTGAACTCCTTCTTTCCCCTCGAAGCAGGACATCCCCGCGAATCCAGCGAATAGGGGTCAAAACCTGACATCGGTGTCAGGTCGCACGTGGGGGTGAGGGGTTGCGTCACAAGACGTTGCTGGTGGGGTTGATGGCCGCAGTCGTGTTGCTCGTCAGTTCGGGAGCGGCCATTGCGGGAGTGAGCGACGGGAACTACGACCCGGCGCGGCAGCACTGCTCCGGTGACGCAGAAGACGTCGAGAACTCACAGACCGCCCAAGACGGTTGCCAGAACTTCGCAGTCGAGGTCAACGACGGGAAGGGCAACGAGGCGGCGCGCGTGGGGCTCCCGCAGCTGAAGGACGGCGAGCATCCGGACCCGACGCGTGCGACCTACTCGGTGACGCCCGAAGGCTTCGATCCGACCACCGGGGTGCACTACTACCTGGGCGCCGACGACAACCTCGACAACGGCGAGCACGACGGCTCGAACACGGTGAGCGACGGCCCCAGTGACGGCGGCGCGATCGTGCTCAACGTCTCGCCCGAGTCCGTACAGGCGTGGCTCGACGCGCTGGCCGCGGGCGACGCGCAGTACCTCGCGACGCATCCGCTCCCGCTGATCGACGCCGGTATCGGTTCGTGTGCGGACGGCATCTGCTTCTCGGCGCAGTCGCAGCGCCGGCTCGGTTACGACGGCGGAAGCAACACCGCACCCGCTCGTGATGCCGCCAACTACGACGGCTACCAGTGGGACCCGGAGACGTGCAGCAGCGCGGACCCCGGCCACGACAAGAACGGCAATCCGACGACCGACTGCAACGACGCAAACGGCAACTACCACGATCTGTCGTACTGGCACGACCAGGCCGGTGATGCGTACATCGAACCCGGCGTGCAGGTGTACGAGGATCCGTCACCCAACGGATCGCCGATCGGCCCGTACCCGTTGCCGGCGCTGTACGCCGGAACGTGCGGTGTCGTCGCCGGCGGTGGCCCGCTGCAGATGCCCGCGTCGCCTGCGACCAATGGTGCAGGCCAGGTCGTCATCTCGACAACGTGCTGAGACGAGCTCTGGTGGCCGCCATCCTGTTGGCCGGGATGGCGGTGCCCGCGGCTCGCGCCGCGGACAGTTCGGCCGACGCCTGCAACTGGCCGATGTTCGGACACGACGCCGGCCGCTCGTTCGCAACATCCGACGACTGCGCGTCGTTGACGAACGTCTCCGCGGCGACCCTCGCGCCGAAGTGGTTCTTCCATGCCGCCGACGCAGTGTCCGCGTCGCCCGCGGTCGTCGACGGCCACGTCTACGTCGGTGACTGGTCAGGCAACTTCTCGTCGTTCGACGCCGCGACCGGCGCGGTCGACTGGACGTACAAGGTGAACGACACCTCGCCGATCGGGTTCGGCCGCATCGTGTCGTCCGCGTCGGTCACCGACGTCGGCGGTCGCCGCATCGTCGTGTTCGGTGGGGGCGCGACGCTGTACGCGCTCGACGCATCGACCGGCAAGCTCGTCAACAGCGTCTGCGTCGACTCGCGCCAAGTGCCCGACGACAAGCGTTGCCACGCGGGCGGCCCGGAGGTCGAGATCGAATCGTCTCCCGCCGTCGTGCCGAACGGCGACGGCAGCGCGTTCGTGTTCGTCGGCATGGACGTCCACAACAACTCGGATGCGGGACGGGCCGGCGTGATCAAGTTCGTCCTGAACCGTGACGGCCTCACGCCGATCTGGAAGTTCGATCCCGACGCCGGTGTCGCCTACACCGGCGCGCAGGCGCTGACCGAGGGTGCGGGCACGGGGTCCGGTTGCGCGGACGTGTGGGGATCGCCGGCCGTCGACGTGGACAGTCGGATGGTGTTCTTCGGGACGGGTTCCTGCGACCACGAACCAGCGGCCGACGACGTCGGTGAGCACGTGTGGGCCATCTCGCTCGACAGCGGTGAGCTCGCGTGGAAGTACGGGCCGCACACTGGCGACGCGGCCATGGTCGACGACGACTTCGGTGGCGCGCCCAATCTGTTGCCGGGCGACCTCGTCGGTGCGGGCAGCAAGGACGGTTGGTACTACGCGTTGCATCGGTCCGATGGCACCGTCGCGTGGAAGACCCACGTCGGGCAGTACGGCCACGCCGATCCGGGATTCGCAGTCGGGGGAGTGCTCGCGTCAGCGGCCACCGGCAAGGTCAACGGCGAGGACGCGATCTTCGTCGCCACCGCCATCTCGACGCCGAACGACCAGCCGCTGGCGAACGGGCCGGACACGGGGGTGCCGACGGTGAGCGAGGATCCCGGTCGGATGCTCTCGCTCCACGCGCTGCGAGCAAGCGACGGCGCGATCCTCTGGCGTTCCCCCGTCTCACGACAGGCCTACGGACCGCCGACGTACGTGAACGGCGTGGTGCTCGTGCCGTCGACGTTCGACTTCTCGTTGACGGCGGTGGACGCGAACACCGGCGTGACGGTGGCCGTGCGACCGCTGCCCGGACCGCCGTCGTCGGCCCCGACGGCGGTCGGCAACACCGTGTACGGCGGCATCGGCACGTCCACCGGTGAGGGCTCGCCGCTCGCTCCGTTGGGCGGCGTGTACGCGTTCGAGGCGACGGGCTGAGTGCCGCGTTCGACTCTGACACCCGTGTCAGGTATGTGCGAGGATGACAGGAATGGCTGAGGAGAAGCTCTTTTTCGACGACGTGAACGAAGGCGACGAGGCCCCGGTCGTGAGCCACGTGCTCACGCGCACGGACCTCGTCATGTACGCGGGCGCGTCAGGGGACTTCAACCCGATGCACCACGACGAGGTGAAGGCCAAAGAGGCCGGCCTGCCGAGCGTGTTCGGACACGGCATGTTCTCGATGGGGCTGCTCGGCCGCGCGATCACGGACTGGGTCGGCATCGGCAACCTCCGGAACTTCAAGGTTCGCTTCACGAAGCAGACCTGGCCGGGCGAGACGCTCACGTCGAAGATCGCCGTCACCGGCAAGCGCAAAGAGGACGGCGAGAGCCTCGTCGACCTCGACGTCACCCTCAGCAACGAGTCCGGCGAAGTGAAGGTCGCCGGCTCCGCAGTCGCCGCCCTCCCGTCCCGCTGAGGTTTGTGCGGTAGCAACGCGCGTTCAGCGCGCGGTACTACCGGCAGAACGCTGCTCAACCAGTTGCGGCAGCGTTCAGTTGGTCGAGGTGTTCCGTCGCCTCGATGTACTCGTTGACCCACCGCTCGATGACTGCGGCGGTCTTCTCCACGCGTTGGAACTGACCGACGACCTGGCCCACCGGGTTGAACGCGACGTCGACGCTCTGATCGGGGTACCGGTGCGTCGCGGCGACGGCGATGCCCGACACCATGTACTGCAGCGGCATGCCGAGCGGCTCGGGGTTCCCGGGCGCCTCCCACGCCTCGGTCCAGTCGTTGCGCAACATGCGGCACGGCTTGCCCGTGAACGAGCGGCTGCGCACCGTGTCCCGCGACGTGGCGTTGATGTAGGTCTGCTGCTGCACCGGCGTGTTCTCGGCCTCTTCGACCATCAGCCACTGCGACCCCGACCACGCGCCTTGGCACCCGAGTGCAAGTGCTGCCGCGATCTGCGCGCCGCTCCCGATGCCACCCGCCGCGAGGACGGGACGCGGCGCCACCTCCTTGACGACCTGGGGCCACAGCACGATGGAGCCGACGTCACCGCAGTGTCCTCCACCCTCACCGCCCTGGGCGATGATGATGTCGACATCGGCGTCTGCGTGCTTGCGTGCCTGGTACGGCGAACCGCACAGCGCCGCAACCTTGCGGCCCTCGGCGTGGATGCGGTCGATCATGTCCTTCGGCGGCGTGCCCAACGCGTTGGCGATCAGCGCCATCTTGGGATGGCGGAGCGCGATATCCACCTGCGGCGTGGCCGTGGCCTCGGTCCAGCCGAGCAGCTTCAGCGAGTTCTCCTCTTCTTCATCGGCAAGAGGCACGCCGTGGTCGGCGAGGAGCTTGCGGGCGAAGTCGAGGTGCTGCTGCGGGACCATGTCCTGCAACATCTTCGTGAGGTCGTCGGTGGACATGTTCGCGTCCATGCCCTCGTACTTGTTCGGGATCACGATGTCGACGCCGTAGTTGTGGTCGCCGATGTGCTCGTCGATCCAGTTCAGCTCGATCTCGAGTTGTTCAGGACTGAACCCGACCGCACCGAGGACACCGAAGCCTCCTGCTTTCGAGACGGCGACGACGACGTCGCGGCAGTGGGTGAAGGCGAAGATCGGGAACTCGATGCCGAGGTCGTCGCAGATCGGGGTGTGCATCAGTTGCTCCTCGCAGTTGGGGTGAACCTGACGGGCATCGTCTTGATGCCGTTCACGAAGTCGGAGTGAAGCCGGTTGGGTTCAGCCGTCAGCTCGATGTCGGGCAGGCGCTCGACGATCTGGCGCATGGTCGCCTTGATCTCTGCCCGAGCGAGGCTCGCACCGAGGCAGAAGTGCACGCCGCCGCCACCGAAGGTCACGTGATCATTCGGCGTGCGTGCGATGTCGAAGGTGTGTGGGTCGGCGAACACGTCCTCGTCGCGGTTGGCGCTCGCGTAGTAGAGGACGACCTTGTCGCCCTCCTTGATCGGCACGCCGCGCACCTCGGTGTCCTGCGTCGCGGTGCGCCGGAAGTTGTGGATCGAACTGCCCCAACGCAGCATCTCCTCGACGGCCGAGTCCCACAGGCTCGGATCGTCGCGAAGCCGTTGCGCCTGGTCGGGATGCTCGACCAGCGCGACGAGCGAGTGGTTGATGAGGTTCCGGGTCGTCTCGTTGCCCGCGACGATCAATGTGATGAAGAAGAGGTTGAGCTCGGGGTCGGTGAGGCGTTCGCCGTCGATCTCCGCCTGTACGAGCGCGGTCATGATGTCGTCGCGGGGGTTGACGCGACGGTCGGCGGCCACGGCGTCGCACAGCATGTAGACCTCCATGGCGCCGGCCTCCGGTCCACCCGGCAGCTCCTGGTAGTCGGGATCGTCACGGCTGCCGATGAGCTGGTTGCTCAGCTCGAACATCCTCGGCCACAGATCCTTCTCGAGCCCGATCATCTCGCAGATCATCTGGACCGGCACCTGGGCGGCGATGTCCTCGACGAACTCGACCTCGCCCTTTTCGCACACCTCGTCGATGACGCGCACCGCACGCCGCTCGATGTCCTCGACGAGCGAGCGGATCATCCCGGGCGTGAACCCCTTCGAGACGAGCCGGCGATAGCGCTCGTGCTTCGGCGGATCCATGTTCAGGATCGTGAGGCGAAGGCTCTCGAGCGCCATCTCGTCGGCGGTCGGGATGAAGGTCGCGCCGCGCTCTGAGGAGAACGTTCGCCAGTCGTGGCTGCAGCGCTTCACGTCGTCGTACTTCGTGAGCGCCCAGAAACCGGTGTCGGCAGGCTCGGGGTGCCAGTAGACCGGTGCCTCCTTTCGGAGCCGATCGAATTGGTCGTGGGGAACGCCGCGTCCCCACGTGCCGGCGAGGAGGTTGATGTCCTCGAGCGTGGCCGTGTTCATGTCGTGTCTCCTTCAAGGATCGAGCGCAGACCGGCGACGACATCCGCCGGTGCGAACGCGCTCGGGTCGAGTCGTTGCTGCATCGCAGTACCGAGCAGCAGCGCGATGACGAGGCCGGCGCACCGCTCCGGATGGCGCAGCGTGCCGATGCCTTCGTCCTTGGCCCACGCCTTCAGCGGGACCGCGAGGTTGCGACGACGCTCGTCGTAGCGGGCCGCCAGCCGATCACCGAACTCTGCTTCGCGCGCGCCATGGAGCCACAACTCGAACTCCAGCAACAACCAGAGCTCCGCGTCGGGCGCGCCCGACACCATCGAGTCGCTCCACAGCGCGCGCAGACGGCCATCGAGGTTCGGTGCTTCCTCGACGCCGACCAGGATCCTTGCCGCGGATTCGTTCAGCCACTGCTCGACCAGTGCGAGCAGGAGCCCGTCCTTGCCGCCGAAGTGGTTGTAGAGCGCACCCGTCGTGCGGTCGGCGGCATCCGCCACTGCTTCCGCAGAGACGGCGTGGAAGCCCTTGCGCGCGAAGAGATCAGCCGCCGCGGAGATGAGCCGGGCGCGGGTGTCCGCTTTTCGTTCTTCCTGTGTGCGGCCCCCCATAGGCAACCCAACTTATATCGGAGGTCCTATATATCCGTCAAAGCTGACGTGCGTGTCAGAATCGGCGGCGTGGGGGGAGTCGACGGAAAAGTCGTGCTCATCACCGGTTCGGGCCAAGGGATCGGACGGGGCATGGCGCTGCATCTCGGCCGCAACGGCGCCACGATCGTCGTGGCGGAGTGGAAGGCGCACCGGGTCGAGCGGGTGGTCGACGAGCTGCGGGGCCTCGGCATCGAGGCCCTCGGCGTCGAGTGCAACATCCTCGAGAAGGACTCCATCGACGCCGCCATCGCGACGACCGTCGGCACGTACGGCCGCATCGACGGGCTCATCAACAACGCGCACACCTTCACTGCACACGTGCCGATCCTCGACGCGAGCGCGGAAGACATGGACACGAACCACGGGACGGTGAAGGGCACGCTGTGGGCGATGCAGGCGGCCCATCCCCACATGAAGGCGCAGGGCTGGGGGCGCATCGTCAACTTCGTTTCCGCGGCGGGCATCACCGGTATGGCGGGGTACGGGCCGTACAACGCGTCGAAGGAAGCGATCCGCGCGCTCACTCGCACGGCCGCTCGCGAATGGGGTCGCGACGGCATCGTCGTGAACGCGATCGCGCCGGGCGCGGCGTCGAAGCGCGGGCAAGAGTCCGCCGCTCGCAACGAAGAGGCGTACCGCGAGTTCGCCAAGTCGCATCCGATCGGCCGTCAGGGAGATCCCGAAGACGACATCGGTCCGGTTGCGTTGTTCCTCTGCAGTGATGGTTGTCGTTACCTGACCGGCCAGACGTTCATGGTCGACGGTGGCGCGTTCTTGTTTGCATAGAAGTCAGGAGACTGCTCGGTGCCCATCCACTACGAGCCCCGTGACGACCACGTCCTCGTCATCACGATCGACCGCCCCGAAGCGAAGAACTCGCTCGACCTGTACCACTTCCGCGATCTCGCGAAGGCGTGGCGCGACTTCCGTGAGGACGACGACCTGTGGCTGGCCATCATCACCGGCGTCAACCAGTGCTTCATGGCGGGTGCTGACCTGAAGACCTACATCCCGCAGATCACGAACCTCGCCAAGGAGATCCAGAAGGGCGAGGTCACCGAGATCGACGGCTGCCGGTTGCGCGACGGCACCGATGCGGTGCTGCGCAACTCGAAGCTCTACAAGCCGATCATCGCTGCCGTCGACGGCCCGTGCGTCGCCGGCGGGATGGAGATGCTCGGCGGCATCGACATCCGCATCGCCACCCCGAACGCGCGCTTCGGGGTGATGGAGCCGAAGCAGGGTCTGTTCGCGGGTGGCGGGACGACCGTGCGCTTGCCGCAGCAGGTCGGGTTCGCGGCGGCGATGGAGTTCCTGTTGACGGCCGAGCCCTTGCCGGCAGAGCGAGCGCTCCAGCTCGGGTTGCTCAACGAGATCGTCGCGCCCGAGGAACTGATGGATCGCGCGCTCTGGTGGGCCGGTCGGATCCTCGCCAACGGACCGCTCGCCATCCGGGCGACGAAGGAGAGCGTGATCCGCGGCATGGAGGTCACGATGAAGGAGGCCTACAAGATCGAGTCCGAGCTGTCGCAGATGGTGTTCGCCACGGAGGACGCCAAAGAGGGACCCAAAGC
>DASUCS010000110.1:0-3589 GCA_036275935.1 Acidimicrobiales bacterium
CGTCGTTCGTGGTCTCTGACACGTGCACGGTCATGCCATCAGCGTGCGGCCCCGGCCCCCGATCCACCAGTGCCCAAGGTCCCAACCCTCGCACCACCGTTGGTTCGTGCGGTTCTAACGCGCCGCTACCGCGCGTTATCACCGGGAGAACGGGCAGCCGTGGCTGGGGGCGTCCGGTTCGACGCCGCGGGTGTTGAGGAGCATCGCCAGCATCTCGTAGTGCCCCACGAGCAGGCAGAGCTCGATGAGCTGGCGTTCGGTGAGCAGTTGTTCGAGCCGTTCGCGAGTTGCGGGGGACAGGGTCCGGTCGGCGTGGAGCTCGTCGACCGCCCTCAGCAGCTCGCGCTGGCGCGCTGACCACGCGGTTGCGGACGCGCCTTCGGGCACCACGTCGATCTGCGCGGCATCGAGGCCCGCACGGCGGGCCAACGCCACGTGTTGGGCCCATTCGTACCGGGACCCGCAGTTGCACGCCGTCCGCAGGATCACGAGCTCGGTGTCGATTCGGGGGAGCTCGCCGTGCAACAGCAGCGCGCCCGCGAACGGCAGCCACGCGCGGAACAGGCGCGGATGCCGCCCGAGCTCCCTGAACACTCTGGGCGGGGTCGTGTGCGTCACGAGCGTCGCCGCCCGCGCAACGGCGCGATCCAACACGCCCCCATCGTCTGCCGTCACAGACTCGGGCGGCAGAGGCTTTCGAACGTGCTTGTGGGACCTTGTGCCCTGGGATCGTGCGCGTCGGTGGTTCAGGGTGAGGTCGATGGAGTCTGCAGACCGCCGCTGGCTGGTGAGCGAGCGCAGCCCCGATGGTTCCGACGTGCCGTTCATGGCGCGGCTGGAGGCAGCCGGCCGCCGGCTGCCAGAGCATCGCCTCACCACGGACGAGCTCATGGCGACGACGCGGCACCACACTCGCATCGACCTCGAACGGCTCACGGGCATCCGGGAGCGTCGCGTCTCGAACGGGGACGACGACTCGTTGTCGCTCGCAGTGGCCGCTGCGCAGGACTGTCTCGCGCACTCGCGCTACGAGGCCGCCGAGCTCGAGGTGGTGATCAGCTGCAGCATCACGAAGTACCGCGACGAGCTCACACAGTGGCTGGAACCCACCATGAGCGTCGCAGTCGCCAACGCAATCGGCGCGTCGAACGCAATGGCTTTCGATCTGTCGAACGCGTGCGCCGGGATGCTCACCGGGGTGTTCATCCTGAACAACTGGATCCGGCTCGGCATGGTGCATCGCGGGATGGTCGTGAGCGGCGAGTACATCTCGCAGCTGGGCGAGAACGCCGCGAAGCATGTGCGCAACATCATGAGTCGCGAACTGGCGTCGCTGACGCTCGGCGACGCCGGGGCGGCGCTGATCCTCGAGCGCACGACCGACGGTGCGCCGGGCATCGGGTTCACCGGCTTCACCACCGTCGCGGACCACAGCCGGCTGTGCCTCGCCTATCCGGCCAAGCACGATCCAGGTGCCCGGATGTTCACGAAGTCTCGGGCCATTCACCAGATGGCGATCAAGGACACGACGCCGCTTCTGCGGGAAGCGCTCGACGCCGCGGGCATCGACATCGGCGACGTCGATTGCGTGATCCCGCACCAGACATCGGCGCGTGCGATCCGCAAGGGGATGGCCGAGGTGACGGAGGCGCTCGGAGGCGCCCCGAAGCACGACGCCGTGGTCACGGTCGATCGCTACGGCAACACCGCGTCGACGACGCACACGGTCGCGCTGGTGGAGGAGCTCGAGGCGGGCCGGCTGCACGCCGGCGATCGGGTCGCGCTCATCGCGCTCGCCTCGGGACTGGAGATCGGCATCGTCCTGCTCACCCTCGATGACGAACTGGTGGACCGGTATGGGAACCACGATTGAGGCCGTTGCAGTCACGTCGGGCGGGCGTCATCGTCCGGGCGCGCTGCGGCTCACCGATCGAGCGGCGCGTGCGTGCCTCGACCAGGCTGAGGTCCGGCCCCACGACGTCGACCTGCTGATCAACGCGGGTCTGTACCACGACCGCAACCTCGGAGAGCCTGCGCTCGCCGCGCTCATCCAGGAGGACGTCGGCATCAACGCCGAAGACCCGCACCCCGACGGTCACGGGTCGTTCTCGTTCGACGTCGCCAACGGTGCCTGCGGAGTGCTCACCGGACTGCAGATCGTGGACCGGTTCCTTCGAGCGGGGACGATCCAGCGCGGGCTGGTGGTCGCGGGCGACGCCGATCCTGGTCATCACTTGGCGCCAGGCTTTCCGTTCGCGGCCGCGGGCGGCGCGGTGTCGTGCACGTACGAGCTCGGCGAGCGGGGCGTGGTCGACGCGCTGTGGGGCACGTGGCCCGACGGCGGCGAGTCGTGGCGAGCGACGGTCGGCACGGCCACCGGTCGCAACGAGCTGCATCTCGACGTCGACGAGGGGTTCTACGAACGGGCGGGGATCGCAGCCGCCAAGGTTGCGGTCGAGTTGCTGGACGGTGCCGGCATTTCGGGGACGGGCATCTCCGTGGTGGTGGCGGCACCGTCCCAACTCGACTTCGTGCATGCCTTCGCCAGCCACAGCGGCATCGACGACGAGCGAGTGGTCGCGTCGCCGGTCCCGGGATTGCACACCGTGTCCTTCGTCAGCGCGCTGGAGCGTGCGTTCGGCGAAGGGTTGCTCACACGCAACGGCACGGCGCTGTTCGTGTGCGCAGCCGGCGGCATCACGGCGGGCGCAGCGCTCTACCGCACGTGATGCGTGAACGCGTCAGCTGAACCGGTCCGCCGCTTCCACTTCGGCGGCGAACCCGTCGAGATCGGCGGCAGTGGGCCGTCGAGTCCACACCTCGAGGTCGGCGAGCAGGCCGACGTACCGCTCGACCTGTTCGGCTTGGACCACGACTCCGATCGGCATGTCCGCCGCCAGGTCCCGGTACTTCTCGACGATCGCGCGGTGTTGGGGGCGATCGAGATCGAGCTCGAAGACGATGCCGTGGGCTTCGTCGAACTTCACGCATCCCTGTCCGGCCAGCAGCGGACACAACGAGTGTTCACCCGGGCCGTGACAGAGCACGACGGGATGTCCGACCTTCGTGAGGAACGACACTTCGAACTCGCCATCCTCGTCGACTTCCAGATCCACGAGAACTGATCCCTGAGAGACGTCATCCATCAGTCGCCCCCTTTCGGAACGTGCACGCTCATCGTGCGACCGAGAAGGGGACCGGGCTAGAGCCGATCGTCCTTTCTCCACTGATGGGACCATCGCCTCTGGTTCGTTGCCCCTGGGCGACTCACGATCAAGGTGACGCACTGGAGACGCGATGACTCAGGTGACCTTGCCGCAGTCGGAGGCACCATCGACTCCCACCGTCAATGCCGACGCGCCGGCTCGTCGACGGCACCGGCGGCCTCCCTGGCTGGCGATCGCAATCGGCACCGTGCTCGCCCTCTTCGCCAGTGTGATCGGCTTCGGAGCGTGGCTGAAGCAGCCACCGGAGAAGGTCACGGTCGAGCAGGCGGTCGATCGTTACCGGTCGACGGCGAGTTCCACGACCGCCTCGAGCCCCGCGCTTCAGGCTCCCGCGCCCGGTGTGTACGTCTTCAGCACCAGCG
>DASUCS010000111.1:0-7635 GCA_036275935.1 Acidimicrobiales bacterium
ACTTCGGCACGCCGAGGTATTTGGCGAGGCTCGAGCTCGACACCTTGACGTGCGCGTTGCGATCGGTCTTGACGACTTCGACTGCGCACTTGCGGCAGATCGACGCCAGCTCACGCTCGAGGTTGCGGACGCCCGCCTCGCGCGTGTAGCGCGTGATCAGCGCCTCGAGGGCCGGGGGCGAGATCGTGAAATCGTCGTCCGAGAGCCCGGCGGCCGCGCGCTGCTTCGGCACGAGGAAGCGCCGCGCGATCTGCACCTTCTCGGTATCGAGGTACCCGGGCAGGCGGATGATTTCCATGCGGTCCTGCAGCGGCGCCGGAATCCCATACAGCGAGTTCGCGGTGCAGATGAACATCACCTGCGACAGGTCGAAGTCGACCTCGAGGTAGTGGTCGTTGAACGTGTGGTTCTGCTCGGGATCGAGCACTTCGAGCAGCGCGCTCGCCGGATCGCCGCGGAAGTCCGCGCCGAGCTTGTCCACTTCGTCGAGCAGGAAGACCGGATTGCGGCTGCCCGCGCGGCGCAGGCTCTGGATCACGCGGCCCGGCAGCGAACCGATGTACGTACGGCGGTGCCCCCGGATCTCCGCTTCGTCACGCACGCCGCCGAGCGCGACGCGCACGAACTTCCGACCGAGCGCGCGGGCGACCGACTCGCCGAGCGACGTCTTGCCCACGCCGGGCGGCCCCACCAGGGCGAGGATCGCGCCCGCGCCGCGGCGCCGGCTGCCGGCGCCCTCACCGGCGTCCGCGTCGCCGAGGCCGCGGTCGGCCCGCAGCTTGCGCACGGCGAGGAACTCGACGATGCGTTCCTTCACCTCTTCGAGACCCGTGTGGTCCTCGTCGAGGATGCGACGCGCATCGCCGATGTCGAGATCGTCAGTGGTCGTCTCGCCCCAAGGGATCTCGAACACGGTGTCGAGCCATGTGCGGATCCAGCCGTGCTCCATGTTCTGCGCGGGGGTGCGCTCGAGTCGCCCGACCTCGCGCTCGATGGCGCTGGCCGCAGCGTCGGTGAGCGCGTGCTTCTCCACGAGCACAGCGAGCTTGGCGCGGTAGTCGTCGACGAGCTCCTCGTCGTCGCCGTCCTCACCGAGCTCCTTGCGGATCGCGCTCATCTGCTGGCGCAGGAGGAACTCGCGCTGGTTCTTCTCGATGCCCTCGCTCACGTCCTTGCGGATCTGATCGCTGACCTCGAGCTCGGCCAGCGCTTCCTTGGACCACTCGAGCACGCGCTCGAGTCGTGCTTCGACGTCCACGGTCTCGAGCAGCTCGACCTTGCGCTCGAACGCGAGGTCCGGCCACCAGCCCGCGAGGTCGGCGAGCTGCGCGGGGTCGGTGACCTCCTTCAGGACTTCCGTGAGGCGCCGTCCGCCGAGGCGATCGAACAGCGCGCTGATGACCGCACGGACGTCGCCGGCGAGCTCGGTGGCACGGGTCGACGGGGGCTCGTCGTCGACCGGCTCGGTGTGGACCCACAACGCCGCGCTCGTGCCGATGACTCCGGCGCCGACGTGGGCGCGGCGCAGTGCCCGCACGACGAGGGCGGGCGTGCCGCCAGGCAACGTGCCGCGGTTCTCGATCGTCGCGACGGTGCCGACGCGGCCGTACCGACCGCCGTCGGGGAAGCGGGGGACGAGGAGCAGTTCGCCACCCGCCTCGGATGCGGCGTCGGCCGCCGCTCGGGCCTCGTCGGTCTCGAGGGCGAGGGTCACGACCATCTGAGGAAGCACGACCCCGCTCGTCAGGGGGAGGACGGGCAGGGTTCCGGTGCCGAGACCCTCGGTTTCCAGGCGTTCAGCCATGTGCGCTCCTGAGTGACTATCGGATTGCAAGTGAGAAACCCTACGGTCGAAGTCGACATTCCCCACCGCTCGGTGCCGCCCGGCACACTGTCCGGGATGACCGTGACGGTGGGGTTTCTCGGGGCAGGGCTGATCGCGACGTACCACTCGAAGTCGCTGCACATCTCCGGCGCCGACGTGGCCTGGACGGGAGTGTTCGATCCCGACCGGGATCGGGCCGACGACTTCGCCCGGGCCAGCGGGGCGACCGTGTGCGCCTCCGAGGAAGAGGTGCTCGACAGCTGCGACGCCGTCTACATCTGCACGTGGACCGCCGAGCACCCGCGGCTGGTCGACGCCGCGGCCGAGCGAGGGCTCGCGGTGTTCTGCGAGAAGCCGTTGGCCATCGACCTCGAATCGGCCCGCCGCATGGCCGATGCGGTCGCGGCGGCGGGGGTCGTCAACCAGGTCGGGCTCGTCCTGCGGCACTCACCTGCGTTCGGTCTCATGAAGGCGATCGCGTCGGACCCGACGAGCGGGCGGCCGATGAGCGTGGTGTTCCGCGACGACCAGTTCATCCCGATCCAAGGCAGCTACCGGTCGACATGGCGCGGTGACGTCACGAAGGCGGGTGCGGGCACGTTGCTCGAACATTCGATCCACGATCTCGACATGCTCGAACACGTGCTCGGTCCCGTCGTCGAGATCAGCGCGCGGACGGCAGGATTCCACGCGATCCCCGGCATCGAAGACGTGGCCACGCTTGCGTTGCGCTTCGAGTGCGGCGCGATCGGCACCCTCACCTCCATCTGGCACGACGTGTTGGAGCGTCCGAGCCTTCGACGCGTCGAGCTCTTCTGCGAGCGCGCGTACGCGGTGCTGGAAGGCGACTGGTTCGGCCCGGTGTCATGGACGACGACCGGCGCCGAGCCCGAACGACGGGAGTTCGGCGACCTCGAACAGGAAGCGCAGACGCGTGGCGCGGCACTGGGCAATCCCGACGCGCTGTTCATCGATGCTGTGGTCGCGAAGACGCCCGCGTGGCCGTCGTTCGCCGACGCGTTGCGCGCGCACGTACTCGCCGACGCGGCCTACCGATCAGCCGCGGCCGGTGGTGCGCCTGTCGACGTCACGCCGACGTGAGGCGGTTGATCGCGGCGGCGTGATCCGCTTCGACCGCGTCGATCACGCGTCGGCCCAGCGAGAGCTCCATCGCCGCGAACAGGAACGCGGGCACCGCGAACGAGTAGGCGATCGCCAACGAACCGAACAGCGCGAGGATCATCGCGGGGAGCCACACGAGCGTGCTCGCGAGGAAGAAGGCCCACCACAGGATCACCGTGCGCCTCTCGGGGTTGTCGGGCGCGAGGCAGTCCCGTATCGCTTGGTACGGGAACCAGAAGTTCACGACCGGGATGATCCATCCGACAACCGCCCACACCGGGCTGCGAACGGCGGGGTAGTGCAGGTTGCCGGCCACCGTTGCCGCTTTGTACGACCAGATGATGATGGCGACGAAGCCGAGCAGCGACACCAGCGAGCACAGCGGGTTGACGACGCTGAGCGCGGTGGTGTCCTGCTGCACTCTGCCGCCGGTGTCCAAGACCTCCCGAGCGTGGTCGGCGAACTGGCTGAAGACGACGATCGACAAGAGAAAACCGAGCGCTCGCCCGACGACGAACGCGATGTAGCCGCGCTTCGCCCACATGGACGCGTTCGCCTCGTCACGGAGATCACGCCGCGGGTCGGGCGCGAACATCGATGGCGCCGCGGCGACCGACGGAGGAGGAGGTGCGGTCGGGTCCCACGTGTGATCCGTCCAGCTGGTGCCGTCCCACCAACGGCGCCGGCCGGGTCGCCACGGGTCGGGATACCAGCCCGGGTCGTTGGCCATGCGTCGTCGATCCTCTCGTAAGGTGCGACCGTGACGGATGTGTCGCTGCTCGAAGGTATCGCCACGACCCGTGCCATTCGTCGCTTCCGCCCCGACCCGATTCCCGACGACGACCTGTCCACGATCTTGTGGCATGCGACGCGCGCGCCGACGGGTTCGAACCGCCAGCCGAGTCGGTTCATCGTGCTTCGTTCCGGCCCTCGGGCGCGCCACGCGAAGGCGTTGCTCGGCGAGGCCTTCCGTGCCGGATGGGCCGAGAAGCGACGCGACGACGGCTACCAGGAAGGGTCGGGTGTGGACCGGTCGTCGCCGAAGGCGCGGATGGCCGCGGCGATGCAGCACTTCGTCGACCACTTCGAGGACATCCCGGTCGTCGTGCTCGCGTGCCTGCAACTCGGTCACTACCGCGCTGACCAGTTGAGCTCGGGCGCCAGTGTGTATCCCGCGTGCCAGAACCTGCTTCTCTCGGCGCGAGCGTTGGGTTACGGCGGCGTCCTCACCATGTGGCACTACTTCGTCGAGGATCGCCTGCGTGAGGAGCTGTCGATCCCCGACGACGTGGCCATCGCCGCCACGATCGCACTCGGTCGTCCCCAGGGTGGCCACGGTCCGGTGCGTCGCCGTCCGCTGCACGAGGTCGTGTTCGACGACGGGTGGGGCGAGCAGGCGGCGTGGGCGGTCGATCCGCCGGGCGCGCGCTTCGCCGGCGGACCGCGCTCCGGCGTCTAGACCTCCAGGTCGCGGTACGAGCGAAGGCGCGACAGCGCCGAGACAGCGGACGACGCGACCGGAGCCGGGTTCGGGTCGGGCGTCGGGCGCGTCGGAGCCGGGACCGGCCGCGTCACGAGGAGGTCGATCTCGTCACGCGTGAGCGCCACGCCGAGGAACGGGCCGTGCGCACGGTCGCACCCGAGCCGCCGGAGTGTGGCCAGTTGCGTCGCGTTGTCGACGTCGGTCGCGATCGTGACGAGATCGAGGCGGTGCGCCATCTCGATCAAGTGCTCGACGATGATGGCGTCGTCGGATCCAGCGTCGATGCCCGCGATCAGGGCATGGTCGACCCACAGTTGGTCGAAGCGCGCGCGTCGCAGATCGGCGAGCGTCGATCCGCCTGCGCCGAACGAGTCGAGCGCGACCTGCACGCCGAGCGTGCGCGCGTGGCGCAGCATCGTCCACGCATCCGTGATGTCGTCGACGAGGGAACCGTCGGCGACCGCGAGGCACAGCTGCGCGCGTTCGGCGCCGGAGTGCTCGATCACTGCAGCGACGAGGTCGCGGAAGTTGGACTGCGCGAGCTGGCGCGCGGTGATCGGCATGACCACCTGGAGCGGCACGCGCTCTGGCGCGAGCTCGCGCCACCGTCGGGCGTTGCTGCAGGCCTCGCCCAACGCCCAGGTCCCCACTTCGAGGATCAGCCCAGTCTCTTCGAGCGCGGGGATGAACTCTCGCGGCGGGACGGACCCCCGGTGCGGATCCTCCCAGTCGAGTTGGGCGCGTACGGCGACCAACGTGCCGTCGCGCACGGTCAGCACCGGCTCGTACAGGAGGCGTATCTCGTGGTGGTCGATGGCCCAGCGCAGCCGCGACTCCGCGGTCGAACGGGACAGCCGCGCTCGGATCGACGGGTCGTACACGCACACGGCGCCGGCGCCAGCCGCCTTGGCCTGGTACATCGCCACGTCCGCGTCGCGCACGAGATCGTCGGCATCCGCTGTGTTGACGTCGCTGAGCGCCACGCCGATCGACACGGAGATCCGCATCGTGTCCATCCCCACTTCGAAGGGCACCTCGATGGCTTCCACCAACCGCTGGGCCATGCGCTCGGCTTCGGATCGTCCCGCAACCCGCTGGATGACGATGAACTCGTCGCCGCCGTAGCGCACTGCGGTGCCCTGGCGCCCTACGACGTCTTGGATGCGGCGAGCCACGCGGACCATGAGCTGATCGCCGACCTCGTGGCCATACGTGTCGTTGACGACTTTGAACCGATCGAGGTCGCAGAACAGCGCGGCGACGTACATGGTGTGGTGGTCCACCGAGCGCATCCCGCGCCCGACGACGGTCGCGAGCGATGTGCGGTTTGGAAGCCCGGTCAGAGAATCGTGACGCGAGAGTCGCGAGAGCTCCTTCTGCGCGTCGATCGACTTGCGACGCCGCCGCTGCGATACGAGGGCGATGAGGAGACTCGGTCCGACCAGCATCGTGAGCGCGAGGTTGGCGACGAACGGGTCCGCCCGCGAGAACCAATCGGCCAAACCCTCGGCCAGACCCGCCCGAGTGGCGACGAGCGCGACGAGCGCAGTGCCCGCGACGAGCGCGAGCACCGCCAGCGACCAGCGATCGTCGACGTTGCGTTGGGTGGGTTTGATCCCTTTTGTTTCGGCTGCCGGGTCGGCAGTGTTGAGCGCGAGTTTCCGACCGGTGCCGTGCCCGGCGAGGTCACTCGCGGTCGAGGCGGCTCTGGAGCCGGTGCGGACCCTCGTCGAGGCCCGGCAACGCGGCCTGGAGCGGGATCCCGCGCTCGGCGATCTGGCGGACGACCTCGTTCTCGACGTCGTTCCACGTCTCCGCCCGCGGGCCGTCGAGGTGGCGGTTGTAGGGGGCGTCGAAGACGACGGCGGTGTTGCCGGCCTCCCGTAGTGCCTCGATCACATCGGGGCTGTCATCGACGTAGCAGTCGGCCTCGACCTCCGGCTTGCGCCCGAGGAAGCAGATGTCGCGGTAGGGGATGGCGTGGCGGTCGAGCCATTCCACCGTGTCGCTGACGGCGACCGCATGACCCCAGTTGACCCACAACCGGTGTGTGATGATGCGGATCCACACGCCGGCATCGGACAGACGCCAGAGCGCCTCGGCCGCACCGGGCATGACGGGCATCGTGCGGAACATCCGGTGCTCCATCACCGCGGCGCGGTGCACGGCATCGAATCCGCCGAGGTCCGCGAGCTCCCACTCGCTGAAGTCCCAACCGCGCTGTGCGGGCAGAGATGCCGGATCGATGTCGCGTTCCTGGGCCACGACGCCGGCGAACGCCGCGGTGTAATCGCCGCACACGCCGTCGAGATCGACGCCCAACACGAAGGTGGGCTCCACGGTCAGATCGCGGCGCCGATGAACTCGAGCGCCGCGTCGAGGACCCGAAAATCCTTCGGCGTCGCGAAGTGGTCGAGGTTCGACAGCGTCGTGAGCTTCGCGTCCGGCAGCGCTTCGGCCAACGGTTCGCCGGGTCCCGCGAAGTCCTTGTCACCGATCACCACCAGAACAGGGCATGTGATCTTCGCGAGGCGGCCATCGTCGAGCCGCGGTCGGGGGCACGACATGCACGCGATCAATGCTTCGGCGTCGTTGCCGGGTTGGCGGGCGAGGCCGGCGAAGTACTGCGACACCGGATTCGCGTCGTCGCCTTCGCCACGGATGGCCTTGGCGATCAGATCGCTCGGCTCGTTGCGGAAGAGATTGGCGCCGACACCCGTCGCGACGATTCGGTTGAAGCGCTCCGGCTGATCTGCGGCGATCGTCAGGATGGTGCGAGCCCCCAGCGAGAACCCGATGGCATCGACCGGTTCGTCCGGTAGTTGCGCGGCCACGAGGGCCTCGAGCTGTTCGTACGCCGACGGATCGTGCGGCTTGTCGGCGTGGCCGTGACCGAGGAGGTCGACGGCGATCGGATCACGCCCGACGTCGCGCAACAGGTCGAGCCAGCCGTTGTCGCCCCAGGTGCGGTCGGCCGACGTGGCGAATCCGTGGACGAGGAGCACGGGTGATGTCACGGCGTCGGAGCCTATGCGTGGAAGCCTGGAGCAGTGGCAGAGCGCCTCACCGTCAACCGTTCCCTGCGCATTCCGCTCGACGAGCTCGAATGGCGCTTCAGCGCGAGCGGCGGACCGGGCGGCCAGCACGCAAATCGCTCGAACACGCGCGTCGAGGTGCGTTTCGACGTCGAGTCGTCGCCGAGTCT
>DASUCS010000112.1:0-35767 GCA_036275935.1 Acidimicrobiales bacterium
CGGAGTTCCGTCAGCGACTCGACAACGGCGAACACCTCGACGATCTCCTGATCGAAGCGTTCGCCGTGACGCGGGAAGCGGCGAAGCGCACGATCGGCCAGCGGCACTTCGACGTGCAGCTGATGGGTGGCGCGGCACTGCACTTCGGCTGGGTCGCCGAGATGAAGACCGGCGAGGGCAAGACCCTCGTGTCGACGCTGCCGGCCTACCTGAACGGCCTGACGGGTCGGGGCATGCACCTGATCACCGTCAACGACTACCTGGCCAGCTTCCATGCCGAATGGATGGGCCGCATCCACAACTTCCTCGGGCTCACCGTCGGCCTCATCATCCCGGGGGACTACAGCCCCGACTACAAGCGCGCGCAGTACGCGTGCGACATCACCTACGGGACGAACAACGAGTTCGGGTTCGACTACCTCCGCGACAACATGGCGATGTCGCTCGCCCAGAAGACGCAGCGTGGTCATGTGTACGCGATCGTCGACGAGGTCGACTCGATCCTCATCGACGAAGCGCGCACGCCGCTGATCATCAGCGGTCTCGTCCAGGACGCGGCGAAGATGTACTACAAGTTCGCGTCGATCGTGCGGGGCCTGCATCGCGACGAGGACTACGAGGTCGACGAAGAGAAGCGCATCGTCGCTCCCCTCGAGCCGGGCATCGAGAAGGTCGAAGCCGCGCTCGGGCTCGAGAACCTGTACGACGCCGTCGCGCAGAACCTCGTGCACCAGCTGTCCGCGGCACTGAAGGCCAAAGAGCTCTACAAGCGGGACAAGGACTACATCATCCAGCACGGCGAGGTGAAGATCGTCGACGAGTTCACTGGCCGCATCCTCGAAGGCCGACGCTGGTCGGAAGGTCTGCACCAAGCGGTCGAGGCCAAGGAAGGCGTGAAGATCAAGGAGGAGAACCAGACCCTCGCGACGATCACGCTGCAGAACTACTTCCGCATGTACGACAAGTTGGCGGGCATGACCGGTACGGCCGAGACCGAGGCCTCCGAGCTGGCCAGCACGTACAACCTGCAGGTCGTGCCGATCCCGACGAACGTGCCGGTGATCCGTGACGACCAGGCCGACCTGATCTACCGCACCGAGGACGCGAAGTTCGCCGCCGTCGTCGACGATCTCGCGGAGCGCTACGAAAGCGGTCAGCCGGTGCTGGTGGGCACGATCTCGGTTGAGAAGTCCGAGAAGTTGAGCCGCATGCTCGAGAAGCGCGGCATCGGGCACGAAGTGCTGAACGCGAAGCAGCACACGCGTGAGGCACACATCGTGGCCCAGGCGGGACGTCTCAACTCGATCACCGTGGCCACGAACATGGCCGGGCGCGGCGTCGACATCATCCTCGGTGGCAACCCCGAGGGTCTCGCTCGTCGTGACGTCCTCGCCGAGGGCCTCGACGTCGAAAGCGAAGAAGGCCAGGCGCGCTACAAGGCCTTGCTGCCCAAGTACGAGGCCGAGACGAAGGCCGAAGGCGAGAAGGTGCGCGAGCTCGGTGGGCTGTACGTGCTCGGCACGGAGCGCCACGAGAGCCGGCGCATCGACAACCAGCTCCGTGGTCGTTCCGGTCGTCAGGGCGACCCGGGAGCGAGCCGCTTCTACCTGTCACTCGAAGACGAGCTCATGCGCATCTTCGCGACCGGCGCCATGAACTGGGTCATGACCAAGGCGATGGACGACGACGTGCCCATCGAGGCCCGCATGGTCACGAAGGCGATCGAGCGCGCGCAGAACACCGTCGAGCAGCGCAACGCCGAGATCCGCAAGAACGTCCTCAAGTACGACGAGGTGATGAACGAGCAGCGCAAGGTCATCTACAAGCGCCGCGATCAGATCCTCGAAGGGGCAGACCTCCGCGAAGAAGCGATCGAGTACCTCGCCGATGCCGTGGAGTCGGTGATCGGTACGTACTGCGTGTCCGACTACGCCGAGGAGTGGGACGTTCCGGGTCTCGTCAACGAGATCGTGACGTACTGGCCGTCGACCCTCACCGCCGAGCAACTGCAGAACGACTGCTCGACGACCGACGAGCTCTACGAGCGGCTCATGGGTGAGGCGCAGGGCTACTACGAGCACCGCGAGGAAGAGATCGGCGCCGAGGTCATGCGCGAGGTCGAGCGCCAGATCATGTTGCAGATCATCGACACGAAGTGGCGCGAGCACCTCTACGAGATGGACTACTTGCAAGAGGGCATCCATCTGCGGGCGATGGGCCAGAAGGATCCGCTCGTCGAGTGGCAGCGCGAAGGCTTCGAGATGTTCGGCCAGATGATGCACGGCATCGCCCAGGAGTTCGTGAAGTACGTGATGCACGCGCAGGTGTCGGTCACGCAGCAGGAACCGGCGTCGTCTGCCGTGTCGAACATGAGCTACTCCGCCCCGGAGGATCCGTCCTCCGCCGGTTCGACGATGGCCGCCGCCGCACAGCAGGCCGCAGTCGACGCCGGAGGCGGCGCGCCACCGCCGCAGCCCGAAGAAGAGGTCGTCAACACCCCGGTCGTGAAGAGCGAGTGGGACAAGACCCCACGCAATGCGCCGTGCCCGTGCGGCAGCGGCAAGAAGTTCAAGATGTGCCACGGGCGTTGAGTGAGGGATTTCGGTGACGACCTTGGCGCGCTCCGGCAGCGGCTGAGCGAAGCGGAGCAGTACCTCCGCATCGACGAGCTGCGACAGCGACGTCCGCAACTCGAGACGGAGATGTCGCGCCCGGATTTCTGGGACGACCCCGATGTCGCGAAGAAGGTCAGCGCCGATTTCGCGGCCGCCAACGACGATCTGCAGCTGTTCGAAGGTCTGCTGCAGAAGGTCGACGACGCGGAGACGCTCGCGGAGCTGGCTCGTGAGGAGGGCGACGAGTCGCAGGTGCCCGAGATCGAGCGCGAGCTGGGCTCGGTCGCGGCGAAGCTCGACGAGCTCGAGTTGCGGTCACTGTTCTCCGGCGAGCACGACGAGGTCGACGCGCTGTGCACGCTTTCGTCCGGTGAGGGCGGCGCCGACGCGCAGGACTGGACCGAGATGCTGTACCGCATGTACACCCGCTGGGCGCAGAGCCACGGGTTCGAGGTCGAGGAAGAAGACTCGACGCCGGGCAGCGAAGCGGGCCTGTCATCGGTGGAGTTCGTGGTCAAGGGTCGCTACGCGTACGGCTGGCTGAAGGCCGAGCGCGGCGTGCACCGGCTCGTGCGGATGAGCCCGTTCAACGCGCAGGGCAAGCGGCAGACAGCGTTCGCCGCGCTCGCGGTCGCACCGTTGCTCCATGAGGGTGACGTGGACATCGAGATCCCCGAAGACGAGATCAAGATGGACGTCTTCCGGTCGTCCGGCGCCGGTGGCCAGCACGTCAACAAGACGTCCTCCGCGGTGCGGCTCACCCACCTGCCCACGGGTGAGGTCGTGTCCTGCCAGGTCGAGCGCAGTCAGCTCCAGAACCGGGCCAAGGCCATGACGATGTTGAAGGCCAAGCTCGCCAACCGGGAGCTCGAGCGCCGGGAAGCGGAGCTCGCGGCCATCCAGGGTGAGCAGCAGCGCGTCGGGTTCGGGAGCCAGATCCGCAGCTACGTCCTGCAGCCGTACCAGCTGGTGAAGGACCTGCGCACCGAGCACGAGACGGGCAACGTCGAGGGCGTGCTCAACGGCGATCTCGATCCGTTCATCGAGGCCTACCTGCGATGGCAGCGCGCCGCCTCCGCCTCGGCGTAGTTGCGGACCCCCACCTGTCCTTACGAGGTGGGGAACTGCGTTCGACGCGAGCGCAGTGTTCGCGTCGGCCGGCTTCGGTCTGCGCGTGCAGGATGTGATGTCCGAGCGCGGTGAAGGTGCGCAGCCGTTCGACGTGCGTGCGCGCACGCTGGTCGAGGACGCGCCCAGTGGCCATGTGGTGCTCACGCACTTCCCCGTGCTGTCACTCGAGCAGCGCGCTCGTCACGCGCACTTGCTCTACGCCGGTCACTTGTCGCAACTGTCGCCCGCTCCGCCGTCGTTGCCGGGGACGTGCTGCAACTCGTGTTCGCCGCATTGGTCGAGCCGCCGTACGAGTTTGCGCGCGTCGAGGTCGAATCGGACAATGGGTGCATGTCGGTCGGCCACTCCTGCTGGTCGGCCCGCGTTCCGGATGCTCCGAAGCTGCCGGTCCTCGATCCTGACCAGGGACGATGGACGTGGTCGGCGGGCGAGGGGTGGTCACAACCTTCAGAAGGCCACTGGTAGCCTGACCGCCCGAAGCGTGCGGATGCGGAGCGTCCCGCTTCGCGTCTCGCCACGCCTTGCCTCTGCCTTGCCATGATCAAACTCGAAAACGTGACGAAGGTGTACAAGGGCGACGTCGTCGCGCTTCGTGATGCCAGCGCCGACATCCAGAAGGGCGAGTTCGTCTTCCTCGTCGGCCCGTCCGGCTCCGGGAAGTCGACGATGCTGCGCCTCCTGAACAAAGAGGAGACCCCTGAGAAGGGCCGCATCTACGTCGCCGGCAAGGACATCGGCCAGCTCAGTCACTGGAAGGTGCCGTACCTGCGCCGCAACATCGGCTCGGTCTTCCAGGACTTCAAGCTGCTCCCCAACAAGAACGTCTACGAGAACGTGGCGTTCGCGCTCGAGGTGATCGGGCGGCCGAAGCACGTCATCAAGACGCAGGTTCCCGCCATCCTCGAGCTCGTCGGGCTGGCCAAGAAGATGGACAACCTCCCGCACGAGTTGTCCGGCGGCGAGCAGCAGCGCGTGTCGATCGCTCGCGCGTTCGTGAACCGGCCACTGATCTTGCTGGCCGACGAGCCGACTGGAAACCTGGACCCCACGACGTCAGTCGGGATCATGCGACTGCTCGACCGCATCAACCGCACAGGAACCACCGTGGTGATGGCCACTCACGACCGCAGCATCGTCGACACCATGCGCCGCAGAGTCATCGAGCTCGACCGTGGCGTGATCGTTCGCGACCAGTCGCGCGGCGTGTACGAGTAGGGACGAGACATGGCACTCAAAGTCGATTACGTCGTTCGGGAGACCGGCACCAACCTCCGCCGGAACCTGACGTTGTCGTTCGCGACGATGGTCACGATCGCCATCGCGCTGACCCTCGTTGGTGCGTCGTTGCTGATGAAGCAGGGCGTCACGAAGTCGAACGTGAAGTTCCACGGCAACATCCAGACGATCGTCTACATGAAGGCTGACGCGTCCGACGACCAGGTGAAGCTCGTCGGTGATCAGCTGAAGCAGAACCCGCACGTCGCGTCGATCCAGTACCTCAACCATCACGACGCGCACGTGGAGTTCGAGCAGATCTTCTACGACCAGCCCGAGATCCGGAAGAGCCTTCCGGAGGCCGCGACACCGACGAGTTACAAGCTCAAGTTCACCGGTGAAGCGAATGCCGAGGTCGTGCAGTCGATCAAGGACCAGTTCACGAAGCTGCCGGGTGTGCAAGAGGTGATCGCCCCGACCGACCAAGTGCGGCGACAGGAGAGCAGCTTCACCAAGTTCAGCAACTTCGCGTTGATCATCGCCGTGATCGTCGGCGTCACGTCGTTGGTCCTGATCGTCAACTCGATCCGCATCGCGATGTTCGCTCGTCGCCGTGAGATCGAAGTCATGAAGCTCGTCGGCGCGACCAACTGGTTCATCCGCGTACCGTTCATGGCGGAAGGATTGGTGCAGGGCATCATCGGCGGCATCATCGGGATCGCGACGGTTGCTGCGCTCCGGGCGTGGATGCTCCCGACCCTGGTCGATGGCGGCGGTATCTGGACCGGCTTCCATCTCGACCCGTCGGATGTGCAAGGCACGGCGTACGTCCTCATCATCGCCGGCGCGCTCGTCGGCATCTTCGGCTCCGCGGTCGCCGCCACGAGATTCCTCGACGTCTAGGTGTTTTGGCAGCACCGGCAACACGTTTCTGTGTTGCGGGTGCTGCCAAAAGCCAGGATGAGGTCGTGGACTACACAGAGATCGCGTACGAGGTTGCTGACCGAGTCCTGACCATCACGCTCGATCGTCCCGATCGGCTCAACGCCTTCACGTGGGTGATGCACCGTGAGCTGATCGACGCGTTCGATCGGGCCGACGCCGACGACGACGTTCGAGTCATCGTCGTCACCGGCCGGGGCCGTGGGTTCTGTGCCGGGGCCGATCTCGGTGGCGGCGGCCAGACGTTCGACCACTCCGAAGTGCTCGAGCAGCAGGGCGAGCATCGCGACGAGGGTGGGCTGGTGACGCTGCGCATCTTCCAGTGCACCAAGCCGGTCATCGCGGCCGTGAACGGTCCCGCCGTCGGGGTTGGAGCCACGATGACGCTGCCGATGGACATCCGGCTCGCGTCCGAGAGCGCTCGGTACGGCTTCGTGTTCGCCCGGCGCGGTCTCGTTCCCGAAGCGGCGTCGTCATGGTTCCTGCCGCGGGTCGTCGGCATCAGCAAGGCGGCTGAGTGGACCTTCACCGGTCGGGTGTTCGGTGCCGACGAGGCGCACGCGGCCGGGCTGGTGCGCTCGGTGCATCCTGCGGACGATCTCTTGCCGACGGCGTACGCGCTGGCGGAGGAGATCGTGGCGAACACGTCTGCAGTGTCGGTGTCGCTCACGCGCCAGATGTTGTGGCGAATGTTGGGGGAGCCACACCCGATGTCGGCGCATCGAGTCGACTCGCGTGCGATCAACGCGATGGGTGCGTCACCGGACGCACGCGAAGGCGTGATGTCGTTTCTGGAGAAGCGTCCGCCTCAGTTCACGATGCGTCCGAGCGCGGACATGCCGGCGTTCTATCCCTGGTGGGAGGAGCCGGAATTCAGCTGAGCGCAGTGGTGAGCCGCTGCACAGCGAGCGCGACGGCGTCGTTCGCGGCGGGGATGATCGATCCCATTCCGAAGAAGCCGTGGATCTGCCCATCGAAGCGCTTCAACTCGACGTCGTTCCCTGCTTCCTTCAGCCGGTCGGCATACGCCTCGCCCTCGTCGCGCAGCGGATCGAACTCTGCGGTGATCACGAGCGCCGGCGCGAGGCCCCGGAGGTCGTCGGCGAACAAGGGGGACACGCGCGGATCCTTGGGGTCGGCGCCGCCCGAGAGGTAGTGGTCGATGAACCAGCCCATCGAGTCCGCGGTCAGCAAGTAGCCCTCGGCGTTCTCGGCATACGAGGCCGACGTCATCGTGCAGTCGGTGACCGGATACACGAGCAGTTGGAAGCGCAACGCGATGCCCTCGTCACGCGCCCGGAGAGCGGTGACCGCGGCCATGTTGCCGCCCGCGCTGTCGCCGGCCACGGCCACGCGCGACGGGTCGCCTCCCAGGCTGGCGGCGTTGTCGACGACCCAACGCAGCGCGTTGAAGCAGTCTTCCGGGCCGGCCGGGAACGGTTTCTCCGGCGCAAGCGCGTAGTCGACCGAGATCACGAGTGCACCGGTGTGCGTCGCGAGCTTCCGGCACGTTCGATCCGCCGTCTCGAGGTCGCCGATGACGAACCCGCCGCCGTGGTACCAGATGATGATCGGACGGGGGCCGCCGGCTCCCGCGGCGTAGGACCGGGCGGGAATCGTGCCGGCGAGCGTGAGCGCTTCGACGTGGGCGACGTCGATCGCGTCGCCTTCCATCATCGCGAGTGCCTGGATCATGGCCCTGCCCTGTTCGACGCCCGCCTCTCGCAGCGTCGGCCCGCCGGCTTGCGCCATCTGGTCGAGCAGGAGCTTCACGGCGGGATCGAGCGGCATCGGCGAGTTCTCCCCTTGAAATCAGTTGACTGGCGCAACCGGGTTCGCGGAGCATAAGCGCCACCTGTTCGGCCGAGCGAAGGAGGCCAGTGCACATGACTGTGTTTGCCTGCCCCCGCCGGCCTTCGCGCTCTTGGTGACCTGAGTCAGAAGTCCTGCGGCACCTCGACGGCCAGATGACGCCGATCGACTGCGTCCTCGTCGCTTGCGCATTGGTATGCGCGGCGCTCCTGCGTCCTTGCGCTCGACGTCCCTGGCTCGCCGAATGTGCTCGCCAACTTCAGACTCACGCCACCTAGCTCCGTAGAGCACCTCGCGCGCCGCCGGCGGCACCAACCCTCCGTCCGGCTATGCAAAGGAGCCCGCGTTGGCGCGCGCCATCCCCGATTGGGTCATCACCGAGGACTACGACGACGTCGACCTCGGGGTGATCGCCACTGGCAAGGAAGGTGAGGTCGGCCTCGTCGAGCGCGTCGCGCACGACGGCGCTCGGTCGCATCTCATCGCTCGCAAGCGGTACCGACCTCGCTCGGTCCGCAAGGGTGAGTTACAGGCGCTCGGCTTCGAACGAGCACCGACGTTCCGCAACGACATCGTGTACCGCGACGGCCGCAACTACGGGAAGCGCAGTCGCGACCGGCGCGCGGTCGAGACGATGACCAAGTACGGCAAGGAGCTCGTGAAGCAGAAGTGGCTCGGCCACGAGTACGAAGTCATGTCTGCCGTGTGGGAAGCGGGGGCCAGCGTGCCGTACCCGATCGGTTCGAGCGACGACGGCGGTTTGTTGCTCGAGTACATCGGCGACGAGGTGCAAGCCGCGCCGCGACTGGCACAAGCGCGACTGTCCAAACCCGAGCTCGAGGACGCGTGGGAACAGCTGCGCGAGAGCATCCGTCTCGTCACCGAAGCCGGGTACGTCCACGCAGACCTGTCGGCCTACAACTCGCTGTGGTGGCACGGTCAGCTGTGCCTCATCGACTTCCCGCAGGCCGTCGACCTCGTGCAGAGCCCGCACGGATTCGACCTGCTGCATCGGGACGCGCTCAACATCAGCACGTGGTTCGCGTCGAAAGGCGTGGATGCCGACGGCGAGGCGCTGTTCGCGGAGCTGTTGGGTTCAGCGTTCTCCCGGTAGTTGCACGCCACAACGGCGTGTAACCACCGCACAAACGAACGGATCAGCGCTGGCCGGTGAGGACGGCGGCGCTCTTGATGTAGCCGCCCGCGTCGCGGATCCGCTCGCTGATCGGGCCGATGATCGAGATCAGCTCGTCGAAGTCGTCACCCAGCGCTTCGATCGTCGGCCTCATCTGGCGGTCAGTGGCGCGCTCGACTTCCTCACGAGCGGCGCGTCCTGCATCCGTGAACTGGCCGCCCTTGAACAACCCACGCGCCTCGAGTCGCGCGTCGGCGGCATCGAGCTGTGCGTCACTCCACGCCCGTGACCTGATGTAGCTGCGGGGCGGGACACCGATGAACAGCTCGGTGAGCAATCCGATCTCGGTGGCGTCGAAGCCGGCCGCGGTCCACGCCGCCGTGTGTGCGTCGCCGCGGAACTCACGCAGCTGATCGCCGCGGCGCCACAAGTCGCCGATGGGCGAGCCCGGGAGTCCGAGCGACAGCACGCCGGAGAACAGCGGCTTGCCCTCGGGGCGCAGTGGCTCGACGGCCCTGGCCAACAGCACGTTGGCGCGGTCGATGCCGTCCGGCGTCTCGCCGAGGATGCGTACGAGTTGCCCGATCGCGCCGCGATCACGCGCCGCGCAGATCGTGGGCGCGTCGGTGAGCGACCAACCCATGTGCACGCAGGGCAGCACGATCTCCGGGTTGAACACTGCGAACGCGGCGGCGATGAGCTCGCCAGGAACCTGTCCCATCACCGAGCCACGGCTCGTGAAGTACGCCGGCCCGTCCGGCATCGCGACGCCATCGACCTCCGCGGGACTCGGACTGAAGCCCAGCGCCTCGTACTCCTTGTGGCACTCGGGCGAGAAGTACACCTGCCCAACCAGTGGTTCGAGGGCGTTCGCCAGACGGCGCGCCCGATCGCTCACAACGTCGTCAGTCAGCACGGGCGAGGATGGTAGTCGTGACCGTGTCGCGAGCCTCCCGAGCAACATCGGGTGCGACCGCCGACGCGCTGCTGCTCACCATTGCCGTGCTGGCGGTGTCGACGTCGGGACCGCTGGTGCGCGAAGCCGACGCCCCGGGGATGTCGATCGCGTTCTGGCGCACCTTCATGGGCGCGCTCGTCGTCATCGGCATCGCCGCCGTCCGTCATCGTTCGGAGCTTCGGAGCCTGCACCGCAAGGAGCTCCGCACTGCCGTCGTCGCAGGAGTGTTCCTGGGGTTGCACTTCTCGACATGGATCCCGAGCCTGTCGTTCACCACGGTTGCGTCGTCCGTTGCGCTCGTGTGCACGCAACCGGTGTGGGCCGCCGTGATCGCACGCGGTCGGGGTGAGCATGTCGCCAGCACTGCGTGGGCCGGCATCGCCGTCGCGCTGTGTGGGGTGCTCGTGCTGACCGGCGTCGACCTGTCCGTTTCCGGTCGGGCGCTGTTCGGCGACGCGCTCGCGCTGGCCGGCGGTGTGCTTGCCGCCGCCTACGTCACCGCGGGTTCCGACGCTCGCCGCTCGATGTCAACGGCGACGTACACCTCGCTCTGTTACTCGGTTGCAGCCTGCGGGCTGCTCACGGCCTGTCTCCTGGGCCGGCAATCGCTGACGGGTTACGACGCGCGCACCTGGTGGGTGCTCGTCGCCATCACCGTCGGACCGCAGCTCCTGGGGCACACGCTGGTCAACCGGGTGCTGCGCACCTTCACCGCCACCGTCGTCTCAGTGGCGATCCTGTTCGAGATCGTCGGCGCCACCCTCATCGCGTGGTGGTGGTTCGACGAAGCGCCACCGGCCGGTGCGTATCCGGCGGCTGCACTGATCGCGCTGGGCGTCGTGCTCGTGGTGCGGGCGAGCAGTGCACCCGCGCCGGCGGTGGAGTGAGTCGCGACTACGCCGCGGGCACCGTGACGTCGGTCCGGATCACTTCGAGGACCTCGACCGGTCCACCGAAGCGCTCGCGCCCGGTCCTCTGAGCCGTCCGTTCCGCGATCAACGCGTCGTCCGCTCGGACTTCGATTGCCGCAATTCGCCCTGAAGGCAGCAGATCGACCACACACAGATACGTCTTCATCGCCCCCCGGCTCCCATGCTGTTGGCTCAGTTCAAGATCGGCGCAACCGCCGAGAACCTTGAGTAGGCCGAATGGCTCTGCGGGTCCGGACGGTCGGTCGGGCGGCCGAAGTAGAAGCCCTGTGCGTAGTTGCAACCCAGCTCGGTGAGACGGCGGGCCTGACCCGCGTCCTCGACGCCTTCGGCGACGGTGTGCACACGCAGCACGTTGGCGAGGTGCAGGATCGCTTGCACGAAGCACGCACCTTCGACGTCCATCTCGATGTGGTCGATGAAGGACTTGTCGATCTTCAAGATGTCGACGGGGAACGTGCGCAGGTAGCTCAGTGACGAGTAACCCGTTCCGAAGTCGTCGATGGCGATGCGCACTCCGAGCTGCTTCAGCGAGTTGAGTTGGAACACTGCGAGCGTCGTGTCCTCGACCAACACGCTCTCGGTGATCTCGAGCGTGAGTCGTGTCGGATCGAGCTTCGTGCGGGCCAAGGTGTTCGCCACCATCTGTGCGAAGTCGGGATCGAACAGCTGACGGGCCGAGATGTTGACGCTCAGCCCGATGGGCCGTGGTCCTGTCCACGTGGTGGCCGCCGCGCACGCGTGCTCGAGCACCCAGTCACCGATCGGCACGATGAGACCGGTGTCCTCGGCCAACGGAATGAATTCGAGCGGAGGCACGAGACCACGTGTCGGGTGCTCCCAGCGCAGGAGCGCCTCGAATGCGACTGTCCGCTTCGTGTCGAGCGCCACCACGGGCTGGAAGTGCAGGACGAGCTCGTTGCGCGCCAGCGCGTTGCGCAGCTCGCCCTCGAGCTCGAGACGAGCGAGCGCGGCGTCGTGCATCGTCGTCTCGAACACACGCCAGCTCGCAGGGCCGCTGGCCTTGGCGGCGTACATCGCCGCGTCCGCGTTGCGGATGAGCTCGTCCGCGGTCGCGGTGCCGTCGCGATGCGCCACGATGCCGACGCTGGCGCGCACGGCGACCTCCCGGCCCGAGACCGAGAACGGTGCTTCCAAGGCTGCGATGATCGTCGCGGCGAGATCGGTGGCATCGGACAGCTCGGCGATGTCCTCGACCAGCACGACGAACTCGTCGCCCCCGAGGCGAGCGGCAGTCGTTCCCGGGCCGAGGCAACCCGAGAGCCGGCCGGCGACTGCAACCAGCAGCTCGTCGCCGGTGCCATGGCCGAGGCTGTCGTTGATGGTCTTGAACCGGTCGAGGTCGAGCAGGAGGACTGCGAGCCCGTGGCCGTCCGGCCGGGTGAGCTGCAATGCGTGCTCGAGGCGGTCAGTGAACAGCGGGCGGTTCGCCAGTGAGGTGAGTGGATCGTGGAATGCCTGGTGGCGCAGCTGCTCTTCGAGCGCGTTCCGCTCTGTCACGTCGTTGATGTCGACGAGGACCGCATCGCGGCCAGCGAACATCAATCGATGCGACGTGATCTCGACGTCGATGAGGCGTCCGTCCGCAAGGAGGTGCTGCCAGCGCCCTGACTGGTTCAGGCCGGGTTGCAGCTCGGCCACCGCGGCCAGGACCGAGTTGACGTCCGCGTCGGGACGGATGTCAGTGATGCGCTTCGCGAGGAACTCGTCGCGCGTGTAGCCGTAGTGACGAAGGGCAGAGTCGTTGACCTCGATGAAGTCGAGGGTCTGGACGTCGTACACCCACATCGGCCGCGGGTTCGACTCGAACAACATCCGGAAGCCGTTCTCGCTGGCGGCCAGTGCCTGCGCCGCGAGTCGCTCGTTCGTGACGTCGTGGATGTTGCACACGAACCCGCGCACGCTCGGCTCATGCAGGAGGTTGCGGATCGCGATCGAGCACCACCGCCACGATCCATCCGCATGGCGCAAGCGCACGTGGACGCGGGTCGTCGCGTCCGGGTGCTCGCGCACCTCGGTGGTGACTTCGGCGAGCTCCTCGCGATCGTCGGGGTGGATTCGATCTGCGGCCGGTGTCCCGACGGTCTCGGACGGCCGGTAGCCGAGCACGTCGTAGAGGGGTGCGCTCTCGTAGGTGATGACACCCGCCTCGTCGACGACGGTGATGATGTCGGCGGCATTGGCCACGAGCGCTCGAAATCGCCGCTCGCGCGCGCGAATCGTCTGTTCACCGCGTCGAGCCTGCGATGACACCCATGCGACGACTTCACCCATGAGGATGGTCGTCGGGATGGCGTACGCGCCCGACGCGAGCGCCGACGCGTCCTCACCGCCGACGAGCAGCATCGGGGCGAAGTACGCGACCAGCAGCAACGGCGCGAACCGCAACGACATGCCCTGACGGTGACCGAGGCCGAGCCAGATGAAGATCACCATGTAGAAGAGGCCGTAGAGGAACCCGTCCGCGTGGGTCGCCATGTTGAAGCCGCAGACGACCGCGAGTGACAGCGGCATCAACCACAACGTCGCAGAGTGTCGCCACTGGCTCCACGGCAGCAGTCCGATGACGACGCCACACACCAGCGCGGCGGCGGCCACGGCCTCCACCGCCCAACGGTTCGATCCCGGCGAGGTCGGGAGGGCTGCGGCTCCGATGGCCACGAGCGCGCCGCAGAGGAGGTAGAGCGCACTCGACAACCGGCCGAGCGACCGCGGCGAAAGAAAACCCTCGATCCTGCGTAGATCGGCGGGACGGCGTGCGAATCAACCCTTACGGCCGGGTTCTCTGCGCTGACCTGGCAGTACTGTCGGCCTCGGTGCTACCTGGGGACCTCGAGCGCGACGGTTTCGCCGTCATCCCTGATGTCCTGACCGGTGACGAGATCGCCGCGGTTCGCGGCGCCCTCGCCCCGGAGTTTGCGATGGGACTCCACGGGCGCAATCCGTTCGAAGGCCATCAGACGCAGCGGGTCTACTGCCTCGTCGCGAAGTCGCGAGCCTTCGATCGCCTGATCCTCGATCCCGCGGTCCTCGACATCGCGGAGCAAGTGCTCGGTCCCAACTTCCTGCTCACGGCCACCCTGGCGATCAAGCTCGAGCCAGGGGAGACCGCGCAGGACTTCCACTGGGACGACATCTTCTACAAGGTCCCGCGTCCCCGACCGGCGATCTCGTTGAGCACGCTGTGGGCGATCGACGACTTCACGGAGGAGAACGGGGCCACCCTCGTGTATCCGGGAAGCCACCTGTGGGGTGACGGCCCGCCGTCGTCCGTGCCCGAGGCCGTGGCGACGACGATGCGCGCCGGTTCGGTCCTCGTGTACTACGGCACGCTCGTGCACGCGGGCGGCGCCAACCGCTCGGACGGCGAACGCCTCGGCATCTCGCTGCAGTACGCCGCGGCCTGGGCGCGGCAGCAGGAGAATTTCATGATGGCCATCGGCGTCGACGGTGCCCGCGCGTTGCCACCGCGACTGCAGGAGCTGATCGGGTACTCCATCCACCCGCCGTTCATGGGCATGATCGACGGACGCCATCCGAAGAAGCTCTTGACTGACATATAGTGCTATGACATATATATGTTCATGGCTACTACATCAAAGGTGGTAACGCGAGCTACGCCAGCGGAGTGGATCGAAACCCTCGATCGAGCGCTGCACCACGGGAACGTGCCGCTGGCGGCGTTGCTGACGGACCTCGACGGCTTCGCCGTCATCAACGATGCGTATGGGCACGAGGCGGGGGACAAGGTGCTCGCGGCGTGGGGGACGACCCTGACCAGCAACCTGCCGGCCGACGCGGTCGTCGTGCGGCTCGGCGGCGACGAGTACGGCGTCGCGTTGCCGGGATTCTCCGCGGAGAACGCGCTGATCGTGTTCGAGGAGATCCGCACGCACTTCGCAACCCATCCGGTGAACGGCATCGACGCCGAGCTCGACGCGTCTGCCGGGATTGCCGCCGCGCCTCCGCACGGCGCGACGGGCGAGGAGCTGCACCGGGCCGCCGGCGAGGCGTTGATGCGAGCCAAGCGCGAGGGCCGCGGTCGGGCGGCGATCTACGTCGAAGAGAAGATGACCCTCAAGAGCAACTACTACAGCCGCGCGAACCTCGACCGGCTGTCCAAGTTGTCGGGCGCCACGAGTCGTACCGAGGCCAGCCTGCTGCGGGAGGCGCTCGACGATCTCTTCCTCAAGTACCGCGACGCGCTGTAGACGCTTAGCATCCGCCTCGACTTGAGGGGGATGCCATGGCCGAGTTGAAGGTCGAGATCGATCCGGCGGAGGCGGGCTTCGATGCCACACGGCTGGCGCGCATCGATGCACACTTCGCTCGTTACGTCGACGACGGACTGTTGCCCGGCTGGCTGGTCGTCGTGGCTCGGGGCGGCGACGTCGTGCATCTGTCGACGTACGGCGACCGGGACAAGGAAGCCGGCCTTCCTGTCGAGCTCGACACCATCTTCCGCATGTACTCGATGACGAAGCCGGTCACGTCGGTGGCCGCGATGATGCTCTACGAGGAGGGTGGCTTCGAGCTGAAGGATCCCGTCTCCCGCTACATCCCGTCGTTCGAGAGCGTGCGCGTGTACCGCGGCGGCTCCGCGCTCGCGCCGGTGACCGAACCGGTGACCGAACCGATGCGGGTGTGGCATCTGCTCTCGCACACGTCGGGCCTCACCTACGGCTTCCATCACGCCCATCCGGTCGACGCGATCTACCGCAACGGCGGGTACGAGTGGGGCTGGCGTCCGGACGACGACCTCGAGAAGGCGTGCGACACGTGGGCGACCTATCCGTTGCTGTTCCAGCCGGGAACCGAATGGAACTACGGCGTGAGCACCGACGTGCTCGGCCGGGTGGTGGAGGTCGTGAGCGGCCAATCGCTCGACGAGTTCTTCCGCACGCGGATCTTCGAGCCGCTCGGGATGAGCGACACCGCGTTCTTCGCTCCGGAGTCGGATCATCACCGCCTCGCGGCGCTGTACTTCCCCGAGCCCGGCTCACGGCGTGCCGTGCGGCTCGACGCGATGGGTGACGCGGCGAAGACGAAGCCGACGTTGTTCTCCGGCGGGGGCGGTCTCGTCGGTACCGCCGCCGACTACCACCGGTTCGCCACGATGCTGCTGCACGAGGGCGAGCTCGACGGCGTGCGTCTCCTGGGCTCGCGCACCGTCGAGTACATGACCCAGAACCACCTGCCGGGGGGAGCCGACCTCGAAGCGTTCGGTCGCCCGTTGTTCTCCGAGACGACGTTCGACGGTGTCGGTTTCGGGCTCGGTTTCTCGGTGCTCGACGACCCGGCGAAGGCGAAGGTGCTGTCGACGGCCGGCGAGTACGGCTGGGGCGGTGCGGCCAGCACCGCGTTCTGGGTGGATCCTGTCGAAGGCATCACCGCGCTGTTCCTGACGCAACTTCTGCCGTCGAGCACACATCCGATCCGTCCGCAGCTGAAGCAGCTCGTCTATCAAGCGCTGGTCGATTGAAGGTCACGCTCACCTTCGACAACGGGCCGTGGCCCGGCGTCACGGAGCAGGTGCTCGACACGCTCGCCGACCGCGGCCTGCGGTCGACGTTCTTCGTCGTCGGAACGCAGCTGGCGCGTCATCGAGCGCTGGCCGAGCGCGCCGCGGCCGAAGGGCACTGGATCGGCAACCACACGATGACCCATTCGGTGCCGCTCGGTGACGGCGCGGATCCGGTTGCGGAGATCGACGCCACGCAAGAGCTCATCGGCCCGCTCGGTCATCCGGCGCGATGGTTCCGTCCGTTCGGGCGCGGCGGTGTGCTCGACGAGCACCTCTTCAGCGCGACATCGGTCGCGCACCTCGAACGGTGTGGTTACAGCTGCGTGCTCTGGAACAGCGTGCCGCGTGACTGGGAGGACCCGGACGCGTGGATCGACATCGCGCTGGCCGACGTCGACTCCAACGAGTGGACCGTCGTGGTGTTGCACGACCTGCCGACAGGCGCGATGGATCGGCTGCCGCGGTTCATCGACGAGCTCGAGGCCCGCAGTGCGCACATCGTGCAGGACTTCCCCGGGGTCGTGGTGCCGATCCGAGACGGTCGCGTCGTGGGCGACCTCGCGGGGTTGGTCAGCCCTGCGGCATCTGCGACATGAACTGGTTCATGTCGAAGTAGTCACGCCAGGCGGCAATCTTGTCGCCCTTCACCTCGAACGTGCCCATCACCGGAAGTTCGATCGTGTGCCCGGGCGTGATGAAGGCGTCGACACGTTCGGTCATCACGACGTTGCCGTCCGCCGAGATGTTGAGAACACGGAACTCGATGGTGTCGACGCCGCCGGTGAATCCGGCGATGGTGGCGCGGATCGCCTCCTTGCCCGTCACCGGAGCGATCGGGATGTTGTGGTACACGGCGTCGTCGGTGAACGACTCGACGATCGCGTCGATGTCCCCCTTCTCCCACAACGCACAGAACTCGCGAACCACATCGATCGGTTGTGCCATGGGCGCGGACACTACCGGTAGGCCGCGGCTTGGATCCCGTAGAGCTCGGCGTACTGACCGCCACGACCGATGAGCTCGTCATGACTGCCGACCTCGACGACCTGCGAGCCGTCGAGCACGACGATCAGGTCCGCCATGCGCACGGTGCTGAAGCGGTGCGACACCAGGATGGTGATGCGGGTGTCGTCGTCGCCCCCACGCGCCCCCGACGCGTACCGCTCGAACAGCGCGTGCTCGGTCTCGGCGTCGAGCGCCGCGGTCGGTTCGTCGAGGGCAACGACGAGCGGCTCGTCGCGCATGAAGCCGCGGGCGAGGGCGAGCTTCTGCCACTGCCCGAACGACACCTCGACGCCATCCGGCCAGGTCGGACCGAGTTGGGTCTCCAACCCGGCCTCGAGCCGCTGCACGACGTCGTCGGCACCGGCACGGTCGACCGCTTCGACCACCGCGGGAACGTCGTCGAACCTCGGCACGTCGCCGACGCCCACCGAGTGGCGGGCGCGGAACTCGAAACGGAAGAAGTCCTGGAACGCCCCTGACAGACGGCTGCGCCACTCGACGGCAGGCATGCGAGTGAGGGGTTGACCGTCGACGTAGATCGCGCCGCTGGTCGGCTCGTACAACTTCGCCAGAAGCTTCACGAGCGTCGTCTTGCCTGCGCCGTTCTCACCGACGATGGCGACGACACTGCCGGCCGGGAATTCGACCGACACGTCGTCGAGCACGAGCCGGTCGGTGCCCGGATACGCGAACGACACGTGATCGAACGTGATGCCGTCGTGCAGGGTCTCGGGTACCTCGAGGTCTTCGTGGGCGACGATCGATGCTGCGTAGTCCTCGAGCCACGCGAGCCGCCGGGAGCCGTCGACCCAGATGCCGCGTAGGAAGCCGATCTCACCGACAGTTGCGCCGATGTACTGCGACAGGCGCGAGCCGGCGGCGAGCACCAGCAGAACGTCACCGACCGGCGCATCGAGTCCGCTCGACACGAACACGATCGCACCGACGTAGGCGAGGCCGAACACCGACCATGCCAGCGCATGCCACACCGCACTCACGGCCCGGGCATGTCCCATGCCTTCGTACCAACGCTCCCACGCGTCGCGCCGATCGGTCGTGAGGCGCGGCCCGATCCCCGTGACCCGGACTTCCTTCCCGGCCGGTGCGGTCGTCGCGGTGGTGAAGAGGTGCTGGGACAGCCGCTTCGCGGGTGCGCCCTTCTCCTCGACGTCACGCTCGACTCCCGGACGCCACGAGGAGGTCAACACCGTCGGCAACGCAAACGCAGCGAGCAGGACGAGGGCGGGATGGATCGATGCCAACAAGAGCACGGTGACGCCGAGCCTCAAGATCCATCCGGCAGTCGAGAAGACCGACATGTACATGTGGTCGAGCACGAAGATCTGGTTCCGGAGCACCGACAGCCGGTCGAGGTACTCGGGGCGCTCCTGGTGCGCAATGGTCGACACGGACGCCTGCAACCTCGCGACGTGGGACTCGAGGGCGATCGTCACCTTGTCGCGGAAGCGACGTTGCACGCGGGTGGACACGGTGGCGAGAAACCACGTCAATGTTGCCGACAGCGCGATGCCCATCGCCGCGACCTGCACCTTCCCGCGATCGCCGGCGACGACGCCGTCACCGAGCATCTTGAACCACACTGCGAGCAGCGCGTCCGGGAGTGCGGCGAGCAGCGCGAGCACGAACGCGACGAGCATCAGTGCGGGCTCGTGCTGGTAGCCGAGCTTGCACAACCGCCACATCGACTTCAGTGCAGGCGGCAGCTCCTCGTCGGTCGACGGCGCGTCAAGCGAGGACATCGAACACCATCTCCTCCTCGCCTTCTTCCGCGCCGCCGGTGAGGAACCGCCGAGCCTGGAGATCGAACATCGTGAAGTAGCGCCCGCGCCGTGCCATCAGCTCGTCGTGCGTACCGAGCTCGATGACCCGTCCGTGTTCCAGCACACAGATCCGGTCGGCGTGGCGCACCGTCGAGAAGCGATGCGAGATGAGGATCGTGGTGCAGCTCCGCGTCGCCGCGAGGATCCGGTCGAAGATCTCGGCTTCGCCGCGGACGTCGAGCTGAGCCGTCGGCTCGTCGAGCAGCACCACTCCCGCTCCGAGGTTGACGGCGCACAAGGCCCTGGCGAGCGCGACACGCTGCCACTGTCCGCCCGACAGGTCGGTTCCGCCCTCGTAGCCACGGGCGAGGATGGTGTCGAGCTCGGCGAGGTCGGCCGCGCCGGCCTGTTGCAACGCGTCGAGGATCACCTCGTCCGGGGCGCCGCGCGGGGCGACGTTGTCGCGCATCGGCAGCTCGAAGCGGATGAAGTCCTGGAACACCGCAGTGAGACGAGCGCGCCAGGACTCGAGATCGAAGGCGCGGATGTCGGTGCCGTCGACTTCGATCGAGCCCGATTGCGGGTCGTAGAGCCGGCAGAGGAGCTTCGCCAGCGTGGTCTTGCCTGCGCCGTTCTGGCCGACGATCGCAAGCGACGAGCCTGCGGGGATCGCGAGGTCGAACCCTTCGAGAACCGGCGCGCCTCCCGGATAGGCGAACGTCACGTCGTGGAACCGGATCTCCTGCGCGGGCTGCGCGTCGGCGCTCGCCGTCCCGGACGTCAACGCGCCTGCCGGCGCCATCGCCGGTTCGAGACGCAGGACCGCGGCCACGGGCGCCGCGGCGCCGTCGAGCGCCCAGTTCAGGCCGCCGAACGCGATCATCGAGGTCCCGATCGCCGCCGTCGCGTAGGCGGTGACCGCGCCCACGCCGATCGTGCCGTCCGTGGCCGCATCGGCCAGCGACCACAGCACCACGAGGTTCGCGGCGGTGACGAGCACCAGACTCCACGCGACCGACTTCTCGCGCAGTCGCGTCGCTTCGTACTGAAGCTTGTGCAGCGTCGTGCGCCGATCGATGAAGCGGTCGATGGTCCAGTTCGCCAGACCGAACATCCGCAGTTCCTTCGCTGCAGGCGGGTCGACCGCGAGCCGGTATGCGTACTCCGCGTCGCGTTGCGCGCCGCGCACGGTCTCCGTGTTGCGATCGCGCCACACCGCGCTCTCGCGCAACAGCCAATGTGTCGCCAGCCACGCGCCACCGAGCAACAGCGGTGCCCACCAGGTGTAACCGAACAGGACCGCCGCCGACGCAAGCCCGCCGACCATCTGCACGAGGCCGTCTGCGATGAAGTCCATCGAGAGGTAGAGCGGTGGCCCGGTCATCCCGGCGTCGAACTCGCGGGCGACGGTGAGGTCGTTGGTGAGTGCCGGGTCTTCGAGATGACCCATGCCCGGCGGTTTCACGCACGCGTCGGTGAGGCGGTCGTACAGCCACGCCGCCGTGCGATCACCGAGGTTCGCGCTGACCGCGGTGTGGATCGGCTTGAGGACCTGCAGCGTGACGAAGACGACGCCGGTGACGGTGAGCGGACCGGCGAGCGAGTGCCCGTGCTGGACGGCGCCGATCAGCACGCCCATCGCGATCGCGAAGGCCGCCGGGAGCACGCCGCGCAGCGCCAACACCGTCCACCACGTGACCGCCAGGCGACGGTCGGCGCGGGGCAGCACGGAGAAGAACTGCCATTCCTGACGTTGACGGAGCCGCGACAAGAACCCCCACCTCCCTCAGCGCGAGCACATTACTTTGATGGTGTCTCGTCCGAATCGAGCAAGGCGCGTCGGATGGCGAGCGACGAGCTCGGCGAATCCCTCAAGAGCCGCAGCCCGTAGCCGACGTACATGGTGGCAACGGGATGATTCCGAAGGCTCATTGCTGATGAGTCGCTGAATCGTCACAATGCCGCAATCGACGTCGGAGGTCGGCGTCGGTCGGGATACCAAGTTTCCGGCGGACTTCCCAGCGCGGGCGGCGCGCAGGGCACTCAGCCTGTCGCCGCAGTTCGATGCCAAATTCGCTCCCACGACGGGCGCGCGCCGTTGTCGCGCTCTGCATCATCGCCGCCGTCGCGATGGTCACGGTGGTCCGTCTCAGTTCGTCAGGTCCGTCGCCGCGCGCCGCCACTCTGCATGCGACGGCGACCGGCCATCCCACGGTCGTTCCTGCGCCCACTGCGCCGGCGACGACCGTCGCCCCCACCCTTCCGCCGACGACCGTCGCCCCCACCACGACGACGACCGCCCCGCCGCCGACGACCGCTGTACCTGCGCCGCCCGCACCACCACCTCCGCCCCCGGCGCCGGTGGTGCCGTCCGGCAAGGGCATGTGGATCTGGCAACCCGATCAGGCCGATGGCGGCGACCCCAACGCGATCGTGGCGCGCGCCAAGGCGACTGGCCTCACGCACCTGTACGTGCGCACCGGCTCGTCGGTCGACGGGTTCAACGCCTCCGACTTCCTCAACGCGCTGTTGCCGGTCGCGCACGCCAACGGCATTCGCGTGATCGGATGGGACTTCCCGTACTTCGACGACGCCGAAGGTGATGTGGTGCGGGCTCTGTCCGCGATCAACTACACGACGCCGAGCGGCGATCGCATCGATGGGTTCAGCCCTGACATCGAAACGCCCGGCGAAGGCGTCGCGCTCTCCGCGCAAGCCGTGTACCTGTACGCCAGCGCGCTGCGGGCGAACGTCGGCCCCAGCTACCTGTTGATCGCGACGGTGCCGCGGCCGAGCGCGTACCGCATCGCGGACTATCCGTACGGGACGATCATCCAGTACATGGATGCGGTCGCGCCGATGGTGTACTGGATCAACCAGCCGCCGGATCAGGAAGCGGCCGACGCCGTCGACTACCTGTCACAGTTCGGCAAGCCCGTGCTGCCGATCGGTCAGGCCTATGACAGCGGGCTCGAAGGCGGTCCTCCGGGCGCGCCGACCGGTGACGAGATCGACGCGTTCATCAACGCCGCGCAAGCACACGGCGCCGCCGGGGTGTCGTTCTGGTCGTGGCAGCACGCCAGCGACGACATGTGGAACGCGATCGCCGCCGCCCAAGAAGTCGGCCAGCACTGACGTTCGCGCGGCGGTGACCGCGTTGTCGCCGTCGGTGCGGGGGGACCGGAACCTGTGTGCTGCGCACGCAGCGAACCACACCAGAACTCGGGTGCTCGCCGTGGGATGACGGGGTGGTTCTCCGCGGGCCGCCCGGAGTTCGTAGCAAGAGGGTTCCACGCCCGCCCAACGCCCCCGGACGGCCGCGCGTCACGTGATGTTCCGCCGGTGCACTCGACCGAGCACTAGTGGTGGTGGCTTTCGGACCATGTCTTGCCGGCCTCGACGTCGATGTCGTGGGCGAGGCCGAGGATGCGCTCGGCGATGACGTTGCGCAGCACCTCTGACGTACCGCCGCCGACGGTGAGCGCGGGGCTGAACAGGAAGCCCTCGGACCATGGCGCCCACTGCGCGTCGACGTCCTCTGTCGCGAGCATTCCGTACGCACCCATCATGTCCTTGCCGAGCCGGAAGCCGACCTGGCCGTGGGGATCCTTCAACGCCTTGCGCAACGATGCATCGGGACCGGGCTGCTTGTTCACCGCGGCCGAGATCTGGCGCAGCTGGTGGTACCGGAGGATCTCGCCGTCGATGTACGCGGAAACCAACCGCTGACGAATCATGGGATCGAGCGAGCCGTTGCTGCGAGCAAGCTGCACCAAGTCGCGCACTGTCGGCCCGTATCCCCACTGCAGGCCTTCCTTCGACAGCGACACCCGCTCGTTGGCCAGCGTCTCCTTGGCCATCGCCCAACCGCCGTTCAGTGTGCCGATGAGATTCTCGGCCGGCAGCTGCACGTCCGTGAAGAACACCTCGCAGAACCCGGCGTCACCGAACCCGCCGACCATGTTGCGCAACGGCCGCTTCTCGATGCCCGGGAGATCCATCGGCACGATGAAGTACGAGATGCCCGTGTACTTGGACGTGTCCGGATCCGTGCGGGCAATGAGGATGCCGAACTTCGCCACCATCGCGAGCGACGTCCAGATCTTCTGACCGTTGACGATGAACACGTCACCGTCGCGCACTGCGCGCGTGGCGAGGTTGGCGAGATCGGACCCTGCATCGGGCTCGGAGAACAACTGGCACCACAGCTCTTCGCCACGCAGCATCGGCGGCAAGTAACGCTGCTGCTGTTCTTCGGTCCCATGCACCACGATCACCGGACCGCAGTGACCGATACCGATCGGGTTCATTGGCTTGCTGACGCCGGCGCGGCGCATCTCGTCGTCGATGATCAGCTGCAGCTCGGGTTCGGCGTCGAGACCCCAGGGCGCCGGCCAGTGCGGTGTGACGAAACCGCGGTCGACGAGCTCGGCTGCGGTCGGCTGCGGATGCTCCTCGAACCATCGCCGCACTTCGAGGCGGCGTGGGTCGTCGTCGTGGGGGAGATCGATGTCCACGGCGCGATTGAAACAGGCGACGCCCGACGCGTCATCATCCGGGACGTGGCGTACTTCATCCCGACGGACGAGGGGCTGCAGCCGGTGCCCGAGGCGCGCAGCCCGTGGTCGGCGGACATGTTGCATGGACGCCTGCTGTCGGGTCTCGCGGCGCGTGCGGTCGAGCTCGACTTCCCGGACGCGCACTACCGCGTGGCGCGGCTCACGCTCGACATGTTCCGCTTCCCGCCGATGCAACCGTTCACGGCGACCACGAGGGTGGCGAGGGACGGGCGGCGTGTGCGCGCCGTCGACGTGTCGATCACGTGCGCCGGGGTCGAAGTCGCGCGAGCAAGCGTGCTGCTCCTACGGACCGGGACGCATCCCGAGGCCACGGTCTGGCAACCCGACGTGTGGCACGTCCCCGCGCCCGAGGAGCTGGAACCACCACCCGAGATGGCTGACTCGGGTTGGGAGATACGGCTCGTCTCGGAGGGTGGGTTCTGGAGCGACGCCCGCAAGCAGGCGTGGTCTCGGGACGGCTGGTCGCTCGTCGAGGGTGAGGAGATGTCGCCGCTCGTTCGGGTCGCGATCGCTTCGGACCTGCCGAACCCGATGGCCAACTCGGGGCCCGAAGGTCTGCAGTTCATCAATCCTGATCTCACGATGTTCCTGGCGCGCGAACCGACGTCGGAGTGGATCGGCCTCGATGTCACCGGTCACGTGGGCGCGGACGGAATCGCGATCGGGACCTGCGCGCTGTACGACCTGAAGGGTCCGATTGGCTACTCGACGGTGTGCGGGCTGGCCAACGAAGTGCTGGCCCCTAACGAGTAGCTCGGCGCGCCCGGCGGCGGGCGACGCCTTCTTCGATCGCCGTGCGGACGAGTCGATCGTTGTCCTTCGAGATGAATCGGTGCACGTAGCCCTCGAGGAGCAAGCGCCACACAGGGTTGAAGGCGTGATATGTCTCGCCGAACTCGACGCGTGTGCGGGTGTCCGAGATGGGTTCGAGCCGGTGCCACCCGCTGGCCTTCGACCACAGTGGCTTGCCGACCGCCTCGTAGCGCGACGAGCGGTTGGGTACCACCTCGGTGACGCACTCCCACGAGCGCCCGACGCCGTTGCTGAGCAACAGCTTCGGGACCTTGAAGGTGCAGGTGCGTACCAATCCCTCACCCTTGTCATCGCCCTCGTGCACGATCTCGATGCGCACATCGCCGTGCTCGATCACTCGGCGTCGGCCATCGGGCGCCGGCCGCACCTTGGGATGCAGCACCGCCCAGATCTCGTCCGGCGTCGCCTCCACCTCGAACGAGTAGGTGTGTTCTCTCACGCCAGTGGCCCCCAATCCCGTGCGCGCGCAGTTTCGCGTGACTACCTTCTGCTCACCACCGCGGGGGACGTCGTTTGGCATTGCTCGAGGTACGAGAGATCACAGTGCGCTTTGGTGGCGTCACCGCGCTCGATCGGCTGTCGTTCGACATCGACAGCGGCCAGATCTGCGGCCTGATCGGGCCCAACGGTGCGGGCAAGACGACGATGTTCAACGTCATCAGCCGGATCTACCAACCCACGTCGGGGATCGTGGCCTTCGACCATGTGGCTCTCCTGGACCTTCCGGCTCATGCCATCGCCAAGTACGGCATCGCCCGCACGTTCCAGAACCTCGCGCTGTTCCCGTCCATGACGCTCCTCGAGAACGTCATGGTCGGGGCGCACAGCACCGGCACCGTCGGGTTCGTCCGGGCCGCGCTGCGGATCAACCCCTGGCGGGAGGAGAAGGGCACCCGCGAGTTCGCGTACGAGTTGCTGCACGAGCTCGGACTGGCGCCGCTCGCCTTCCGGCCGGCCATCGGCCTTCCCTTCGGCACCCTCAAACGGCTGGAGATCGCACGGGCGCTCGCCGCCCGACCCAAGTTCCTGCTGCTCGACGAGCCTGCGTCGGGTCTGACGCACAGTGAGGTCGACGAGCTCGGCGAGACGGTCAAGCACGTGCGCGACCAGTTCGGGTTGACGGTGTTGCTCGTGGAGCACCACATGCAGATGGTGATGGGGATCTCCGACAAGGTCGTCGCCATGGACTTCGGTCGCAAGCTGGCCGAAGGAACTCCCGACGAAGTGCGCAACGATCCGGCCGTCATCGAGTCGTACTTGGGGTCGGTCGCGTGACGCCGTTGCTCGAGGTGCGCGATCTCAAGGCCGGTTACGGGCCGATCGAGGTGCTCCACGGGTTCGACCTCGCGGTCAACGAGGGCGAGGTCGTGGTCGTGCTCGGCGCCAACGGAGCGGGCAAGACGACGACCATTCGCGCGATCTCCGGCACCATCGCCCGCCGCGGGGACGTGACGTTCGCTGGACAAAAGATCAGCCACGCGTCGCCGGACGCGATCGTGCGCGCCGGCATCGCGCAGGTGCCCCAGGGCCGCGGGACCTTCGTCGATCTCACGGTGGAGGACAACCTTCGAGTCGGCGCGTATGTGCGTGATGACGATCCACAGCCTGACATCGACCGTTGGTTCGAAGTGTTCCCGCGCCTCGAGGAGCGCAGCAGCCAGAAAGCCGGCAGCCTCAGCGGCGGCGAGCAGCAGATGCTCGCCATAGCTCGTGCTCTCATGAGTCGCCCAAGGCTTGTCCTGTGCGACGAGCCGAGCCTCGGCCTCGCGCCGATCATCGTGCAGGAGCTGTTCAGAACGCTGTCTCGGTTGAACCAGGAGGAGGGCACGTCGATCCTGCTCGTCGAGCAGAACGCCAACCTCGCGATGGAGATCGCCCATCGCGCGTATCTCCTCGAGACCGGCACCATCGTCGCGTCCGGCGACGCCAAGGAGATGCTCGACAACGACGCGATCCGAAAGGCGTATCTCGGCTACTGATGATCAGCGACTTCTTGCAGTACCTGTTCGATGGGCTGTCCGCGGGAGCGATCTACAGCCTTCTCGCGCTCGGCCTCGTGATCGTGTACCGCGGGACTGGGCATCTGAACTTCGCGCAAGGTGAGATGGCGATGCTGTCGGCGTTCCTCGCGTGGTGGCTGAGTGACAACTGGTTGCCGATCTGGGTGGCGGTCTTCATCTGTGCGGCCTTCGGCTTCGCACTCGGGGCGGTGGTCGAACGCGTCATCATCAGGCCGATCGGCCAGCGCTCGATCTTCGCCGTCGGCGTGGCAGCAATCGGCTTGCTGCTCGGGATCAACGCGCTTGCGCCGTTCATCTGGAAGGTGACCCATCCAGAAGGGTTCGAGTCGCTGTTCCCGAAGAAGCCGACGGACTTCGTGACGATCGGCGGCGCCCATTGGCGCTACGAGAACATCGGCGTCCTCGTGGTGATGCTGATCGTCGCCGGGCTGCTCTATCTCCTGTTCCAGAAGACGAAGCTCGGGCTCGCAATGCGTGCCGTCGCCTCCAACCCCGAGTCCGCGCCGCTCGCCGGCATCAAGACCGGTCAGGTGCTGATGATGTCGTGGGGCCTGGCCGCGGCCGCGGGAGCCATCGGAGGCTGCATGGTCGCGACGCTGCGCGGCAACGTCGAGCCGTCGATGATGCTCGCCATCTTCTTCTCGGCGACCGCCGCCGCGATGCTCGGCGGGTTCGACAGCCTGCTCGGTGCGGTGGTCGCCGGGCTGCTGCTCGGCGTGATCGAGAGCATGGGCGCCGGTTACCAGCCTGACGTCATCGGTCCCGAGCTCAAGGGTTCGCTGAGCCTCATCATCATTCTCATCGTGCTGCTATTCCGTCCCAGCGGACTGTTCGGCAGCAAGCGAGTCGAACGCGTGTGAAGTTCCAGCCGATCCGCATCAACCAGGGAAGCCCAACACATTGGGCGCTGCGGGTCGCCGGTTTCCTCGTCATCGCGTATCTCGCGCTGTCACCGTTCGTGCGCGATCTGAAAGCCAACGAGTTCGGTGAGCTCACCGACATCGCGATCCTTGCGCTCGCCGCCGCGTCCCTGAACCTGCTGATCGGCTACACCGGCCAGATCTCCATCGGCCACTCGGCGTTCTTCGGCCTCGGCAGCTACACGACCGCCATCCTCATGCACACGTACGGATGGTCGCCGGGCTGGACGTTCCCAGTGGCAGCCCTGATCTGCTTCGGCGTCGGTGTGCTGGTCGGCATTCCTGCGCTGCGACTCAGCGGCGTCTACCTCTCGCTCGTCACGCTCGCACTGGCGCAGCTGTTCCCCGCGCTCGTGCGCAAGTTCGACGACCTGACCGGCGGGTCGCGCGGCATCTCCAACCTGCGCTACGACCCGCCTTCGTGGACGGGCCTCGATCCCCGCAACCGCGTCGATCGCGCCGAGTGGCTGTTCATCGTCGCATTGTTCATGCTCGTGCTCGGCTACATCATCGTGCGCAACCTCGTGAAGAGCCGCGTCGGCCGGGCCATGGTCGCGGTGCGCGACAACACGACGGCGGCCGCCGTGATGGGTGTGCATGTCGCGGTGGTCAAAACGGTCACCTTCGGCATCTCCGCTGCCCTCGCGGGGCTGGCCGGCAGCGTGTTCGTTCTACGCCAGACGCAGGCCAATCCGGACAATCTGAGCTACACGATCCTCGGCGCGATCCTCTTCCTCGTGGTGATGGTGATCGGCGGCACCGCGAGCCTGCTCGGACCGATCGTCGGTGCCCTCGTGTACTACCGCGTCGACCAGTACACGCGCGGCCTGCCTTCGAAGGATTACCTGCCGGGGTTCGTGCACGACTTCCTGAACGGTCGAGCCAACCTTGCAACGATCGTGTTCGCTAGTTTGCTGATCCTGCTGATGTTCCTGGCGCCGTTCGGCATCGTGGGGCTGGCAAAGCGAATGGGCCGGCGCCTCGTGTTCGTGATCCCGCGCCCGCCGCTCGCGCTCGACGACGTCCCCGTTCCCGACCTGGAGCCGGCGGATGTCGCACCTACACCGCTCGAAGACGTAGTTCCGTCACCACCGACACAAGGGGGAAGTCCATGAATCGACGTAGGGGGACACGCGCGCTCGTGATCCTCGTGACTCTCGCGTTCATCGTTGCCGCGTGCAGCAGTGACAAGAAGAACAACGCGACATCGAGCGGATCGGGTGGCGGTGGATCGTCGTCCAGTGTTGGCAACACGAGCGTGTACAAGGTCGACACGTCCAACTGCCCATCGGACGTCAACGACAAGATCACCGGCACCGTGAAGATCGGCTCCACGATGCCGCTGTCGGGCGGCGCGGCGGCCGCGGCGTTCGCGCCGGTGGCCGCGGGGCTGAAGGCCTACATCGCAGAGGCCAACGACAAGAACCTCATCCCGGGGATCAAGATGGACCTCACGATCGAGGACGATCAGTTCAACCCGACGTTGACGACACCGGCGATCGAGAAGCTGCGCGACCAGACCGGTGTGAACCTCATCACCGGAATGATCGGTACTGCGAACGGCCTTGCCGTACGTGACGAGCTCAACCGGGACTGCATCCCGCAGATCCTCAACAACAGCGGCGATCCCCGGTGGGGCGACTCGAAGAATTTCCCGTGGTCGATCGGTGCGCTGGCTCCGTACAACACGGAGACCTCCATCTACGTGAAGGACATCGAGTCCAACTTCCCCAACGGCACGACTGCGGCGGTGTTCAACGTGAACAGCGACTTCGGTCAGGACTACAAGGACCAGTTCGAGAAGCTCGCCAAGGATGCAAAGATCGACATCGTCGACACCCAGACGATCGAGGGTGAGGACTCCAACCCGCCGACGTCGCAGATCACGAGCATCGCGGCGAAGAAGCCGGCCGTGATCCTGGCCGTGCCGTTGGGTGCGCAGTGCATCTCGTTCCTGAAGGAGGTCGCCAACGCCAAGGCGACGACACCCGGTTGGAACCCGCGCATCTACATCACCGCGACGTGCGCCAGCACCCTGTTGCTCGGGCTCGCCGGTGACGCGGCGGACGGGATCATCACCGTCACGAATGGCATCGACGTGGCCGACCCGAAGAACGCCACGGATCCGAACGTCGTCGCCTACAAGGCGGCGATGCTGAAGCAGGGCTTCCCCGCGGACGGCGACATCGCGACAGCGTCGGCCGGTTGGGCCGTTGGTGAGCTGACCGTCGAGATCCTGAAAGAGGCGGCGGCGTCCCAGGACGGGCTCACGCGAGCGTCGATCATCAACGCGGTTCGGAACTTCGCCTACCACCCGACCCTGGCACGACAGGGTGTGGTGTTGAAGAGCTCTGGCGACTCCGATCCCTACCTGAACGAGATCGAGCAGGTCGTGCAGTACAGCGCCAAGACGAAGACGTACACGGACATCGGTCCCCTCGTGACCGAGTTCGAGGGCAAGACGGAGAAGCCCAGCTGATCTCTTGGTGACATTGCCCGGGCAGCCAGTCGCGACAACGCGTTCGGTTGCCCGGGCAATCGACTCTCAGGCGCGGATGTGGACGACCTTCGCGTCGGCGGCCGCGACCAACGCGTGAGGCTCGCTGGCGAACACATGTGTCGGGGTGCCGGCTGCGGCCCACACGACGTCGTGCGCGAGCAGCGCCTCGTCGACGAAGCACTGCAGCGATGTCGCGTGACCGAACGGCGGCACCCCGCCAACGGCGTAGCCCGTCGCGGCCCGGACCTCGTCCGCGTTCGCTCGGCGCGCAGCGGTCCCGCCGGCGGCGGTGGCCAGCTTCCGCTCGTCGAGACGGTCCGCCCCGCCGACCAGTGCGATCACGGGCTGGTCGTCGACGACGAACACCAACGACTTCACGATCTGAGCGACGTTGCAGCCAACCGCGGCGGCCGCGTCCTCGGCTGTTCGCGTTCCCTGAGGGAATGTCCGCACATCGATGTCGAGCCCGAGAGCGCGCGCGGCGTCGGCTACCTGTTCCTCACGTCCCACACTCGCATGCGTATCAGTTGGCGGCCGCCGTCGTGGAGGTGGTTGATGCGGAGGTGGTCGTCGATGCGGTCGTGGACGTCGTTGATGCTGCGCTCGACGAGCTCGACGACGTCGTCGTGGAGGCCGCCGCCTGCGTCTTCTGTTGCACGGCGGCGAGCGTCGCGATGTCGAGGACTCCGCTCGGCGGCACGCCGATGCTCGTCTGGAACGCCATCAGCGCCGTCGTGAGCTCGTCGGTCCACTTGCCGTCGATCGCTCCCGGCCAGAAGCCGGCCAGTTTGAGGGTCGTCTGGACCGCGGCAGTCGCGCTCACCGACTGGACCGCGATCGCTCCGCCCTTCTGTGTCACCGCGGCGTCGAGCGCGGCCATCGTCGCCTTGTCGACGAGACCGGTCACAGGGAGCCCGGCCGCGGTCTGCAGCGCCTTCACGGCGTCGACTGTGGAGGGTCCGTACACGCCATCGACCTCGCCCTGGTAATAGCTGGCGGCGGTGAGCGCAGCCTGCAGGTTCGTCGTGTACTGCAACAGTGCCGCCGTCGCGTTTGCCTGTTGCTGGTCCGTGAAGCAGTTGGCGTTGTTGAACAGGCTGAGCCATGCAACCTCGAGGGCGAAGGCGGCCGAGGTGTACTGGATCTGCGCCTGAACCAACGGTGTCGCGTCGGTGATGCCCTGCGAGGCCGCTTCGAGATCCGTCTCGGCCTTCTTCACGCGATCGACGGACGCGGTCGGCAACGACGGAGGTGTGCTCGTCGGAGTGGGAGCCGTGGTCGAGGGCGGAGGGCTCGACGCCGATCCCACCGCGGCCGCGTACGCCGCCTGCGCGTCGACGAGCTCCTTGTTGGCCGAGTTCAGTGAATCGTGCGAAGTCTTCAGCGCTTGCGCGGCCGACTCGGCGGACGCACTCGGCTTGGCCAGATCGGCGCCCTGCGTCTTGACGTCGCCAACGGTCGCCCCGGACTGATCGAACAACTTCCCGTAGCGGTCGATCGCGGCGATGTAGTCCTTGGCTTCGGTGCAGAACTTCTGCCCCGCGCCGGCGTACGCGGCCTGCGCCTCCTGCACGTCCTTCTCCGCCGCGGTGACCCGGGCTTGCGCCGCGGACACCCCGTTCTTCTTGGTGTCGCTCGAACAGGCGGCGAGGACGAGGCCCACGGCCGCAACCAGGGCAACGATCCGTCGGCAGGGAGTCGATCCGTTCATGTCGCCATCGAGCGGCAATTCGGTCCGTTCGACATCACCCGACTTGGGTGACCACATTCAGGACGAGTTGCGGCACGATCGGGGGACATGAACGGCGAACTCGCGCAGGCGATCGCCCTCGCCGCTCACGGGAGCGCATGGTTGCGCGCCCCTGGTTCAGCGCCACCGGATCTCTCCACGAGCTCCACGTTCGGCTACGTGCATGAGTTCATGCAACGACGTCGCATCCTCGGATGAAGCCTTGAACCGCCAGCACCCCGACTTGTCTCGACGGCTGTGGCAGGCGGTCACCTCCGCGGTCGTCGCCGCAGTGAACGTCGATCTCGAAGGTCAGCCGCCAGGCGTGACGACGCCCGCTTCATACGCCAGCATCACGAGCTGCGCTCGGTCGCGCGCATTCAACTTCGTCAGGAGTCGGCTCACGTGCGTCTTGGCGGTCGCGTGTGACATGAACAGCTCCTCGGCGATCTCTGCGTTCGACAGTCCTCGGGCGACGGACGCGAGCACCTCGCGTTCTCGCTCTGTGAGTGCATCGAGTCCGGGTGGTGGGGTAGCCGCCGCGGTCGTGGGTTGCTGCACGAACTGCTCGATGAGGCGTCGGGTCACCTTCGGTGCGAGCAATGCTTCGCCCTCCGCGACCACACGCACGGCGGCCAGAAGGTCGTCGGGCAGCGTGTCCTTCAGGAGGAATCCGCTCGCGCCGGAACGCAGGGCCTCGAACACGTACTCGTCGAGGTCGAAGGTCGTGAGGATCAGCACCTTGGTCGACGCGACTCGTCCGTCGGTCGTGATGCGACGTGTGGCTTCGAGCCCATCCATCTCGGGCATGCGGATGTCCATCAGGATCACGTCCGGTCGGGCGCGATCTGCGAGTTCGACCGCCTCGCGTCCGTTGGCCGCCTCACCGACCACGTCGATGCCGTCTGCGGAGCGCAGCAGCACGACGAACCCGCTCCGGACGAGCGCCTGGTCGTCGGCGACCGCGACGCGGATCATCGCGGTTGCTCGTAGGGCAGGTGGACGGACACGCCGAAGCCGCCGCCGGTGCGGGGCCCCGCCGCGAACGACCCGCCGTACACCGCGACACGCTCGCGCATGCCGACGAGGCCGTGGCCGCCCGGCACCGTGCGGCCGTTGACGCCGCGCCCGTCGTCGACGACGTCGAGGCTCACTGCGCCTGGTTCGTACGCGATCGTCACCGTCGCTCGCGCGGGACCGGCGTGCTTCAACACATTCGTCAACGCCTCCTGCACGATGCGGTACGCGGTGAAATCGACGCCGGGCGGGAGTTCCGTCTGCGCGCCTTCGCGCTTCACCTCGACCTCGACTCCCGCGTTTTCCACGTCGCGCACGAGACGGTCGAGATCGGCGAGCCCCGGCGCAGGCGTGTAGGACGCTCCGTCGTCGTCGCGGAGCACGCCGAGCAGGCGACGAATCTCGGTGAGCGTCGTGCGGCTCGTCTGTGAGATCGCCTCCAACGACTTCTTCGCCTCGGCGGGGTCGGTGTCGATCACGTGCGCGCCGACGCCAGCCTGCACCGCGATCACCCCCATCGAGTGCGCAACGACGTCGTGCAGCTCTTGTGCGATGTGCAGCCGCTCTTCAGCGACGGCCCGACGTGCCTCCTCATCACGGTCCTTCTCGAGCTGCGCAGCGCGTTGCTCGAGCTGTTCCCCGTACAAGCGGCGGTTCCGCATCGTCGAGCCGAACAGATACGCAGCGGTGAAGATCGCGAAGTTGAACGCGGCATCGACGTTGCTGCTTCCCGGAATGCCGACGACGGCGACGATGATCAAGCCCGTTGCGAGCGCGGCTGCGCCGATGAGGCGATCGCGTCTCGGTGCCCAGGCGGCGACGGTGTACGTGCCGACCAGCAGGATCGAGGGGGCCGCGGCGGTTTGGTACTCCCAGACGGTGAGGAGCACCACGCCGATCTCGCTCACCAGCATCACCGCAAGTGGTGCATGTCGGCGGAAGTAGTACGGAACGGCCACAACGAGCGTGAGGAGCACGGACAACGCGCTCGTGTCGTGGTACACGACGCCGGAGTTCCCCGTGGCCGACACATGGCCGACGATCGCCAGCACCACGAAGATCGTCGCCAGCAGAGCGTCGACGGCCCACAGGTTCAAGTTGCGCAGCCGAGCACCGGCTTGCGAGACCCGAACCGACAGCGGCGGACGTTCCACGGACTCAACGTACCGATGACCGCGATCCGCAGCATCGTCTCAGGGATGACATCCGCGTACATCTCGAGATGTACGCGCGTGTCGGCCGTCACCGTCTGCGATCACCTCTGGGCCGATTGCAGTACCGCCGCGAGGCCGACGCCGCGAAGGCGTCGAGCCTTCATGGTGAGCGCATGACCTTCACACTCACTCACACCACACAGGACACAACTCATGACACGACCGTCCCCGTTCTCGTGCCCGCCGCTCGCGCCGTCGCCGCCACGAAGGTGTACGGCAAGGGCGAGGCCGAAGTACGTGCGCTCGATGGAGTCGATGTCGAGTTCGACACGTCGCGGTTCACCGCGATCATGGGTCCATCCGGGTCGGGCAAGTCCACGCTCATGCACGCCATGGCCGGCCTCGACACGCTCACGAGCGGTTCGGTCTGGATCGGCGACATCGACCTCGGCACGCTGAAGGAGAAGAAGCTCACGAAGCTGCGGCGCGACCGCATCGGCTTCATCTTCCAGGCCTTCAACCTCGTCCCGACGCTCACGGCGGCCGAGAACATCGCGCTGCCGATGCGCCTCGCGGGACGCAAGCCCGACCAGGCGTGGTTCGACCACGTCGTCGAGACCGTCGGGCTGCAGCACCGGCTGACGCACCGACCGTCCGAACTGTCCGGGGGACAGCAGCAGCGCGTCGCGGTGGCCCGGGCGCTGGCGTCGCAGCCACACATCATCTTCGCCGACGAGCCAACGGGAAACCTCGACTCTCGTACCGGTGCAGAGATCCTCGCCTTCATGCGTCAGGCCGTGCGCGAGCTCGGCCAGACGATCGTGATGGTCACGCACGATCCGGTAGCCGCGTCGTATGCCGACCGCGCCGTGTTCCTGGCTGACGGTCGCATCGTCGATGACGTCGAGGGTCCGACCGCCGATTCCGTCTTCGACCGCATGCGCACCTTGGGGGCCTGAAACCGATGTTGTCACTCACCATCAAGTCCATCCGTGCCAACAAGGCGCGCTTCTTCCTCACCGGCGTCGCCGTGCTGCTCGGCGTCGCCTTCATGGCCGGCACCTTCGTGCTGACCGACACGATCAAGAAGTCCTACGACGAGATCTCCGCCAACGTGTACCGCTCCACGGATGCAGTGGTGCGCTCGGCGAACGAGACCGAGAGCAGCAACCAGGGGGGAGCGACGACTCGCGGCACGATCGCGGCGTCGAATCTCGTCACCGTCCGTTCCGTCCCCGGCGTACAAGCCGCGGAAGCTCAGCAGCTGGGCATCGCCGTGGCCGTCGCGCACGACGGGTCGCTGTTGGACGCTCGCGCCGACCGTGCGGTGCCGGTGGCGCTCGCGTGGCAGGACACGCCACAGCTCAACCCGCTCGCGCTCGTCTCGGGTCACGCCCCGCGTGCGCCTGACGAGATCGTCATCGACAAGACGTCGGCCGAGAAGGGCCGGTTCGAACTGGGGGAGCACATCCGGGTCGTGGGCCCTACAGGCTCGAACGAGTACCGCCTCGCTGGTGTCGCCACTTACGGCGGCGCGGCAGATGCGGCTGGGGCGCAGGTCGTGGCCTTCACGCCCGACACCGCGTCGATGGTGCTCGGGACGCCTGGGCGTTACTCGGCCATCCAGGTGGTCGGAGCCCCCGGCGTGTCGCAGTCACAGCTCGTCTCGAACCTGCGCAGCGCCCTACACGATTCGTCGTTGGAAGTGATCACCGGAGCGAAAGCCGCTGACGAAGCCAAGGAAGCGACGACGACTGCGCTGAGTTTCGTGAACATCGCGTTGATGACGTTCGCCATCGTGGCGCTCGTCGTCGGATCGTTCGTGATCTACAACACGTTCTCGATCACCGTTGCGCAGCGCACGAAGGAAACCGCGATGTTGCGGGCGATCGGCGCCAAGAGGCGTCAGGTGATGCGGTCGATCCGGTTCGAGGCCTTGATCACCGGACTGTTCGCATCCACTGC
>DASUCS010000113.1:0-4606 GCA_036275935.1 Acidimicrobiales bacterium
TCGCGGGCGGGCGCGTCCGGGCTCGGGTGAGGAGACAGCCATGAGCGAGACGGAGGTGTTGGCGTGGTCGGTCGACGGCACCTACTTCGAGGCGTGCAGCTGCCTGCCGATCTGCCCCTGCCGACAGGTCGGCGGACGCGACGGAGGCCGCTCCACGTTCGGGGTGTGCGACTTCGCGTTGTCGTGGTGGATCCGACGTGGCTACTCGGGCGAGGTCGACCTGACTGATCGCAAGGTCGTGATGGTCGGCAGCTACAACGACGACGAACCGAGTTCACCGTGGACCGTGGCCCTGCTCATCGACGACGAGGCCGACCTCGCTCAGCACGCCGCGCTGGCGGACATCTTCTTAGGACGCGTCGGTGGGACGCCGAGCCGCAACTACAGCCCCGCCATCCAGACCGTCGCCGGCGTCAGCACGGCTGTTGTCCGACTCGATCACAACCGCCGGCACTGGCGGATCTGGGTGGGAGGACGAGTCGACGTAGCGGCCGACGAGGAGGTCCACTCCGACGAGCTAGTGGCGTGCGGCATTCCCGGACTGGACCAACCCGGCCAAGAGGTGCGGGCGACGACGCTTCGAGCCGATGTCGAGCCGCTGGTGTGGGAGTGGTCGGACCGGTGCGGGTTCGCGACGAACTTCGCGTACCGCGCCGACCGCTAAGAACCCATCGGTGACATCTGCTCCATCGGGGCGTCACTCGGCGTCGTCAGACCCGGGACGGACCTCGGTGCGGCCAGCACCAGCAGCCCGAGAGCCAGCAGCACCGTCGCGGTTCCGTAGGACGCGACCCGGCGCCACGGGACCGTCTTCTCGAACGCAATGAGGCCGGCGATCACCGCCATCCACACAACGCTCATGATCCCCAACGCAAACAGCGCCGCCATCAGGGCCCAGCAACAGCCGACGCACCACGCACCGTTCTGCGCGCCCATGCGCAGCGCACCCGACGGGCCGTCGCGCCACGAGCCCAGCAGGAACCCGAGCGGGCTGCGGCACTTCCCGAGGCACACGTCCTTCAACGGCGTGAGCTCGTACACCGCGGCGACCACGAGCGTGCCGCCTGCGGTCCACCGCCCCGCCCGGTCCCACGTGAACAGACCGCCCGCGACCGAGTTGAGTGCGGCGCCAATCGCGAAGGCGACGACCCCGGCGGCGGCCCAGGTGAGCAGATAGCCGGACGCGAACAGCAGCGGCGACAGCGGCGAGCGCTGCTTGGTCATGCGGGAGTACAGCGCCACCGTCGGCGACACCGACGGGAACATCATCGCCGCCATCATCACGACCCACACACCGAGGAACCAGCCGAAGGAGCCGAGACCGGTCCACGGCCCGTTGTCCATCCCCCGCATCTGATCGCCCGTCCACCACCAACCCACCGCGGCGACGGCGAACAGCAGCGCGACGAGCCCGAGGCGGGCCCGCGCCGCGGAGAACGCGGGGGCGAGCCCTCCGCTCGCAGGAAGGCTTGCCGGCGCCGTGACGCTCATGACCTCAGGCGGCCCAGGAGAACTCAGCGGTCGAGAGGCCGGTCCTGCCCTCGTACTGGATGCCGAACGCGTTGATGTTCGACCGCTTCGCTTCGGCCATCGTGAGGTTCGAGCCGACCGGGTGGAACATCCCGTCGAACCGAATCGGTTGTCCGGATTCGACTCCGAACGGAACGATGTCCTCGATCTCGAAGTCGATGGCGTCGCCGATGCGGACGCTGTGGCGCAGCCCGTCGTCGACGACCTGGATGACGGCGCGCTCGGCGCCGAGCATCTCTCCCACCAACGGCGTCAAGGCGGCCATTGGTCCGCCCAGCTGGCCGCTGAACACTTGGATCAGCTTGTCGAACTGCTCGTCGGTCGCTTGGGCGTCGACGAACACGCCGAGCTTCCAGTTGCCCTCGGTCATCACCTTCGGGGTGTCCGCGATGGCCGCCACCTTCAGACCGGCGATGTCGGTGCCGTCGATCTGGCCTTCGCGGATGTTGAACACGAGCGTCACGCGACAGAAGTCGTAGGTGGCACCGTGGTCGAAGGAGAGGTTGCACGGGCACATCAGCTCGCACGAACAGGTCTCGACGTAACTTCCCGTCAGGTTCCACGCCATCGACCGGACCCCCTTTTTCGAGACAAACGATTTTCCCTCCCGCCGACGTACGCGTCAACAGACCCGCGCAGTCGGCTGCCAGCGAGCGCGGACAAGCGAGGAGTCGTAGCGTCGTCCGCTGTAACGACGATGTCGACCAACAGGACACAACGTTCACGAATTGCGCGTGATGGGCTGATCCGCGGGTCGAGCGCGCGGCGAAGGAGCTACCGATGACCACCCTCTCCGACTCGACGCTGGCTTCGTTCCGGGACAGTTTCGCCGGCACCGTTCTCACGGCGGGCGACGAGGGCTATGACACGGCCCGCAGCGTCTGGAACGGCGAGATCGACCGCCACCCCGCGGTGATCGCGCAGTGCAGGTCGGCTGACGACGTTTCGGCCGCGATCGCGTTCGCTCGACGCGAGGGGCTCGAGATCGCGGTGCGCGGCGGCGGCCACAACTATCCGGGCTACGCCGTGTGCGAAGGCGGTCTCGTGGTGGATCTCACCGCCATGCGGGCGATCACGGTTGACCCGGCGGCGAAGCGGGTTCGGTGCGGCGGCGGCACGACGTGGGCCGACCTCGACGCCGCCACCCAGGAGCACGGCCTCGCTGTCACCGGCGGTTTCATCAGCCACACCGGTGTCGCCGGGCTCTCCCTCGGTGGCGGGTTCGGCTGGCTGACGGGCAAGGCCGGGCTGTCGTGCGACAACCTCGTGTCGGCCCAGGTCGTCACCGCTGACGGCCAGCACGTGACGGCGTCGGCCACGAGCCACCCTGACCTCTACTGGGCGTTGCGCGGCGGAGGCGGCAACTTCGGTGTCGTGACCGAGTTCGAGTTCGCGCTGCACGACGTCGGCCCGATCGTGCAGCTCGGCCTGTTCTTCTGGCCCATCGACCAAGGCGTCGAGATGCTGACCTTCGCCCGCGACTTCATCGCGAGCACGCCACCCGACACCGGCCTGACGATCGTCGGCCTGAACGCGCCGCCGGCGCCGTTCGTCCCCGAAGAGCACCACTTCGCCCCCGGCTACCTGCTCGCCGTCGTCGGCTGGAGCACACCCGAGGAACACGCCGCCCTCGTGCAGCCGATCCTCGACACGCTTCCACCGCTGTTCCACTTCGTCACGCCGATCCCCTACACCGAGCTCCAGAAGATGCTCGACGAGAGCGCGCCCTGGGGGATCCTCGCCTACGAGAAGGCGATCTACCTCGACGAGCTCACCGACGGCGCCATCGCCGTCATCGCCGACCAGATGCCCCGCAAGGCGTCACCGCTGTCGCTTATGCCGGTCTTCACCATGCGCGGCGCGTACAGCACCGTCGCCGACGACGCGACCGCGTTCGGCGGGAGCCGCGCGTCGAAGTGGCTCGTGAACATCGACGCCACCTCCCCCGGTGACATGGACCTGCTCGCCGCCGACCGCGCGTGGGTGCGCGGGTTCTGGGAGGCGCTGCTCCCCCACGCCGGCAGCTCCGGCGGCTACGTCAACTTCATGGTCGAAGCCGACAACGACCGCCTCCGGGCCACCTACGGCGCCGACAAGTACGACAAGCTGGCGCAGATCAAGGCGCAATACGACCCGGACAACGTGTTCCACCTCAACGCCAACATCGCGCCTGCACCGCCACGCTGAACGTCGGACGTCCAACGCCAGCGCTCAATCACCGAACCGACAACACCGACGGTGTCGTGGTGCTGTGCGACGGGTTCGTCATGCCGACCTGAGCTCGTCTAGGCAGAGCCGAACTGCTCGCTACGGCTCGCCGCTCGTCTGGCCGAGGATCTCGTCCAGCTTGAGGATCTCGGTGGTCGTCACGATGCCGACGAAGTCGTCGCCGTCGAGCACGGGCACGAGGTCGACGTCGGCTTCTTCCATGAGCGTGAGCGCGTCGCGCACGAGTACGTCGGGTTTGACGACGGGGAAGTCGGCGCGCAGGTGGTCTAGTACGCGCTCGGTGTCCCATCGTTCCTGTGGCACTGCTTGGAGCTCTTCGATGCGCATGATGCCGAAGTAGCGGGCGCCGTCGACAACCGCGACCGCCTTCTCCCGGTTGCCGATGAGGTGCTGCCAAAAGAACTCGTTCAACGTCGTGTCCGGCGGCATGGTGGCGACGTCGGTGCGAAGTGCCGCGGTGAGGGGAAGGGCGAAGCGCCGTTCGAGGTGCCCGGCGCGCGCCGCGACCTGATAAGAGGAAGCGGAGGCTCGGCCCATGAACAGCTGGGCGACCATGGCGGCGATGAGCCCAGGGACGATGAACCCAGGCCGGCCGGTGGCCTCGGCCGCGAAGACGACCCCCGCGAGTGGGACGCGGTAGCCGGCGCCAAGGAACGCGGAGACGCCGATGAGCGGGAAGAAGTTGCTGCCCGACGCCGCGGTGCGGAACAACCCGCCCACCGCGCGGCCAAGCAGGGCGCCCTCGATCACGAGCGGGATGAACAGTCCCCCGACACCACCACCCGACACGGTGGCGACGGTGGCGACCGCGCGCAAGAAGAAGAGAAGCACCACGAGACCCACGGCC
>DASUCS010000114.1:0-20867 GCA_036275935.1 Acidimicrobiales bacterium
CGGCTCGCGGAACGCAAGAACCGAACGGCAGACAGCTGACGAGGGTCACGCTGCCTTGCCGATGTCACGGCGAAGACGGCGGATCCCCCGGTGGAAGCGGTGGAACCCCTTCACCGGCTGTAGGAACATCATCGGGCAGGCCCCGGGGATGACGTGGATGTCGTGGTTGCGGCACCGGGCGACCGCCTCGTCGGACACGGCACTGTCGCCGCCAAGTCCTTTGAACAGCCAGACGTGCGTGACGCCGCGCTCGATGCACTCGTCGACGATCTGCAACGCCGTCTCGTGGTTCACCATCACGATGACGCCGTCGACCGCGCCGGGCACTGTGGCGATGTCCGGATAGCAGGTCTCCCCACCAACGACCGTCTCGTGCGGGTTGACCGGGATGGCGTGCACGCCATGGTCCCTCAACGCGAGGAACACGGCGTTGCTGAAGTGCTTCTTGTCGTCGGACGCCCCGACCAGCGCGATCCGGTCGAGCGCGAAGAACGACCGAGCCGCCTCGGGGTCGATGGGTGCAGACATGGTCCACCTCCTCGTCACGTCGAGATCATCACAACCCCTCGCGCGTTCATGCACCAGAGGACGAGGTACCGAAGGTGAGGACCTTCGGCCCTTCCGGTCCGCGGCTCGGACTCGTACGTTCCAACGAAACGATCAGGAGGTCTTCGAATGCGCGCACTCGTGTACCACGGTCCAGGCCAGAAGGCGTGGGAGGAAGTGCCGGACCCGATCGTGGAAGCGGACACCGACGCCGTCGTGCGCGTCGACGCAGTCACGATCTGCGGAACGGATCTGCACATCATGAAGGGCGACGTACCGGAGGTGACCGACGGCCGGATTCTCGGTCACGAGGCCGTGGGCACCGTCCAAGCGGTCGGTTCGGGCGTGAAGAACGTACGGCCTGGCGACCGGGTGCTGGTCTCCTGCATCACCTCGTGCGGCGCGTGTCGCTTCTGCCGCGAAGGCCGCTACGGCCAGTGCCTCGGTGGAGGGGGATGGATCCTCGGACACCTCATCGACGGCACCCAGGCCGAGTACGTACGGGTGCCGTTCGCGGACACGTCGACGTACAAGCTCCCTGACGGAGCGACCGACGAGCAGATCCTGATGCTCGCCGACATCCTGCCGACGGGGTACGAGGTCGGCGTCCTGAACGGTGCGGTGCAGCCCGGCGACGTCGTCGCGGTGGTCGGCGCCGGTCCGATCGGGCTCTCCGCGATGATGGGCGCGCGACTCTTCAGCCCGAGTCACGTCGTGGCCATCGACCTGGCCGACAGCCGGCTCGACGCCGCGAAGCAGTTCGGCGCCGACATCGTCGTGAACAACAGCCGCGAAGATCCCAAAGCCGTCATCGGCGAGCTGACAGGCGGCCTCGGCGCGGATGTGTCGATCGAAGCCGTCGGCGTACCGGCGACGTTCGAGCTGGCAGTTTCGCTGTCGCGACCCGGGGGTCACATCGCCAACATCGGCGTGCACGGCGAGCCGGCAACGCTGCATCTCGAAGAGCAGTGGATCCGCGACGTGACGATCACGACCGGATTGGTCGACACCTACACGACGCCGACGCTGCTCCGGCTGGTGACCACCAACCAGCTCGACGCGACGAAGTTCGTGACGCACCACTTCACGCTCGACCAGTTCGAGGAGGCCTACGACGTGTTCGGCCGCGCCGCCGACACCGGGGCGTTGAAGGTGGTAGTCACTCGATCGTGAATCGTCGGTCCATACGAATCGCGTTCGCGCTGGTCGCTGTGGTCAGCGGCGTCGCGGGTTGTTCGAGTGACGGGTCCAGCTCCGGGGTGCCGGGAGCCACGTTCACCGTCCACGCGAAGGACAACAACAAGTTCGACAAGGCTCAGTACCGAGCGACCACAGGACCGCTGACCATCGGCTACAAGAACGACGGCCAGTTGCTGCACACCTTGCTCATCGAAGGCCACCCCGAATTCAAGTTGGCGGTGGGCAAGAACCAGCCCAGCACCTCGGGCGCCGTCACGCTCGCACCCGGGACGTACACGCTGTTCTGCGATGTCCCGGGGCATCGGCAGGACGGGATGGTCGCGGAGCTCTCCATTCAGTGAATCCGCGGTTCCGCCGCGCATTTTGCCGTCCGCTTACCTGATTCTTGGCTGGCTCTCAGCCGAATGTGGCCATGCTTGGTGTCGTGGCGATGACGACCGCCCCCCTGCCGCCGGTCACTCGGCGCCGACCGCGCCCCAGCCGCGAGGTCTCGGGGAACTTCGCGGCGATCGTGGTGATCAACGGGTTGCTCGCCATCGGCTTGTGGCTGAGGCATGGCGGCCTCAGCACGAACTCCGGGGCGGGCGGGGCCATGACGTCCATCGGCCAGGTGACCGGGCTGGTCGGCGCGTACCTCGTCCTGGTGCAGCTGCTGCTGATGGCGCGCATCCCGTGGGTCGAGCGGGAGGTCGGATTCGACCGACTCGCGATCTGGCACCGTTGGAACGGCTTCGCGGCGACGTGGCTGCTGCTCGTTCACGCCGTCACGATCACGGTGGGGTATGCGCAGAGCAATCGTGCCTCGGTGCCCGGACAGTTCCTCGACTTCATCAATCACTATCCGGATGTGCTGATGGCCATCGTCGCGACGGGCCTGCTCATCGCGATTGCAGTGACGTCGGTGCGGCGAGCGAGAGCCAAGATCGATCGCGAAGCCTGGTACTTCGTTCACCTGTACGCGTACCTCGCTGTCGCGCTCGGGTTCGCCCACCAGCTGGCGGTCGGCACGGACTTCGTCGACGACCCTGTCGCTCGGACATGGTGGATCGCCTTGTATGTCGTCGTCGTCGGCGCCCTCTTGGTGTGGCGCGTGGCGCAGCCGGTGTGGTTCAACGTGCGGCATCAGCTGCGCGTGTCCAAGGTCTCGTTCGAATCCCCGGATGTCATCTCGATCTACGTGACCGGCAGAGACCTCCGCGGCATCGACGCGCAGCCCGGGCAGTTCTTCCTGTGGCGTTTCCTGACACGGGATCGATGGTGGCAAGCGCACCCGTTCTCCCTCTCCGAGGCACCCCGGTCGAACCGGCTGCGCATCACGGTCAAGGCTCTCGGCGACTACAGCCACGACCTTCGATCCATCGCCCCGGGGACGCGGGTGTTCGCCGAGGGACCGTACGGCGCCTTCACGGCCGAGCAGCAGACCTCTTCGAAGGTCCTCCTCATCGCGGGGGGCATCGGCATCACACCGGTGCGGGCCTTGCTCGAGTCGGTCGACGTCGCGCACGGTGACGTCACGTTGCTCTACCGAGTCGAACACGAACAGGACTTGGTCTTCTGGGGTGAGCTCGGCCGTCTCGCGCAGGAGCGCGGTGTCGCGGTGTACCCACTCGTCGGTCCCGAGATCGGGGACGACCAAACGGACCGTCTCGGGCTCCCTGCGCTGCGCTCGATGGTCCCGGACATACACGAGCGCGACGTCTTCCTGTGCGGACCGCCCGGTCTCGTCGACGTCGTTGTCCACCGCCTGCACCGGCTGGGCGTACCCCGCCATCAGATCCACGCCGAACGCTTCGCCTACTGAGGTCACATCATGCGCCGCGCCGTTCCCACCCTTGTCGCCACGCTCGCCGGACTCGGGCTCCTCGCCGGCTTCCGTACGAGCACCGGTCAGGCCGTCGCGGCCGGCCCCACGTCCGCGACCGTGCCCCCGCCGACCGCCGGGGCCACACCACCCGCGGGCGCCCCGCCCAGCGAGAGCTCGTCCACTGCGCCATCGACCACTGCGGCAGGAGCGCGTCGGACCGTGGACGGCTCCGACATCACGAACCGGTATGGCGACGTCCAGGTGCGCGTGACCCTGCAGGACAGCAAGATCATCGACGTTCAAGCGCTCGCGCTTCCGAACGATCGCGAACGGTCCGCCGAGATCAGCGACTACGCCGGGCCGCGACTGCGACAGGAGGCGTTGCGTGCGCAGAGCGCCAACATCGATCTCCTCTCCGGGGCGACGTACACGAGCGAGAGCTACCAGCAGTCGCTGCAGAGCGCGCTCGACAAGGCGGGCGTGCGCTGATGACACGATGAGACGGTGAGACGGGTCGAGCTCGTCTGGGGATCGGCAATCAGCATCGAGCTCCGGGACCCGGCCGACGTCTCCGTGCTCGACGAGGTGTTCGAGTGGTTCGACCTCGTCGATCGACTCTTCAGCACGTGGCGCGAAGACAGCGAGATCACACGATTCGCGAATGGTCAGCTCGAGTTCGACGCGCTCGACGACAACGTCGTGACGGTCCTCGAGCTCGCGGAGATCCTGCGGATCGATACCAACGGCGCGTTCGACATCCGCGCCACCGCCGCACTACCCGAACCGCACGGGCCGGGTTGGTGCGCGATCGACCCCTCCGGACTGGTCAAGGGGTGGGCGGTAGAACGTGCCGCCGCCATGCTCGAGCGATTTGGCGCCGTCGACTTCTGGATCGACGCCGGTGGTGACGTCGTGACTCGCGGGACGGCACCGACAGGCAAGTCGTGGCGGATCGGCATCCAGCATCCGTGGCAGCGCGACGTCGTGGCGGCGATTGTGTCGGTGGGCAACGGCGCCGTCGCGACATCCGGACGATACGAGCGCGGCGAGCATGTCATCTGCCCTCGCACCGGCGAGCCGTCGCGAGGCCTCGCATCGGTCACGGTCGTAGGTGACGATCTCGCGCGCGCCGATGCCTACGCGACGGCGGTGATGGCGCTCGGCGTCGACGGCCTCGACTGGTTGGCCAATCGCGATGACATCGACGCGATGGTCATCACCGACGATGAGGTGGTGTGGACGACGCCACATTTTGCGCGCTGGCGGGTGGACTCGCACTGACGTGCCAGCCCTGCCACGTCGCCTTCGCCCCCGAGTCGCCGATCTGATACAGCCGTCCGCACGTGGTGACAGCCACCAGGACGACGACAAGCCCCAGACCAACTTCGAGACCGCGGCCGACCGAGGATGCCGGTGAACGGAACGGCCACGCGCCCGTCTTCCGACGATCGAGGACGATCATCGCCAGGATCGCGAGAAAGAGCACGAGAGCGAGCGGTCGGATGCTCTCGGCGATCGCCACGTGATCCCGCAGCGCGGCGGACGAGTCCACGTGGTCCTGGAGTGCTTCGCCGCTTCCGATCGCGAGTTGCGTACTCAGGCCGGCGACGATGGCAAGGCCGAGGATCGTCCACCCCAATCGCTCGCGGATTCGCGCAGAGAAGGACATCGCGATCGCGCCGATCGCCACCAGCGGGAGCAGCACGATCGGGACGTGCACGAAGAGCGGATGGGCGGGAAGTCCGGCAATCTTCTCGATTCGCATCGGACCGAACCTACGAAGCGCGATTCCACGCGAGCTACAGCCGAAGGTAAGGAAACGGCAAAGCCGCCTGCCGAACCGGTGCGGCAACGGTCATGCTTCTTCGGTGCACCTGCTCGTGGTCGAGGACGACGACGCCATCGGCGTCCCTCTGCAACGGGGGCTCGAGCGCGCCGGCTTGTCGGTCACCCGTGTCCGTAGCGGGCGCGACGCGCTCGACGCGTCCGAGGCCGACCTCGTCTTGCTCGACCTCGGCCTTCCTGATCTCGATGGCTACGAGGTCTGCCGGCAGCTGCGGGCAAGGAGTGCGGTTCCGATCATCGTCGTGACCGCGCGTGGTGACGAGTCCGACCGTGTGCTGGGACTCGAACTCGGCGCGGACGACTACGTCGTCAAGCCGTTCGGACTGCGCGAGCTCGTCGCTCGGGTGCGGGCCGTCGCTCGCCGCTCCGTGACCGTTGACGCCGACGCGCCACAGACTGTCGGGGATCTCGTGATCGACCGTCGCACCCGCCGCGTGCATGTCAACGATCAGGAGGTCGTCCTCACCCCCCGGGAGTTCGACCTGCTCGCCTACCTCGCCGACGAGCCCGGAACCGTCATCCCGCGCCAACGCATCATGGACGACGTGTGGGACCCCCACTGGTACGGCCCCACCAAGACCCTCGACGTCCACATCGCCTCGCTCCGCAAGAAGCTCGGCGACCCGTACTTCATACGCACTGTGCGCGGCGTGGGCTTCTGCCTCGAACAACCCGAGTGAGACGTCGTTTCGTCATCGCCAACGTCGCACTCGTCGCGATCGTGCTGCTGTTGCTGGAGGTACCTCTCGCAATCACCTTTGCGCGACGTGAGCACGACGCGTCCGCAACAGCCGTGGCGAGCGACGCCACCTCCCTCGCCGCGCTGTCGCACGAGGTGATCGAGCACCCCACCCAACACGATCCGCAGGCTCTCGCGACCCAGTTCGCCGACCGAACCGGCGGCGCGGTCGTGGTCATCGACTCCGACGGGCAGGTGCTCGCTACCGGCGCCGCACAGAACGACAACGGCGATGCCGCGAGTGCAACAGCCACACCTGGAGCCCGTGCGGCGCTCGACTCGGCGCGTATCGGGCGCGCGGCTCGTGGCCGCAGCGGGGACGACGTCTACTCAGCCGTACCCGTCGGAACGGCCGACGACCTACGCGGCGCGGTGCTCGTCATCCGTAGTGACGACCGGACCGAGACGAGGATCGACCAGTTCCGCATCGCGCTCGTGGTGCTCGCCTTCGTCGTGTTGCTGGTGGCTGCGCTCGTCGGCGACCGGCTGTCGCGCTGGGCCATCGCCCCACTGCGCCGGCTCGACGATCGAGCGGGCGCGTTCGGACGGGGCGACCTGTCCGCCCGTGCCGATCTCGGCACTGGGCCACCGGAGATCACCGAGCTCGCACGAACCTTCGACGACATGGCTGAGCGACTCGAGATGCTGGTGGGCGCGCAGCGGCAGTTCGTCGCGGACGCGTCACACCAGCTGCGATCGCCACTCACCGCGCTCCAGCTCCGCATCGAGAACATCGACCTCGAAGACCCTGACGCTGCGGCCGGCGACATCGACGCCGCACTCGACGAGACCGCTCGCCTGTCCCGGCTGATCGACGGCCTCCTCGCGCTCGCCCGCGCCGAGCGCACCCCGACGACGATGGTCGAAGTGGACGCGCGAGAGGCGCTGGAGGCACGGCGCGCGGCGTGGGCGGCGCTCGCCGACGAACGTCAGGTGACGATCGAGGTGGCCGCCGCGCCGCGACTCCTCGTCGTCGTCGGTGACGGACACCTCGAGCAGATCCTCGACAACCTGATCGACAACGCCATCGAGGCCAGCGGCGGCGCAGGGCACGTCACACTCGCGGCCGAGCAGCACGGAGACCGGGTGGAGATCCACGTGCGCGACAACGGTCGAGGGATGTCGTCCTCCGAGCGCGCCCATGCCTTCGAGCCCTTTTGGCAAGGCTCGGGCGGACACGCGACCGGCGTTGCCGGCCTGGGCCTGTCGATCGTGGACCGGCTCGCTCGGGCCAATGGCGGTCGCGTCCGACTCGATGACAACGAGCCGACTGGTGTCGACGTGGTCGTCACGCTCCCCGCCCGCGACTGATCCGAGATGCCACGCGGGCCGCCGCCGACACCGGGGCGCCGAAAGTGGTACTCATCGGTCGTGCAGGCGTGGTGGGTCGAACGTCCGGGGCCGATCGACTCGTCCCCGCTGCGATTCGGCGAACGGCAGGACCCGACACCCGGCCCGGGCGAGATCTTGGTCGAGGTTGCGGTGTGCGGTGTGTGCCGCACCGATCTTCACCTCGCGGAGGGTGATCTGCTGCCGCACCGACCCCACACCGTGCCCGGGCACGAGGTCGTCGGGCGCGTCGTGGGGTTGGGTGACGGCGCCTCGCGCTTCTCGGTCGGTGAGCGCGTCGGCATCGCGTGGCTCCGCTCGACCTGCGGGCGCTGCCGGTTCTGTACGACCGGCCGCGAGAACTTGTGCGTCACCCCGTCGTTCACGGGATGGGACGCCGACGGCGGCTACGCCGAACTGGCGGTGGTGCGCGAGGACTACGCCTACTCGGTTCCTGCCGTGTTCTCGGACATCGAGGCCGCGCCGCTGCTGTGTGCGGGGATCATCGGCTATCGAGCATTGCGCCGCGCGGCGTTGCCACCGGGAGGCCGGCTCGGCATCTACGGGTTCGGCGGTTCCGCACATCTTGCGGCGCAGGTGGCATTGCACGAGGGCGCGACCGTGCACGTGCTCACGCGCTCGAAGGACGCGCAACGCCTCGCGCTCGAGCTCGGGTGCGCGTCTGCGGGTGACGCGGACGCCGCGCCTCCCGAGCCACTCGATGCCGCGATCCTGTTCGCTCCTGCTGGTTCACTCGTGCCCGTCGCGCTCGAGGCCTTGGATCGGGGCGGCACCCTCGCGATCGCCGGGATCCACCTGACCGACGTCCCATCGCTCGACTACCAACGCCACCTCTTCCAGGAACGCCAGGTGCGCAGCGTCACTGCGAACACACGCGTCGACGGCGAGGAGTTCCTTCGGATCGCGGCCGAGATCCCGATCCGCCCGACGGTCGTGCCGTATCAGTTGTCACGCGCTGACACGGCGCTGTCGGACTTGGCCCACGATCGCTTGACCGGCGCCGCAGTACTCGAAGTCGATTAGAGGCGGATGCCGCTGCCGCTGGCGGAGGATTTCAGCCGGTAGCTGCTCGCGTTGCCGTCGAAGACCGCCTTGTAGCCGTTCGACGCTTGCGCGACGTCGGCAAGTCCCGAACACGTCGCGACGCCAGATGCGTCCGTGACGCCAGTGCACAGCGTCGTGCCGTTCACTGCGAACCGGACCGTCTCCCCGGCGATCGGCGCGTGGTCGAGCGCGTCGGTGAGGGTCGCCGACATCTTGAGGTTCACCCTCGTCGGTGACACCAGGTTCGCGATCGCCGGCTTCGCAACCAGCGCCGTGTGCCGCGTCACGACGACAGTGGTCGTGTCGGCCGAAGGCAGAGCGTCGAACGTCCCCTCGAAGCTGGCCGTTACGTTCATCGGCCCAGCGGCCGCGTCGGATGGAGGTTCGAAGGTGACCGTGCACTGACCGGAGTCGTTCAGGTCGCACGTCCCGGACTCCATCGATTGTTGGCCCGACTGGATGACGACCGAACCGTGTTGTATCGGTCCACCGGTTTCCAGGTCGGTGACCGTTGCCGAGCAGAACAGAACATCACCTGGGGCCACGCTGCCCGGCACGCACGAAAGGCTGGTGGCCGAAGGCATCTGGTCGACGATCGGGATGACAGCGGCTCCCGAACTCGGTGCGTGACCATCGTCGGGCGTGTACGAAGCCAAGACAGGCAGGTTGCCGCGGAAGTTCAACGGGAGTGTGATGTCGACGGAGCACCTGCCAGCCTGCAGCGTGCAACGTTGCTGCGGAATGTACGAGCCAGAGTCGACGTCGATCGTGCCAGTCGGTACCACTGAGCCGCCGGATGTCGTGTCCGTCACCGTGAACTCGCAGTGGATGGTCTCACCTGGGTGGACGACCGACGGGCACGCAACCGAGGTGGTAGTGATGCCGGTCACCACTGAGACATCCCATGAGAACTGAGATGCGGTGTGGGTGTCATCGCCGGGATAGGAGGACGTAAGCGCATGCGTTCCGAGCTCCGACGGCGTGAGGGTGACCACACACTCGTTGTCCTGCAACACACACGATGTTGGAGCAATGCCCGAGTCGTTGTCCGAAAACACGTCGACGGTGCCCGTTGGAGGCTCGAGCGCGAACTCGCTGTTCCACACATGTGCGCTACACGTGATCGGCGTGTTCACCACCATGGGCGGCGGCAGGAAGTCCCAATCGCTGGGACAGAACCAGAGTGCATATGTCGGGACAGCTGACGTCGAGGCCGTCTCCGTGTGTTCGGGACTGAAGGCCGTCTGTTGTGCGAATCCCGACGCGAGCGCGGCCAACGTGCAGTCGGCATGACACACGGTGATTGCATATGTCACCGACGCGTCGAACGGCCCGTCATCTTCGTAGTAGCCAGCGTCGGCGATCCGTACGAGCGCGAGGGGTACGCCGTCCTTGTACACGGCGACTGCCGGGTCGACACCGGCTTCGTACCTGCCCCAGGAGATCTGGAAGCCCTTCTGATACCACTGGACGAAGAGGTCCGGCGCGGGCTCTGAGGTCGCGCTGCTGACGTCGGGCCGCAGCCAGTCGCCTTGCACCAACGTTGCTTGGCCCGACGTGATGCTGTCGAGGTCGCACTGGGCGTAACACGCGGCAGCGCGATAGCTGCGAAGCCCTGGGCTCGTGCCCCAATCGTCGACAACGGTCGCCATGTCGCTCGGCGTGCCGAGCTTGTAGCCGTCGACCGACTCGATCACACCGACCGGCGCGTCGGCATGCGCACCCCAGTCGATCGTGATCACCGGTTGTGCACCCGAGCGGTCCACGGACGTGACCGCCGGCGCTCCGGGGTCCGCGTGCGCAGCGGGCGACCCGACGACGGTCGACCCCAACACGATCACGGTCGCGACGGCCGCGATCCCCCACCTCTTTGCGTTCATGACCCCGTTCCTCCCGGGCGGCCGATTCCCCGCGGGAGGACGCGGTTCCTGCACGCCATCGACAATCGCAACGGAATCGACGGGCATGTCTTCCGGATTGTCGAGATTGACCCGGTTGGGCCTACGCCGCTCGGTGGTGTGCGCTGCGCTCCGGACGGATGACGTCCACCGTGCCCGCTCGACGCGACACAGAGGCGTGGCGTCGGCGCAACGGGACGACACGGTCGTTGTAGAACTCCGACCAGGGCGCACTTCCGGTCCGACGCAGCTCGATCACGAAAACCGCGATCATCGGGATCACGAGCAGCAGGAACACGGCACTCACGAAGAGCAGCGTCATCTGCGAGCTGTCCAAGTCCATCATCGTTGCCTCCTGTCTGACTGCAGGCGCACCGACAAGCTCGTGACTGAAGCGTGCGCTCGGACGCGTCGAATCAGTAGGGCCGAACGGAGCGCGGACAGGTGACGTTGGGCCCGCGGAACGGTCCCGAAGCCGACGCTCAGCCGGCGGATTCCGAGCCGGTTACGCCCAGCCGCCGGCGAACGGGACGAACTGTCCCGTCACGAACGTGCAGCTGCCGTCGAGAAACGGCATCGAGAAGTACGCGAGCTCGTCGAGTCGGCCGAGCCGCTTCATCGGAACCATCGCCTCGACGCGCTCGCGGCCCTCCGGATCTTCGGCTCGATTCGCCTTCAGGAACTCGGGGAAGTCCATGAAGTTCGTGCCGATGGCGTTGACCTGCACGCCCTTCGCGACCACTTCATCGGCCACGTTGCGCACCATGTGATTCGCCGCGGCGCGGGCCGACGAGTAGAGCGGTGCGCCCGGCGTCGGCTTCGCACCCGCCGCGCTGGTGAACACCAGCACCTGCCCGTTCCCCTGCTCGACCATCACCGGCACGACCGTGCGCAAGAAGTGATACGGCGCTTCGACACAACCGACGAGCACGGCGCGTAGATCATCGAGCGACGAGCGAAGGAAGCGGCCGACGACGATGCGTCCTGTGAACGCCGCCGCAGCGTCGATGCGACCGAACCGATCGCGCGCCGCGGCGACCAGCCGCTCGGACGACTCGGGCTTCGAGAGATCGCGAACCCCTTCGACCACCTCGACGGCCGCGCCGAGTCCCGCCAACTCGTCGACCAATCCGGGTGCCGGGTCACCGATCACCAGGTCGTGTTCCTTTGCCAGCAGCCTCGCGAGGTTCGGGCCTACGTAGCCCGCCGCATCACTCACAATTGCGATTCGTCGAGTCATCCAATTCGCTCCAGACGTGCCGTGAACATCGGTCCGTACTCCCACACGAGGTGCTCGCCCACGATCCGGCGGGTCACCTCGATACCCGGCAGGCCGACCGGACGCAAGACGTGCACGCCGCCCTCGAACGTGCACACGACGCTGATCTCCTGGCCGCCGGCCGCCGCAACGTCGTGCACACCGTGCTCGACGGTGCCATCGGCCCGCATGTCGTGGATGATCCCTGTCGACGTGATGCAGACACGGTCGCCACACTGCTCGATGCGTTCGACGTGGTCGGCCACCGGGATCGGATCCGGCGCGTCGCCGAGCTTCCACTCGACGTCCACGACCCGCCACAGCCCTCGCAGATCCGGTGCGCCGGAGACGAGTGGCTCGTCGCATCCGCCGAGCACGGGTGCGGGCATGTCGCCGCTCCATCCGCCGGGCGGCGTGTGCGCGACCGGGATGTCATCCGCGTCCACCTCGTGAAACTAAGTAGTGACAGAGTCTATGTCAATAGTTTATGGTCGATGGATGCTGTCCGCCGCGGAGGACCTGGACGAGGTCGACGGCCGACGCCTTCGCCGCACGCAGAACCGCACGGCCGTGGTGCAGGCACTCGTCGAGTTGTTCGGAGAGGGCGTGTACCAACCGAGCACCGCGGAGATCGCCGAGCGCGCGGGTATTTCTCCGCGCTCGTTGTTCCGCTACTTCGACGACGTCGACGATCTGCACCGCGCCGCCATCGACAGCCAACTCGAGCGGGCGCAACCGCTGCTCGAGCTCGACGTGTCGCCCGACGCCGCAACCCGCACGAAGATCGACCGCATCGTCGACGCTCGGGTTCGGTTGTTCGAGACGATCGAACCGGCAGCACGCGCCGGACGCGTTGCTGCGCATCGCCGCCCGGTCGTCGCGGCGACCCTCGACGAGAGCCGGTCGTACCTGCGCGGGCAGTTGCGTCGCCTGTTCGCGCGCGAGCTCGACGGGCCACGGGCGGCGCTGCTTCCCGCCGTCGACGCACTGTGCTCGTTCGAGTCGTACGAGCTGCTGCGCGTACATCAAGGCTTGTCCCGCCCGAAGACCGTCGCCGCGCTCACCGCGGCGCTCACTCAGCTGTTGGACCCCGGAGGTCGCCTGTGAAGATCCTGCGCACACCCGACGAACGGTTCGCCGCGTTGCCCGACTTCCCGTTCGAGCCGCACTACGCCGACATCAGCGATGGGCTGCGCGTGCACTACCTCGACGAAGGCCCGCGAGATGCGGCCCCCGTCCTGCTGCTCCACGGCGAACCGTCGTGGTGCTTCCTCTATCGCAAGATGATTCCGGTGCTCGTGAAGGCCGGACACCGTTGCATCGCACCCGACCTCGTCGGATTCGGTCGCAGCGACAAGCCCGCCGCGCAGGACGACTACAGCTTCCAAGCCCACGTCGACTGGATGCGTGAGCTGCTCTTCGATCGGCTGGATCTTCGCGAGATCACGTACTTCGGTCAGGACTGGGGCGCGCTCGTCGGCTTGCGCCTCGTCGCCGCCGACCCCGATCGTTACGCCCGCGTCGTCATCGGCAACGGTGGCCTGCCGACAGGAGATCGTCCGCCGAACGAGGCCTTCTTGGCCTGGCAGAGCTACGCGGCAACTGCCGAGGACCTCCCCGTCGGTCGGATCGTCGGCGGTGGCTGCGCGACGAAGCCGAGCGCAGAGGTCATCGCGGCGTACGACGCGCCGTTCCCCGACGACTCGTACAAAGCCGGCGCCCGCTCGTTCCCGTCGCTCGTTCCGACGTCACCGGACGATCCGGCGCACGATGCCAACGTGAAGGCATGGGAGACGCTGCGCGCCTTCGACAAGCCGTTCCTCTGCGCGTTCAGCGACAGCGATCCGATCACCAAGGGCGCCGAGCGGCAGTTCCTCGGCGTCGTGCCGGGCACCGAAGGTCAGCCGCACACCACGATCGAGGGCGGCGGCCACTTCCTCCAGGAGGACAAGGGTCCCGAGCTCGCCAAGGTGATCGCCGACTTCATCGCCGCCACCTCGCCATGACGCCGCCGCGCGGGAGCGTTCGCCGTCACGTGCGCATCGCCTGTCCTCCGGACGAGGTGTGGGCTCGGATCGGCGATCCGTCACGGATCCAGGAGTGGTTCCCCGGCATCGTGTCGTCGACCGTCGATGGCACCACGCGTGTGATCACGATGGCGAGCGGACTGCCGATGCCCGAAGAGATCCTCACGCACGACAACGTGCAGCGCCGGTTCCAGTACCGGATCACCGCGCCGATGTTCCACGAGCACCTGTCGACCCTCGACGTGCTCGACATCGGCGACGGCACGAGTGTCGTCGTCTACAGCGCGGACGCGAGCCCGTCGACGATGGCGCTGGTCATCGCCGGCGCCGCGGGAAACGCCCTCGAGAACCTACGCACCACCATGGAGGCCGCGCGCTGATGGGCCGCAAGATCCTTCTCGTCACCACCGACCAACAGCGGTACGACACGCTCGGGTGCAACGGCGGCACGCTCGCCCGAACGCCGATCGTCGACACGCTCGCCGCGCAAGGTATCCGCTACGAGCGCGCCATTCCCCAGTCCGTCGTGTGCATGCCGTCGCGGTCGACCATCCTCACCGGGCAGCATCCGACGACGCATGGCGTCTGGATGAACGGCGTGCCGCTGCCGGTCGACGCGCCCTCGGTCGCGGACGTGTTGCACGACGCTGGCTACCGCACCGCGCTGGTCGGCAAGGCGCACTTCGAGCCCTACGTGGATCCGTTCATGCGCTTCACCGAGAACGCCATGTGCCAGATCGGCACGACGCCGCCGAACGGCACGCACCGCGGTTTCGAACATCTGGAGTTCGCGACCCACGGCGCGATGGGGTTCCTGCACTACGCGCGCTGGATGCAGCAGGAGCATCCCGAGATGCTCGGGCAGTTCTATCCGGCGGTCGACACCGACTTTCAGGTCAACTCGGCCGGCGGCGGTGACACCGGCGCGCCGCAGGTCAACGTCAACGAGGTGCCGCGGGAGTGGTACCACACGGACTGGGTCGCGGATAGGACGATCGCGTGGCTCGACTCGCTCGACGCGACCGACGACTGGTTCTGCTGGATGAGCTTTCCGGATCCGCACCATCCCTGGGATCCGCCGCAGTCCGAAGTCGGACGCATCGACTGGCACGACGTCCCACTGCCCGCGGGGTATCCGCAGACCGCAGCCGAACGCGAGAAGATCCTCGATGCGAAGCCGCGCCACTGGCGGCTCTGGTACGACGGCACACTCGTCTCGAACTACGAGGCACCGGCGAAGTGGGTGCCGGCGACGCTGACCGCCGATCAGGTGCGAGAGGTGAACGCTCGCAACGCCGTGGAATGCGAGTTGATCGACGAGGCGTTGGGCCGCGTCCTGCGCTCGATCGATGCTCGTGGCTGGGGGGACGATCTCGACGTCGTGTTCTCCACCGACCACGGCGAGCTGCAAGGCGACTTCGGATTGCTGTTCAAGGGCCCGTACCACGTCGATGCGTTGATGCGACTGCCGTTGATCTGGCGCCCGGCCCCTTCTGCGGGCGTCGCGCCCGCCGTCGTGTCGTCACCCGTCGGGCTGGTCGATCTCGCGCCGACGCTCTGCGACATCGCATCGGTCGACACGCCGACGTGGATGCAGGGGCAGTCGCTGCCGTCGAGCGACGACGCGCCCGCCCCGGAGCGCGTGCTCACCGAGTGGGACAGCGAGCTGTTCGGCGTGGACGTCCACCTGCGCACGATCACGCGTGACCGTTGGGTGTGCACGGCCTACAAGCCCGGCACCGTCCACGACGGCACCGAAGGCGAGCTCTACGACCTGATCGATGATCCGCTGCAACGCGACAACCGGTGGGACGATCCGTCGCAGAAGTCCCTGCGCGACGACCTCGTCGCCGACCTCTGGGACGCCCAGCCGCAACCCCACACCCCGAGATTGCAACTCCAAGCCCCCGTGTAAGTGCTTTTGGCAGCACCGGCGATACAGAAGTGTGTCGCCGGTACTGCCAGAACGGTCACGGGGCTTGGTAGACCTCGGCGCCGGTGTCGACGAACTCGACGGACTTCTCCTTCATCCCGAGCTCGATCGCCTCCCAGTCCCCCACGCCGTGTTCCTCGGCGTACTTGCGGACGTCCTGCGTGATCTTCATCGAGCAGAACTTCGGTCCGCACATGGAGCAGAAGTGCGCGGTCTTCGCCGGCTCGGCCGGGAGCGTCTCGTCGTGGTACGCCCGAGCGGTCACCGGATCCATCGACAGGTTGAACTGGTCTTCCCATCGGAACTCGAATCTCGCCTTGGAGAGTGCGTCGTCCCACTCCTGCGCGCCGGGGTGGCCCTTCGCGAGGTCGGCTGCGTGCGCGGCGATCTTGTAGGCGATCACTCCCGCCTTCACGTCGTCGCGGTTGGGCAGCCCGAGGTGCTCCTTCGGCGTGACGTAACAGAGCATCGCGGTGCCGTACATCCCGATCATGGCCGCGCCGATGGCGGACGTGATGTGGTCGTAGCCCGGTGCCACGTCGGTCGTGAGCGGGCCGAGTGTGTAGAACGGCGCCTCCTTGCACCAGTCGAGCTGCAGGTCGACGTTCTCCTTGATCTTGTGCATCGGCACGTGACCGGGGCCCTCGATCATCACCTGCACGTCGTGCTTCCACGCGATCTGGGTGAGCTCGCCCAACGTCTTCAGCTCTGCCAGTTGCGCGTCGTCGTTCGCGTCGGCGATCGACCCCGGCCGCAGCCCGTCGCCCAGCGAGAACGACACGTCGTAGGCGGCGAAGATCTCGCACAGCTCTTCGAAGTTCGTGTAGAGGAAGTTCTCGTCGTGGTGAGCGAGGCACCAGGCTGCGAGGATCGAGCCGCCGCGACTCACGATGCCGGTCACGCGCCGGGCGGTGAGCGGGACGTAGCGCAGGAGCACACCAGCGTGGATCGTCATGTAGTCCACGCCTTGCTCGCACTGCTCGATGATCGTGTCTCGGAACACCTCCCAGGACAGGTCCTCCGCGCGGCCGTCGACCTTCTCGAGCGCCTGGTAGATCGGCACCGTCCCGATCGGCACCGGGCTGTTGCGCACGATCCACTCGCGTGTGGTGTGGATGTCGGCCCCCGTCGACAGATCCATCACCGTGTCCGCGCCCCACGTCGTGGCCCACGTGAGCTTGTCGACCTCTTCGGCGATCGATGACGACACCGCGGAGTTGCCGATGTTCGCATTCACCTTCACCAAGAAGTTGCGCCCGATGATCATCGGCTCGGACTCGGGATGGTTGACGTTCGCCGGAAGGATGGCACGGCCGCGTGCGATCTCGTCGCGCACGAACTCCGGATCGAGCCCTTCTCGAGCAGCGACGTACGCCATCTCCCGCGTGACCTCACCGCGGCGGGCATAGTGCATCTGCGTCACGTTGCGGCCGGGCGCGGCACGCCGTGGCGCACGCGCTTCACCTTGCCACGGCTCACCCGTCGCGTTCTCACCGCGACGCACGGCCGCGCGTCCGTCGTCCCGGGCGGAAATGACCCGGCCCGCGTACGACTCCACATCGCCGCGAGCCTCGATCCACTCCGCGCGCACCGGTGGGAGGCCGCGTGAGGGCTCCGATCCCGGTCCGCTCGTGTCGTACAGCCGAACGCTCTCGCCGTTCGTGAGTGCGATCTCCTTGAACGGAACGCCGTCCACGTACACCTTCTGACTCATTGTTCCTCCCAGTGGAAGTGATCGAGGGGGCCGTGTCCCGACCCGAGGTCCCAGCGCGCGCCACCTTCGATGGCGCGGTGAACGAACTTCTTGGCGTGGTGCAGCGCATCTGGTGTGGCGAAGTCCTTGGCCAGCAGCGCGGCCGTTGCGGACGCGAATGAGCACCCACTGCCGTGGTTGTTGGTCGTGCCGATGCGCGATGCCCGCAACTCGATGCACACGTCGCGATGACACGCGGCGTCCACCGCATCCCCTTCGCCGTGCCCACCCTTGACCACGACGACGCCGGACGTCCGCCCCGCCAACTCCCGCGCCGCGTCGACTTGCTCCGCGGGCGTGCGCACCTGTCGACCGAGCAGCACACCGGCCTCGAACAGATTCGGCGTGAACACCGCGGCGACGGGCAGGAGCCGGTCGAGATAGAGCTGTTCCGCAGTCACACCGAGCAGCCGCGAGCCGGACGAGGACACCATGACCGGATCGACGACGAGGTTCGGTAGCCGGCCTGCATCCGCGAGCTCTGCCACGAGCTCCACGATCTCCGGCGTCGCGAGCATCCCTGTCTTCACGGCCGCGACGTGGAAGTCGTCGAGCACCGCGTCGATCTGCTGACGCACGAGATCGACCGGTAGCGGATGAACGGCCCGGACCTCTGCGGTGTTCTGCGCCGTGACGGCCGTGACCGCAGATGTCCCGAAGACGCGTAGCGCAGCAAACGTCTTGAGGTCGGCTTGGATGCCGGCGCCTCCACCGGAGTCACTACCGGCGATCGTCAACACCACGGGCGGCGTCATGCCAGCAGCTCCTTGACGGCAATCGCGGGATCGTCGGCACGCATCACGAAGCCCATCACGGCGACGCCCTCCGCACCGGCATCGATGCACCTCCGGGCGTTCGCCGCGTCGACGCCACCGAGCGCGTAGACGGGCAACGGCGCGCCCGCCAGCGCCGCGACCCCGAGCGCCGGGCCGTATCCAGGTTTCGACGTCGACTCGAAGATCGGCGACAAGGTCGCGTAGTCGCAGCCCTCTGCCGCGGCGCGTTCGAGGTCCGCGTGCGAATGACACGACCGCCCGACGACGGCGGGCCGAGGGGCGGGAAAGGGGTCCACTGCGGCGAGGTGCACACCGTCGGCTTCGATGCTCGAATCGGATGCGACCAGCAACACGGGCACGAACGCCCGCAGCTCGGCGGCGAGCGCGGCCCGTTCCGGGCGCGGGAGATCCTTCTCCCGCAGCACGACGTGCGACGCGCCACCTTCGACCGCGGCGCGCACGACCTCGACGAGGTGGCGGCCGGCCGGAACGACCGTGCGATCGGTGAGCACCAGCAGCGTCACGTGAGGTCCGGCCGCCCTTCCCACGACGTCGACGCCTCGGCATAGAGCCGCCGGGGGATGCGCCCGGCGCGGCGCGCGAGTCGTCCGGCGTCGATGCCGTGGCGCATCGCCGCCGCCATGCGTTCCGGATCGGGCGAGCGAGTCACGGCCGAGGCCAGGAGCACGCCGTCGCACCCCAGTTCCATGGCGAGCGCCGCGTCGGACGCCGTGCCGACCCCCGCGTCGAGGATGACCGGCAAGGTCACCTGCTCACGGATGATGGCGAGGTTGTACGGGTTGCGGATCCCCATGCCGCTCCCGATGGGCGCACCGAGCGGCATCACCGCGGCGCAACCGAGGTCGGCCAGCCGCAGGGCGGTGATCGGGTCGTCGTTCGTGTACGGCAGGACAACGAACCCGTCGTCGACGAGTTGCTCCGCGGCATCGAGGAGCTCCACCGGATCGGGCAGCAACGTGCGCTCGTCGCCGATCACCTCCAGCTTGATCCAGTTCGTCTCGAAGGCATCGCGGGCGAGACGGGCGGTGCGCACGGCTTCGACGGCGGTGAAGCAGCCCGCGGTGTTGGGCAGCGGTCGCACGCCCGTGCGCTCGAGCACGTCCACGACAGAGCCCGGCGCAGTCGGGTCGACGCGGCGCAACGCAACGGTGACCATCTCGGTACCCGACGCGATGATCGCCCGCTCGAGCACGTCGAGACTCGGTGCGCCACCGGTTCCGAGGATCAATCTCGACGTGAACGTCTCGCCGCCGAGGACGAAGGGATCGTCCATCTCAGCCTCCTTGCGCCGCGGTCAGGACTTCGACGCGATCGCCCGCCTGCAGCTGCACGTCTCGCCACGTCGAGCGAGGCACGACCTCCTCGTTGATCGCCACGGCCATCCCCTTCGGGCTCCGCCCGAGCGCGTCGATCAACGCCGCGACGGTGGTTCCGCCCGAGAGCTCGTGCGACTCCCCGTTGACGACGACGTTCATCGCGAGAACCTCTCGACGCCGAACGGCGCGACCACCGCCGGAACGCAGCCGTCGATCAAGAGCGACGCAACCGCGTCGGCCGTGACGGGCGTGAGCAGGATCCCGTTGCGGTAGTGGCCGGTGGCGTAGACGACGCGTGGGTCGCGGGGCGACACGCCGATCACCGGCGCGTTGTCCGGCGTTCCAGGTCGCAGTCCCGCAATCGACTCCACCAACTCGAGCTCCGCGACACCGGGAACGAGATCGGTGGCCGCGCACAACAAGTCGTACACCGCACCGGCGGTCACGGAGGTGTCGAACCCTTGCTCCTCGACTGTCGCGCCGACCACGAGCTCACCGTCGACCCGCGGCACGAGGTACACGGACCGACCCTGCGCGAACCCACGCACGTTGCGGCTCAGCGGCGCGTCATCCGGATCGAAGCGCAACCGCAGGATCTGACCCTTCACCGGCCGCACCGGAACATCGTCGAGCTCGGCCGACCAGCTGCCCGCGGCGAGGACCACACGCTCCGCCGACACCGAGGACAGGGAATCGACGCGGCGATGCTCGAAGCGCACACCGGCTCGCGCGCAGGCGTCGAGCAGCGCGGTGACCAACCTGCGGTTGTCGACCTGGTGATCGCCGGACACCAAGAGCCCACCGCGAACACGCGGCGACAGCTGCGGCTCGAGCACGCGACAGTCACGCGAGCGCAGCCGTTCGACGGTGAGGCCGAGCGACTGCTGGAACCGCAGCAGATCTTCGAGGGCCCGTAGGTCGTCCTCGTCGAACGCCACGGCGATCGTGCCCTCGGTGCGGTGTCCCACGTCGACCCCGCTCGCCGCCTCCACCTCGTGCGCGAACGACGGCCAGCGGCGCGCCGATTCGAGCGTGAGCGCGAGCAAGGGCTCCTCGCCGTAGTGGACCTCCGTGACCGGACACAGCATGCCGGCCGCGACGTGCGACGCGCCGGAACCAGGCGCGGGGTCGACCACCGTCACGCTCAGCCCGCGTTGCGCCGCCCGCCACGCGCACGCAAGCCCGATCGCGCCACCCCCGACGACCGCGACATCCGGCCTCACGACGCCTTCTCCAACGCCCGGAGCAGCTCCTCGGTGGCGAGGTGGGGATCGGCCGCGTTGCTGATCGCGCCGATGACCGCGACCCCGTGCGCGCCGGCGTCGAGCAGTTCCGGAACGCGCTCCGCGGTCACCGC
>DASUCS010000115.1:0-6687 GCA_036275935.1 Acidimicrobiales bacterium
CCCCGCGAGCGCTTCGGATCCGATCGCGGCGAGCGCACTCACCGCGACGACGACGTAGACGACGAGCGTGATCCCCAGCGCGCGCGGAATCGCCTTCGGAATCGTGTGCGCGGGATCTTCCACCTCCTCGCCCAGCGTCGCGATGCGCGCATAGCCGGCGAAGGCGAAGAACAGAAGGCCCGCCGATTGGAGCACGCCGTGCCAACCTCCTGCTGTGAGGTCGCGCGTCACGTTGGCCGTGGAGGCGTGGCCACCGAAGAGCACGCCGATGACGACGATGGTGAGCGCGACGAGCACGATCCCGACGATCACACGCGTGAGCGCGGCCGTCTTCTGGACCCCGTGGTAGTTGACCGCCACCACCGCGACGACGGCCGCGACGGCGATGGGATGCTGCCACGACGGCGCGGCATATGCGCCGACCGTGAGTGCGATCGCCGCGCAGCTCGCCAGCTTGCCGACGACGAATCCCCATCCGGCGAGGTAGCCCCAGAACGCGCCGAGTCGCTGCCGCCCGTAGACGTACGTGCCGCCGGACGCCGGATACAGGGCGGCGAGCTCGGCCGACGACGTCGCGTTGCAGAACGCGATGACCGCTGCGATGACCAAACCGATGAGCAGTCCGGTTCCTGCGGCACGGGCCGCTGGCGCGATTGCGGTGAACACGCCTGCGCCGATCATCGAGCCGAGTCCGATGATCACGGCGTCGCCGAGGCCGAGACGGCGGGCCAGCCGTGTCGGAGTCGGCTCCGTCACGTCGCGACGTTGATCACTGCGCGGGCTGGAAGATCTCGACGACGTTGCCCGACGGATCCTGCACCAGGATCTGCTTGCCGCCCGGCCCCGCGAGGATCTCGTTGCGGAACTGGGCGCCGTTGTCACGTAGGCGCGCGACTTCCGCGTCGATGTCATCAACGATCAGATGGATGCGGTTCCACCCGCCCGGCCCCGGCTTCGCCCCGTCGGGCATCGGTCGTCCCGCCGAGCTCGTCGGACCACTGAGCAGCAGTCGCAAGTTGCCGCGTGCGACATCAGCGAACGCGGGCGCGAAGTTGTTGAGGATCTCGAAGTCGAGCACCTTCGTGTAGAAGCCGACCGCGGCTTCGACATCGTCGACCATGTAGCGCACGCTCACCATCTCGTTCAGATCTGCCATTGGTCTCTCCTCGTTCAGGGCGCCGGTGTGCCATCGGTCAGGACCGCGAGCAGGAACCCGATGCGGGTGTCGAGCTCGGCGGCGAGCAATTTGAAGGCCGGGTAGCTGGCGTCGTCATCGGTCTGGCCGGCCGCGGGGTCGGCGAGGCTCCAGTGGATGGTCTCGGGGTCGCCGGGGAACTCGGGGCACACCTCGCGGACCTTGTCGCACAGGCTGATCACCCAGTCGAATTCGTGGTCGGCGAAGACCTCGAGGTGCTTCGGCTCATGGCTGGCGATGTCGATGCCGAAGTCCTCGCGCAGCACACGCACGGCGTTGGGATGCAACGGCTTGGGATGGCTGCCCGCGCTGTAGGACTCGATCGCTCCTCCCGACCGCTCGCGAATCAGGGCCTCGGCCATCTGCGAGCGCGCACTGTTGCCCGTACACAGGAACAGCACGCGTACATGGCGCGGGCCGGCGCGCGCGACTGGCGGCGCAGCTGCCAGACCTGGATGCAACGCGTCCGCGGTCGCGGACAGGAACTCCCGAAATCGAACGAGATCGACCGTGTAGTAGGCATCGCGTCCGTCGGCGGAGCTGCGGCGCACGGACACGAGATCGGCCTCCCGCAACTTGCCCAGGTGGTACGAGACGAGGTTCTGCTTCTCACCGACGAGCCCCGTCAGCTCCCCCACCGTTCGATCGCTGTGGGCCAGGGCGCTGAGCAACCGCCATCGCAGCGGATGGCCGGCCAGCTGCAGGAACTCCCCCGGGTCGAGGGTGCGCTCTGCGTCCGCGACGGCCATGACGAGCGACAGTACATCAACGCGATTCGATGCATCAAGCTGGTTTGGTGGATCGCCGGTTCGTGCGTGCCGTCGGGGGGTGCGTAGGGTCCGCCGATGCGCGCTGCCGTGACCCTGCACATGAACGCCTCGCCCGACACCGTCTGGGGGTTCGTCAGCGACATCACCAAGATGGGTGAGTACAGCCCCGAGGTGGTCGAAGCAGAGTGGCTGAACGGCGCGACCGGACCGGCCGTCGGCGCCCGCTACCGCGGCCACGTGAAGCGCAACGAGAACTGGCCCGTCCTTTACTGGACGACCTGCGAAGTGACGGAATGCGTTCCCGGCAAGGTGTTCGAGTTCGCCGTCGTCATGGGCGACCGACGCGTGAACACGTGGCGCTACGAGTTCCACGCGGTCGACGGCGGCACGGACGTCACCGAGTCGTTCGATCTCGGCGACAACTTGTTCACGAAGATCTGGCGTCCGCTCGGTGGCTTCCTTCGCGAGCGTCGCAACCGACGTGACATGTTGCGCACCCTCGAGCGCATCAAGGACGTGGCGGAGAAGCAGCCTTCCGCATGATCTCCCGGACGACGTCGGTCTTGGCATCGGCGTAGTCCTGCATCGCCTCCCACTCGCGTGCGGCGAGCTCTCGCTTCACGGCTTCGTAGTTCGCGCGGTCGTCGTCGTGCGTGCGCAACCAGTCGCGGAACACCAATTGGTCTCGCGCGTCGTCGCTCCCTGCGAGCCACACGTGGACGTGCACGTCGTGTTGGGGTGATCGGAACATCCGATGGCCCGGTTCGATCACGCGCAGCACGTAGCCGGCGCGCGTGAGGGGCACGAGAAAGGCCACGTCGTCATCGGGATCGTCGACCGCGACCGAGATGTCGACGATCGGCTTCGCCGCGAGACCCGGCACTGCAGTCGATCCGACGTGCTCGACGTGACGCGCCTCATCGCCGAGCGCAGCCGCGATACGTGCACGCTCGACTGCGAACCGGTCGCGCCACAACGGGTCGTACTCGACGACGCGCACCAGCGACCCATCCGAGTCCCCCAGGACGGTCAGCCCGACCACCGAACCCCGCACGGGACCCCAGCCGCCACCGCCCGGAGTTCGCATCCGCAGCACATCTCCCGCGGCGAGTCGCACCGTGCACTTGTCGGGCAATCGCTGAGCATTGGCCTCCTCCCCGCCGGGTAGCAACCAGTTCTCCCCGGGCGACCCTGGTGCGCCACCGGCCAAGCCCCATGGTCCCGCGTCGCGTCGTTCGGTGATCAGTGACACCGTGACGTCCTCGAGCATCTCGAGATCGCGCTCGATGCCGTCGCCGCCGGGGAACAACCCCGCACCCCCGCTGTTGCGACGCACCCGATAGCGCTGCACGCGCATCGCGTAGGCACGCTCGAGCGCCTCGCTCGGCGTGTTCGCGGTGTTGGTCATGCCCGTGTGGATCGCGCTCATGCCGGCGCGCCCGGGGCGACCGCCCTGCCCACCGCCAACGGTCTCGTAGTACACCCACCCGTCGCCTCCGATCAGGACGTTGTTCATCGTCCCCTGTGACGCGGCGCCGACACGATCCGGTACGCACTGCGCCAGAGCTCGCAGGCAGACGTCGGCAATGCGTTGACTCACCTCGACGTTGCCCGCCCCGACCGCGACAGGCGGGGTGGCGGCAACGAGCGAACCACTGGGCGCGTGCACATGCACCGGTCGCAATGCGCCACCACTCGCCGGAATGGTCGGATCCGTCACCGACCGGAGTGCGAAGGCGACGCACGACATCGTCACGGCCTCGACCGCGTTCACGTTGCCGGCCCGCTGCGCGTCGGTTCCGGTGAAGTCGAACGTGATGGCCTCGCCATCGATCGTCACGCGCACCGCGATCACGGCCGGCCGATGTCCCGGCCCGGTGGAGTCGAGCACGTCGGTCGCCGTCCACGCGCCATTGGGCATGTCCGCGAGCGCGGCGCGCATGCGCCGTTCGGCGTAGTCGGCCACCTCGTGCAGCGGCGCGCCGCCGGCCACGATCTCCGCCAACCGATCCACACCGAGGACGTTCGCCCCCACTTGGGCGTCGAGATCTCCCGTTCGTTCCTCGGGGGTCCGCGAGTTGGCGAACAGCAGTGTGCGGACCGACGGCGTGAGCACCACGGGTGGAATCCGCAGTCCCTCCTGTGCGATGTCGGTCGCGTCCGCCGGGATCGAGCCTGGCGCCGCACCTCCGACGTCCGCGTGATGCGCACGGTTGGCCGCCCACCCGACGATCGTCCCGTCGAAAAAGCAAGGTGCGACCAAGGTGATGTCGTTGAGGTGCGTGCCACCGGCGAACGGGTCGTTGAGGATCACCTGATCACCGGGCTGCAGTGAGGAGCCCAGAGCATCGATGGCGGCGCGAACCGACGCCGGCATCGAGCCGAGGTGCACCGGGATGTGCTCGGCCTGGATCAGCAACTCGCCATCGGCGTCGAACAACGCGGCCGAGCAGTCCGCACGTTCCTTGATGTTCGGACTGAACGCAGCGCGGCGCAGCACCGCGCCCATCTCGTCCGCCACCCCGACGAGACGCGACACGAGGACCTGCAGTGATGCGGGGTCGAGCGTCATCGCCGCTCCAGCACGAGCGCGTCCGCCTCGCCGCGACGCCCCGCCCAGCCGTCCGGCAGCCAGATCGTGCAATCCGGCTCGGCGATCACCGCGGGACCAACGGGCGTCGATCGATCGACCGGTGGCAACGACGTGATGTCCAGTGGCGAGTCGGTACGGGCGCGAGCGCGCAATGCCACCACCTCGAGCGGCGCATCCGCACGCGAGTACCCGTTGCGCCGCCGATGCTCGTCGTGGAACTCGTCGAGGGATCGCACGGTGATCTCGTGACTCTGTCCCGAGTAGCGAACGTCGAAGAAGGTTTCCGTGACGGCGCTCGAACCGACGAGTCGGGCTGCCTCGTCTGCGAGAGCCCGAGCCGCGGCATCGATCGAGCCGTCACCGGCCCACGAACGCACGAGCTCGCGCGACCGCGGCGCGCCGAGCACGCCGAGCGCGGACAGCACGCCGGCGCGCGCCGGCACGATCACACGCGGCATCCCGAGTGCGTCCGCGAGCTCGCAGGCATGCAAGGGGCCGGCACCGCCGAACGCGACGAGCGCAAGCGCGCGGGGGTCGACGCCGCGCTCGACCGAGACCGCTCGTAACGCGCGCTCCATGTTGGCGTTGACGACCCTCACGACTCCCTCGGCCGTGACACCGGCACGGTCGAGCGCGGCCCGCGCGGACGCGCTATCGAGCGGGCCCAGACCCGGCAACACGGTGCCGGACGGAATCCGCCCGAGCACGAGGTCCGCATCGGTCACCGTCGGTGCGGTGCCGCCGTGCCCGTAGCAGGCGGGACCCGGACGCGCGCCGGCGCTCTGCGGCCCGACGACCAGCGCCCCGCCGGCGTCGACCCGGGCGACCGATCCGCCGCCGGCTCCGATCGTGTGCACGTCCAGCGACGGCAGGCGGACCGGAAAGCCTCCGACGATGCGACCCGGGGCCGCTTCGGGCAGCGTGCGCCGCACGAGGCACACATCAGTCGAGGTGCCGCCCATGTCGAACGTGATCGCATCGGGCGAGCCGTTCGCCGCTGCCACCGCGGCCGCGGCGAGCACCCCGCCGGCGGGCCCGGAGAGCAGCAACGCGGCCGGCAGTTCGGCGGCGTCGGCCAAGGGCACCAACCCGCCCGCGGACGTCATGACCAGCACTTCGTCGGCCAGCGGAGCCAACCGGGAGAGATACGCGCGGCACGAGGGCCGTAGGTACGCGTTGATGACGGTCGTGAGCGTGCGCTCGTACTCCCGATATTCGGGCGAGACGTCCGCCGAACAGGTCACGTCCAGGCCCTGACGGGACAGCGCCTCCGCGGCTGCTCGCTCCGCCGCCGGATCCCGGTCGCTGTGCAGCAGGCACACGGCCACCGAACGGACGTCTCCGGGCAGCGTCGCCTCGGTTCCGGCCTCGAACCGCAGGCTGCGCGGCACCAAGGAATCCGGCCGATCGGCCCACAAATCGTAAAGAGACGGCCGATTCTGCCGACCAATCTCGATGATGTCCGAAAAACCTGCCGTGGTCACCAGCGCCACCGGCGCGCCCGAACGCTCCAGGAGCGCGTTCGTCGCGACGGTCGTGCCGTGGGCCAACACCCCCGGTGTGGCCGCGAACGTGTCGACGGCCGCGCGCACCGCCACGGCCGGATCTTCGGACGTGGACGGCACCTTCACCGTGCCACCAGCGTCGGTGACGGCGTCCGTGAACGTTCCGCCCGTGTCGACGCCGACGTTCACTGAGGGAACCTAGCGTGGAACGAATGTTGCGCCGCCGCCGCAAGGACGAAACGCCCGAAGCCGGCGACGAGAACGTCCACATCGCGGACGAGCACGCCTGGTGGGCCGCGCGCGAGGAGCTCGACAGCAACAAGATCCCGACCGGCCGGACCAAGAAGGCCACGGAGCCGGAACCGAAGCACAGCAGCTTCGAGGAGTACTTCAGCACCGAATCGCTGTTCGATTGGACCGGCGCGCACGACGATCTCTTCGACGAGAGCGACCCGTACGTGGTGCTCGGGCTCCCGCCCACCGCGTCGTGGGAGGACATCAGCGCCGCGCATCGGCGTCTGGCGAAGCTCCACCACCCCGACCGCCTGCTCGATGCCACTCAGGAGCAACGCGACGAGAGCAATGAGCGGATCCGCGACCTCAACATCGCCTACATGGAGCTCC
>DASUCS010000116.1:0-12052 GCA_036275935.1 Acidimicrobiales bacterium
GGTGCTCGCCGAGCAGATGGCACGCGACGGCCATCGCTTGTCGACGCTCATCCGCGAAGGGTCGTGGCGCGGCAGGAGCGGGCTCGCCACCGCCACGCAGCTGTGTGACGCATTCCTCGAGTTCTGGGACGAGTACCGCTCGATCCTGCGGGTGATGGATCTCGCCACCGAGGAAGGCGACCGCCGCTTCCATCAGATCCGGACGCGGCTGTTGAACGAAGTCACCGTCGCGCTGTCGGAGACGATCGCGCATCATCAGGACGAAGGCCGTCCCGCGGCCGCTGCCGACGCCACTGCGACCGCCGCGGTGCTCGTGTCGATGCTGGCGCACGTTGCCGCGCACCAGTACGGATTCGAGTTCTGGGGCATCCGCACGAAGGACCTACGCGAGAGCATGGCCCGCCAGATCTACTGGGGTGTGACGGGAAAGAAGCCCTGAGCCGTTCATCCACCGGTTGTCGCATCGCAACGTCGAGTCGATACCGTCGATCACGAGATGACTGAGGTGCGCGCTGAGCTCGAACGTCACCTGCCCTTCGAGCAGGTCTTCAACTTTCGGGATCTCGGCGGCTACGCCACCGCCGACGGGCGTGCCATCAAGTGGCGCACGGTGTTCCGCGCCGACGGCATCCATCGCCTCACACTCGAGGAGCTCGCATCGCTCGACGTGCGCACGGTCCTCGATCTGCGAACGCCCGAAGAGCTCGAACGGGGCCGATGCGAGCACGACTCCATCGGGTTCCACCATCTGCCGATCCTGCAGACGCCGTGGACCGAGCTCGAGTTCGAAGGCGAGCTCGACGCGGTCACGTTCCTCGCGGATCGCTACGTCGAGATGCTCGACGAGGGACGTGAGTCGATCGCCCGTGCAGTACGCATCCTCGGCGACGAGTCGTCGTTGCCGCTCGTGTTCCACTGCGCCGCCGGCAAGGACCGCACCGGGGTGGTCGCGGCCGTGTTGCTCGGTGTCCTCGGCGTGGCCGACGACGACATCGCTGATGACTACTCGTTGAGCCGGCTCGGCATGACGCGGTTCAGGGAGTGGATCATCGAGAACTTCCCCGAGGCGGCCGACGCGATGTCGAAGCAACCGGATGCGTTCCTCGCCGCGCCGGCGGAGGCGATGCACCTGTTCCTCGAGCGGGTGCGTGCGACCTTCGGGTCGTTCGAGGACTACGTCGTCGGGCTCGGTGTCGAGGATGCGAGCCTCGATGCCGTGAGGTCGAACCTGCTCGCCTAACGTCACCGGCCGCATGGACTACGTCCCCGGCCATGGATTGCTCGACGGCAAGCGTGTGCTCGTCACCGCTGCGGCGGGTACGGGCATCGGTTCCGCCACCGCGAAGCGGTGCCTCGAAGAGGGCGCGCGGGTGATGATCAGCGACGCGCACGAGCGCCGATTGGACGAAACCGCGAGCGAGCTCGAGGTGCCGTCGGTCGTGTGCAACGTCACCGACGAGCCACAGGTGCAGGCGATGTTCGACGCCGCGGTTGCGGAACTGGGTGGGCTCGATGTCCTCGTGAACAACGCGGGTCTCGGTGGAACCGCGAACGTCGTCGACATGACGGACGAGCAATGGATGCGTGTGCTGGACGTGACCCTCAACGGCACGTTCCGCTGCACCCGAGCCGCGTTGCGGCTGCTGCAACCGCAGGGGAGCGGCGTGATCGTGAACAACGCCTCGGTGCTCGGTTGGCGTGCACAGGCCGGCCAGTCGCACTACGCCGCGGCCAAGGCCGGTGTGATGGCGCTCACGCGCTGCGCCGCGCTCGAAGCCGCCGAGTTCAACGTGCGGGTCAACGCGGTGGCGCCGAGCCTGGCGATGCACGCGAACCTGGCCAAGGTGACGACCGACGAGGTGCTCGACGCACTGACGTCACGCGAAGCGTTCGGCCGCGCTGCAGAACCGTGGGAGGTCGCGAACGTGATCGTGTTCCTCGCCAGCGACTACTCGTCCTACATGACGGGCGAGATCGTCAGCGTGTCGTCACAACACCCCTGAGGTCGGTGGGTTCAGAGGTCCTCGGGTGGACGGAACGAGCGATTGGTCTCCACCTCGAGCTCGGGACCGTCGTCCTCGGTGAGGAACCACGGCTGCTCGTCCTCGACGGCTCGACGGTCCTTCACCTCGCGCTTGAGGTCGATCTCGTCCTTGTCCCGCTTCTTGCGCCGCAACACGACCGCAGTCCTACCAGGTCGGGCTCAGGTGGACAGGACGACCGAGGAGCCGTGGCCGAAGAGCCCCTGGTTGACCGTGACGCCGGCCGTGGCGTTCTCGACCTGACGGCCCGTCGCCTGGCCCCGGAGCTGCCAGGTGATCTCGCACACCTGGGCGATGGCCTGCGCGGGGACCGCCTCGCCGAAGCACGCCAACCCGCCGCTCGCGTTGACGGTGACGCCCTTGCCGCCGAGGACCGTGTCGCCATCGTTGATCAGTCGCTCGGCCTCGCCCGCCTTGCAGAGCCCGATGTTCTCGTACCAGTCGAGCTCGAGGGCCGAGGACAGGTCGTACACCTCGGCGAGTGACAGGTCGTCCGGTCCGACGCCGGCTTCCTCGTACGCCGCCGCCGTGATCGAGTCGCGGAACGTGAGCGCGGGCGGCGCCAGCGCCGACGAGGAGTCGGTCGCGAAGTTCGGCATCTCGATGACGGTGTTCGGGAACCGCGGCGTGACCGTCGAGATGCCGCGCACTCGGACCGGCGCGCCGATGCCGCGGGAGCGCGCGTACTCCATCGACGAGACCACCAGCGCCGCGCCACCATCGGACGTCGCGCAGATGTCGAGCAGGTGCAGCGGCGACGCGACGATCGGCGAAGCGAGCACGTCGTCCTCGGTCACCGCCTTGCGGTAGCGGGCGTTCGGGTTGATGAGCCCGTGCTGCGCGTTCTTCACCTTGACCTTGGCGAAGTCGCGCTCGGTCGCACCGTACAGATCCATGCGGCGACGGGCGTAGAGCGCGAAGTACGACGGGTTCGTCGCGCCGAGCAGTCGGAACCGCAGCCAGTCCGGATCCTCGGGCCGGTCACCGTCGCTCGGAGCGAGGAAGCCCTTCGGTGTCGTGTCCGCGCCGACGACCAACGCCACGTCACAGAAGCCGGCGAGGATCTGCGCCCGCGCCGTTGCCAGCGCCGTGACGCCCGACGCGCACGCCGCGTACGACGACGCCACCTGAGCGCCGGACCAGCCGAGCGCCTGTGCGAACGTCGCGCCCGAGACGTAGCCGGGGTAGCCGTTGCGCATCGTGTCGGCGCCGGCAACGAACTGGATGTCACGCCACTCGACGCCGGCGTCGGCCAGCGCCGTGCGAGCCGCTTCGACGCCGTACTCCACGAAGTTGCGGCCCCACTTGCCCCACGGGTGCATGCCCGCACCGAGGACGGCGATCTCCTTGCTCATGCCGGCTTCCACTTCCACACGGTGTATTCGTGTTCGTCGTCCTCGAACAGCGTCTCGACGACAAGTTCGACCGGCGCGCCGACCGACAGGTCGTCGACGCCGTAGCCAGTGGCGACCTGCCCGAGCACGACCATTCCCTCTGCGGTGAGCTCGACCGCGGCCAGTGCGAACGGTTCGTACGGATCGGTCGTCGCGACGAACGGCGCGGGCGGTTGGTACTGCGCATCGGTGTAGGACCAGACCGTGCCGCGGTTGGACAGCCGCGCCGGCTCGAACTCGCGACCATCACAGTCGGGGTTGCGGCAGAAGAACGCCGCCGCGGGGAAGAACACCGTGCCGCACGATGTGCAGCGATTGCCGACCAGCGCGGGCGCGTCACCTTCTTCCGTGAACCATCCGTCCGCGCCCAGCGCCGGAACTCGAGTCTTCATCCCGACGACTGTAGGACCGCTGGTTTGTGCGGTCGTAACGCGTCGTGACCGCGCGTTACGACCGGCAGAACCGGAGAGATCACGATCCGCTGACGGCCTCGATGTAGGGGGGCCGCTCGCCGCCGCCATGGACGACGAGGTTCGCGCCGGTGACGAAGCTCGCGGCGGGGGAGGCGAGGAACAAGCAGGCGGACGCGATGTCGTCCGGCGCGCCCATGCGACCGACCGGGATGGTGGCGGCCACCCGTTGGAGAGCGTCGGCGTCGCCGTAGAACAGGTGCGCCAACTCCGTTTGGATGAGCCCGGCGGTGACGGCGTTGACCCGAACCTTCGGTGCCCACTCCATGGCGAGGGTCTGCGTGAGGTTCAACAGGCCGGCCTTGGCAGCGCCGTACGCCGCGGTGTTCGGTGTCGGTCGCAGGCCGCTGATGCTGGCGATGTTCACGATCGAACCGCCGTCGGCCTGCGACTGCATGACCCGGTTGGCGGCCTGCGCCACGAACATCGGACCGAGCAGGTTCAGCTTGATGATCGCTTCGCTGAATCGGGGCGATGCCGTGGCCGAGTCGGCGGAAGGGGAGCCTCCGGCGTTGTTGACGACGACGTCGAGGCGTCCGTGCTCGGTGACGATGTGGTCGACCATCGCGTCGACTTGATCCGGATCACGCACATCGCACGCGACGAAGGACGCGCGATCGAGCTGCTCTGGCTCGTTGCGCCCACACACCACGGCGCTCGCGCCTGCGTCAGCGAACCGCTCGGCGATCACGCGACCGATGCCCTTCGTGCCGCCGGTCACGAGCACGACGCGGTCGGCGAAGTCGAACGCGAGCGCCATGGCGTGCATCATGACGCGCGGCATCGTGGCCGGCTGCATTCGGGTGGACCGGGCCCGTGCGATTCCGCCGTGATGCCGAGCTCGACCCGACGCAGGTGTCCGGCTCGAGGCCGGCCGAGCGGCCTCGCCGCGTGCGTGGCGCCAGGCACGGTCCCTTCGCAGTTCGGCGACTGCGCGGCGACCGGTTTACGCTCGGAATCTGACGATCCATCAGATTTGAGGACTGGTCCCGTTGGCCATCAGCCACACGATCGACGAACGCGGCATCGCCGACGTCGTCATGGAGAACCCGCCGGTCAACGCGCTCACGGTCGCGGGTTGGTACGAGCTGGCCGACACGATCACGGCGCTCGGCCATGACCCGAACGTGCACGTCGTTGTGCTGCGGGCCGAAGGTCGCGGCTTCAACGCCGGCGTCGACATCAAGGAGATGCAGCAGACCGAGGGTTTCGACGCGCTGATCGGTGCCAACCGTGGCTGCTTCGCCGCATTCGCCGCCGTGTACGAGTGCGCCGTGCCGGTCATCGCCGCAGTGCACGGCTACTGCCTGGGTGGGGGCATCGGCCTGGTCGGCAACGCCGATGTGATCGTCGCGTCCGACGACGCCACGTTCGGGCTCCCAGAGGTGGACCGGGGCGCGCTCGGCGCCGCGACGCATCTCAGCCGGCTGGTGCCGCAGCACAAGATGCGGGCGATGGTCTACACGTCGGCCACCGCGACCGCCGGCGAGTTGCAGGCCTTCGGATCGGTTCTCCAGGTCGTGCCTCGCGACGAGCTTCGCGACGCCGCCATGGACGTTGCGGCGACGATTGCCGCCAAGTCGCCGACCGTGATCCGCGCCGCCAAGGAGTCGCTGAACGGGATCGACCTCTGGGACGTGAAGCGCAGCTATCGCTACGAGCAAGGGTTCACCTTCGAGCTGAACCTGTCAGGAGTCGCGGACGAGCACCGCGACGCATTCGTGGGCAAGCGGCAGACGGACACGACGAAATGAACGGTTCGAGAGCGAGCGCATGAGCAACGACAAGCGCATGACCGAAGAGGAAGTCGTCGCGAACCTGCGGTCGGGGATGACGATCGGCATCGGGGGCTGGGGGAGCCGCCGCAAGCCCATGTCGATCATCCGGGCCATCGTGCGCAGCGACCTCACCGATCTCACCGTGGTCAGCTACGCCGGCCCCGACCTGGGTCTGCTGTGCGCGGCGGGCAAGGTCAAGCGGGCGGTGTACGCGTTTGCGTCGCTCGACTCGATCCCGCTCGAGCCGCACTTCCGCGCGGCCCGGCAGTCCGGCGCGATCGAGGACGAGCCGTACGACGAGGGACTGTTCCTGCTCGGGTTGCAGGCCGCCGCGTGGCGGGTGCCGTTCATCCCGACGCGCGTGGGATTGGGCTCGGACTTGCTCACGCTGAACGACCGACTGCGCACCGTGCAGTCGCCGTACGACGACGGCGAGACCCTCGTCGCCGCGCCTGCACTCACGCTCGACGCCGCGATCATCCACCAGAACCGTGGGGACGCTCGCGGCAACGGTCAGTACCTCGGGCCAGACCCCTACTTCGACGACCTGCTGCTGCGCTCCGCTTCCACGAACCGCTTCATGAGCGTCGAGCGCATCGTCCCCACCGACGATCTGACCAAGGAAGGGACGTTCCACACGTTGCGGATCGCGCGCCTCATGGTCGACGGCGTCGTCGAGGCTCCGAACGGCGCGCACTTCACGTCGTGCGCCCCCGACTACGAGCGCGACGAAGCGTTCCAGCGCGAGTACGCGAAGTCGGCGGCGTCACCCGAGGCGTGGGCCGAGTTCAAAGCGGCGTGGCTCGACCTCGACGAAGCCGGCTACCAGGCCAAGCTCGGAGCGCGTGCGTGAGCGAGCACGGCGTGCGACTGGCGGACGTCTGCGTGGCGGCGATCGCCGACTGCTTCCGTGGTGACGGTGAGATCGTCGCCAACCCGATCGGCACGATCCCGATGATCGGTGGGCGCCTCGCTCGCGCCACGTTCGAGCCGGATCTGATGATGACCGACGGTGAGGCGTTCCTCGTCGCCGACGACCGTGCGTTCTTCGAACCGAACGACGCCCGGACGATCGAGTACTACAACCCGTATCGCTCGATGTTCGACATCGTGTGGTCCGGTCGCCGTCACGTGATCATGGGTGCGAGCCAGATCGATCCGTTCGGCAACCAGAACTTCGCCGCGATCGGTGCCGACTACCACAAGCCCAAGGTGCAGCTACTCGGCTTCCGCGGCGCGCCGGGCAACACGGTCAACCACGTCACGTCGTACTGGATCCCGAACCACTCGACGAACGTCTTCGTCCCGAAGGTCGACGTCGTGTGCGGCGTGGGGTACGACCGCGCTGCGACGCTCGGCGATTCCGCGCTGGGCTACGAGCTGCGCCGCGTCATCACGAATCTCTGCGTGCTGGACTTCGAGCCCGCCGACCACCGCATGCGGCTGCGTTCGCTGCATCCCGGCGTGACGATCGACGAAGTTGTCGCCGCGACCGGGTTCGAACTGGTCATCCCGGACTCGATCGACGAGACGCGGCTGCCGTCCGACGACGAGCTCCGCCTGGTGGACGACGTCATCGACCCCGACGGTGCGCGCTACAACGAAGTGAAGGGCTAGTGGGTCACCCCGCGCTGAACACTCGATTCTGCGCGCTCGCCGGCGTCGAGCGCCCGATCGTGCAGACAGGAATGGGCTGGGTGTCGGGCGCGCGCCTCACGGCGGCGACGAGCGCGGCCGGCGGCCTCGGCATCCTCGCGGCGGTCACGATGACCGACGACGAGCTGCGGCGCGCCGTCCGCGAGGTCAAGGAGCGCACTGACCGACCCTTCGGTGTGAACTTCCGCGCCGACCAGCCGGACCTCGATGCTCGCATCGCCTTCGCCGTCGGTGAAGGTGTACGTGCGATCTCGTTCGCAGGCGCGCCGACGAAGGACGCCATCGCCCGCATCCACGATGCCGGTGCCGTGTGCATGCCGACCGTGGGTGCACGGCGGCACGCCGAGAAGATGCTCGAGTGGGGTGTCGACGCGGTGATCGCGCAAGGCGGTGAAGGCGGCGGCCATACGGGCACCGTGCCGACATCGCTGCTCCTGCCTCAAGTGGTCGACGCCGTCGGCGCGGCGATCCCGGTGCTCGGCGCCGGTGGGTTCCACGATGGTCGTGGCTTGGTCGCGGCCCTCGCGTACGGCGCGGACGGCATCGCGATGGGCACGCGGTTCCTGCTCACGCAGGAGAGCCGCGTCCCCGACAGCATCAAGGCGCAGTACGTCGGCGCCAGCGTGTTCGACACGGTCGTGACGACGGCGATCGACGGCGCGCCGCAGCGCGTGATCCGCACCGACGTCGTCGACCGGATCGAACGGTCACCGAAGGTGCTGCGGTTTCCACGCGCACTGGCGGCGGCGCTGCGCTTCCGCAAGGAGACGGGCACGTCGATGCGCGATCTGGTTCGTGAGGGGCTGGCGATGAAGCGCAACCAGGACCTCACGTGGAGCCAGGTCGCGCTGGCGGCGAACGCACCGATGCTCATCAAGGCGTCGATGGTCGACGGCAACCCCGACATCGGCGTGCTGCCGACCGGACAGGTGACGGGTGTGATCGGCGAGCTGCCGACGGTCGCCGAGTTGCTGGACCGGATCATGCAGGACGCCGAGTCCGCGCTGAAGCGGCTGGAGTCGTAGTGGAGCTCGAGTGGTCGCCGGAGGAGGACGAATTCCGGGCCGAGGCACGGACGTGGCTCGAGACGAACGTGCCGCGAGGGCTGCCGTCAGGTGACACACGCGAGGGATTCGCGTTGCACCTCGAGTGGGAGCGGTTGCTCTTCGAGAACCGATGGGCCGTGGTGTCGTGGCCGGAAGAGTTCGGTGGTCGCGGCGCGTCGTTGTGGGAGTGGCTGATCTTCGAAGAGGAGTACTACCGCGCCGGTGGTCCGCAGCGGGTCACGCAGAACGGCATCTTCTTGTTGGCGCCGACCGTCTTCGAGTTCGGCACGCCCGAGCAGCAGGCACGGATCCTGCCGCGCATGGCCGCCGCCGAGGAGCTGTGGTGCCAGGGTTGGTCCGAGCCGAACGCAGGGAGCGATCTCGCCGGCATCCAGAGCCGGGCGACGAAGGTCGACGGGGGCTGGCGGCTCAGCGGTCAGAAGACCTGGACGACGCGCGGCGCGTTCTGCACGCACCTCTTCGGCTTGTTCCGGTCGGATCCGGACAGCGAACGTCACAGAGGGCTCACGTACTTCCTCGTCCCGCTGGACGCCGACGGCGTCACGGTTCGGGGATTCGGCCGCCTCGACGGTGACGAGGGATTCGCCGAGGTGTTCTTCGAGGACGTGTTCGTGCCGGACGACGACGTCCTCGGTGGTGTCGACCAAGGGTGGTCGGTGGCAATGGCGACCACCGGTTCGGAGCGCGGCTTGACCTTGCGGTCGCCCGGACGGTTCACGGCGACGGCGGCACGCCTGCTCGACCTGTACCGGGAGAAGGGGTCGCCTGCGCACCTGCAACAGCGGGTGGTCGACGCGTGGATGCGCGCGGAGGCGTACCAGCTGTTCACGCTCGAGACGGTGACCAAGCTGGTCGACGGCTCGAAGGCGGGCGCAGAGTCGAGCATCAACAAGATCTGGTGGAGCGAGCTCGACGTCGAGCTGCACGAGATCGCGCTCGACCTCATCGGCGCCGACCTCGACCTCGACGCGGCGTGGGAGAAGGGGTACCAGTTCGCGCTGGCCGGCCCGATCTACGCCGGCACGAACGAGATCCAGCGCAACATCGCGGCTGAGAGACTGTTGGGACTGCCGCGCGCATGAGGTTCGAGCTCGACGAGCTGCAGCTCGACGCCGCGGACACGATCCGCAAGATCGTCCAGGAGGACGACGCGCTCGACCGTCTCGACGAGTTCGGTGCGTTCGATCCGACCCTCGTCGTCGTGACGTTCCAGGAGCTCGGGTCCGCCGGCGTTGCCGTTCCCGAAGATCGCTACGGCGAGCATCCTGCGCTGGCAGCAGCCGCGCAGCTCGTCGGTCTCGGTCACGGCATGTTGTCCATGACCGTCGACTACGTGAAGGAACGAACGCAGTTCGGTGTGCCGGTGGGCTCGTTCCAGTCGGTGAAGCACCAGCTCGCGGACTCGCTCAAGGAACTCGCCTTCGCTCGTCCGGCGGTGTGGCGGGCGGCGCACACGCTCGATGCCGTCGACATCTCGATGGCCAAGGCCATGGCGTCGGATGCAGCGACGTTCACCGCGCGGCGGGCGCTGCAGTGCCACGGCGCGATCGGCTACACCGTCGAGTACGAGTTGCACCGCTATCTGAAGCAGACGTGGGTGCTCGCCCGGAAGTTCGGCGACGCGGCCCACCATCGAGAGCTCATCGCCAAGGAGTTGCACGTCTGATGCTTGTCAAACCCGAGGCCTACATCGTCGACGCCGTGCGCTCACCTGTGGGCCGCCGTGGCGGCGGGCTCTCACAGGTGCACCCCGCCGATCTCGGCGCGCACGCCCTCACCGCATTGATGGACCGCACGGGCATCGATCCCGGCGCGGTCGAAGACGTCGTGTTCGGGTGTGTCGACACGATCGGCGGCCAAGCGGGGGACATCGCCCGCACGTGCTGGCTGGCCGCAGGGCTTCCCGACCATGTGCCGGGCACGACCGTCGACCGGCAGTGCGGCTCGTCGCAGCAGGCGGTGCACTTCGCCGCGCAGGCGGTGCTGTCCGGCACGAGCGATGTCGTCGTCGCCGGCGGCGTGCAGCAGATGTCGATGATCCCGATCTCGTCCGCGATGCTCGCCGGGCAAGACCTCGGGTTCGCCGATCCGTTCACCGGCAGCGAGGGCTGGGTGGCGCGCTACGGCACGCAGGAGGTCAGCCAGTTCCGGTCGGCGGAGATGATCGCCGAGAAGTGGGACATCACGCGCGATGACATGGAAGCGTTCGCCGTCGAGTCGCACGAGCGGGCGTTGCGCGCGCAGACCGAAGGTCGGTTCGAGAACGAGATCGTTCCGTTGCGCGGACTGGACCACGACGAAGGGCCGCGCGAGCCCAACTGGGACAAGATCCGCTCGCTTAAGACGCTCGTCGACGGCGGCCGGCTGACCGCGGCGGTCTCGTCGCAGATCTCCGACGCGTCCGCCGCGATGTTGATCGTGAGCGAGAAGGGCCTCACCGATCACGGGCTGACGCCGCGGGCGCGCATCCACCATCTGTCGGTGCGCGGCGACGATCCGGTGTGGATGCTGACCGCGCCCATTCCCGCGACCGCGCACGCGCTGCAACGCACGGGCATGTCGTTGGACGACATCGATCTCGTCGAGATCAACGAAGCGTTCGCGTCCGTCGTGCTGGCGTGGCAGAAGGAGAGCGGTGCCGACCTGGCCAAGGTGAACGTCAACGGCGGTGCCATCGCACTCGGCCACCCGCTCGGCGCGACCGGCGCACGGCTGATGACCACGCTGCTGAACGAGTTGGAGCGGACCGGCGGACGCTTCGGACTGCAGACGATGTGCGAAGGCGGCGGTCAAGCGAACGTGACCATCATCGAGCGGTTGTAGAGGGGGAACGATGCACGACCTGGTGATCAAGGGTGGGCGCGTCGTCGATGGCACCGGGGCTCCGGAGCGCACGGCCGACATCGCGATCAGCGATGGAGTGGTCACGGACGTCGGGCGGGTGTCCGGCGCGGCCCGGCAAGAGCTCGACGCCGACGGGCTGCTCGTCACGCCCGGGTTCGTCGACATCCACACGCACTACGACGGCCAGATCACGTGGGATCCGCTCCTGACGCCGTCGTGCTGGCACGGCGTCACGACGATCGTGATGGGGAACTGCGGCGTCGGGTTCGCGCCGGTCGCGCCCGATCGCCACGAGTGGCTCATCGGGTTGATGGAGGGGGTGGAGGACATCCCCGGCGCCGCGTTGTCGACAGGCATCCAGTGGAACTGGGAGTCGTTCCCCGAGTACCTCGATGCCGTCGACGCGGTGCCGAAGTCGATCGACGTCGGCGCACAGGTGCCGCACGGCGCGGTGCGCGGCTATGTGATGGGCGAGCGCGGCGCGAAGAACGAGCCGGCGACGCCCGAGGACATCGCGGCGATGGCCGCGATCGTGCGAGAGGGCATCCAGGCGGGCGCGCTCGGGTTCTCGACGTCGCGGACGTTGGCGCATCGCGCCATCGACGGCGAGCCAGTGCCCGGCACGTTCGCGGCGGAGGACGAACTGCTCGGTATCGGTCGCGTGCTGGGCGAGCTCGGCACCGGTGTGTTCGAGCTCGCTCCGGCCGGTGCGCTCGGCGAGGATCTCGCCGCTCCGGAGAAGGAAGTGGCGTGGATGCGCAAGCTCGCGGCCGCCACTGGTCGTCCCGTCACGTACGCGCT
>DASUCS010000117.1:0-3767 GCA_036275935.1 Acidimicrobiales bacterium
GTCGGCTTCCTCTGGATGAAGAAGGTCGTGACGATCGATGTCTGATCTCTACTCGCGTCCCGGCGCAGGGCTTCTCCTCGCCATCGTCGCCGCACTCGGCTTCTCGGTGCTGATCGCCGGCGTCGGTCTGCTGGTGCTCGACCGCATCTCCCTGCGTTCCAAGCTCCGCGAGATCGACGACCTCTACCGCCTGGTCGGCGTGCGCGACCAAGAGCTGATGTTGCCGTTCGTCGACCGCGTGTCCGGTCCGGCCCAGAGCATTCTCAACAAGCTCGGCCGCCGGTTCTCGCCGAAGGGGTACGCCGACAACGTTCGAGTCCTGATGTTGCGCGCTGGTCGCCTCGAGGCCGGCGCGGCCGACCGCTTCATGGCCACACGCGTCCTGGGCTTCATCGCTGCGCCGATGGTCGCATTGCTCGCGTTCTCGGCGACCGCGTCGATGGGGTCGCTGAAGTACATGGCGGCGGGTCTCGGCATCGCCGCGTGCATCGTCCTCCCGTCGAGCAAGCTCAACCGCCAGGTCGAGGACCGCGAGAAGCGCGTCCGCCAGCAGCTGCCCGACATCCTCGATCTGCTCGTCATCTGCATGGAGGCGGGGCTCGGATTCTCCGCTGCGGTCTCGCGCACCGTCGCCAACGTCGAAGGCGAGATGGCTGACGAGTTCGGTCTCGCACTTGCCGAGATGCGAGCCGGTGCCAGCCGGTCCGCGGCGTTGAAGAACCTCGCCGAGCGCGTGCAGATCCCGGAAGTGCAGTCGTTCGTGCTCGCCATCCGGCAGGCCGACGAGTTCGGCATCTCGGTGTCGACCGTGCTGCGCGACCAAGCCGAGGAGATGCGCGTGACCCGCCGTCAACAGGCCCAAGAGAAGGCACAGAAGGCGCCGGTGAAGATGCTGGTCCCGATGGTGTTCTGCATCTTCCCCCCGCTGTTCATCATCGTGATCGGCCCAGCTGGGCTGCAGATCGCGGGCTCCGGCGGACTGGGATAGATCGATGTCTGCGGCAGCGGAGGCTACGCCGCGAGCGACAGGCGACCGCGGCGCGGTGCTCGTCGAGTTCGCACTGGTGATGCCGATCCTCGTGATGTTGATCTTCGGATTGGTCAGCGCGGGCATGGCATGGAACCAGAACCTCTCGTTGTCGTCCGCGGCGCGCGCCGGCGCGCGGTACGCGGCCACGCTGCCGACCTCCACGACCGGTACGACGATGGACGACTACCTCGCGGCCGTCACACAACGCGTGATCGACTCCAGTGAGGGCAACCTCGCCTCGTCGGTGACCAGTCGCGTGATCTGTGTCGCCTACTGGCATCCATCGGGAACCGACACGCTCGACCAGAACCGCGCCCGCACCCTCACCAACACCACCGTCAGCACCTCCTCCACCACCCCGTGCTTCACCGACAACCAGGGAAGCGACGACAAGCGCATCCAGGTCTCGGTGCAACGGACCGGCACGATCCAGACCGGCCTGTGGACGCAGACGGTGACGATGACACAGAAGGTGGTGTTCCGTTATGAGGTCACCAGTGGTCTCTAGCCGTCCGCGACCAAGGCGCTGCGACGACGATCACGGCCTCGTCGTGGTGATCGTCGCCGCGTGCATGGCCGCGCTCGTGTTCGTCGCCGCGTTGGTGGTCGACCTCGGTGGCGCCCGTCAGGCCAAGGCGCGGGACCAGAACACGGCGGACGCGATCGCACTTGCGGGAGCCGCGAGGATCGACCCCACGGGGTCGAGCAACGAGATTGCGTGCACGGCCGCGTGGAACTACGTCCTCACCAACACGGGCATGACGAGCTCACCCGCGCCGAGCTGCTCGACGTTCTCAGGAACCTGCGCGGCGGACACGGAGCGCACCACATCTGTGACGCAAGGCGATTACACGATCACCTTCATCAATCCGGTCGTGAACACGAACGCCTTCTTCACCGATCAACCGGCACTGCCTGCGGACGGCATCCCCTGCGAACGGTTCGGCGTGCGCATCAGCCACTCGTGGCACTACTTCCTGCAGAGCGGCGCCACCACGCTCAACACGAGCGCGTTGGCCCACTTCGCGCACTCCCCGGGCGACGTCAACGCGCCGCTCGTCGTCATGGATCCCCACGCGTGCGAGGCGCTGGTCCTCAACGGCAACTCCCACGTGACGATGACCTCGGCGACGGGCACACCCGGCTACATCGCCATCGACTCCGACGGCGCGAACTGCACCACCGGCAACAAGGTGGTCGTCGACGCAACCGGGACATCTCAGATCACCGCCGGCGGGATCGCCATGTGGGCGCTGGCGGTCGGGAACACCGCCAAGGCCTACGACCCTTCGGACGTCGGACCCACCGCTGCCATCTACCCCGCGCCGGTCGCCTCCTCCGCACCCGTGGGCCGTACAGGCATGACCTACGCCTACGACTGCGTTCCCGCCAACGGTTGCCCAGGATCCGGTCCGTCGAAGATCGCGACGCTGGTCGCCGCCGACGGCGGGACGGGTGTGCCGTCCGGCTTCACGCGGTGGTCGTCCGTGTATCCGTGCTCGTTCTCGAGCGACACCGCCATCCCCGCCGGCAACTGGTACGTCGATTGCGCCGGCGGCGTGAGCACGAGCGCGAAGCTGACCTTCAAGGGCGGCAACATCGTGGCCGACGGGCCGTTCACCCTCACCGGCAGCGGCGCGTTGCGCACCAACTGCAACGTCGGGGCGCCGGCGGATGCGTGCCCGTCCAGCCAGAGCGCACCCACCACGCTGTACCTCCGCCACGGCGGGTTCAACAAGAGTGGCAGCGCCAGCATGACGCTGAACCAGACGTTCGTGTATCTCGCCGAGGGCGGCATCGACTTCAGCGGTAACGGCTCGCTGACGTGGACGGCGCCGAACGACCCCGCCGACACGTTCAACAACCTTCTGGTGTGGATTGCGAACAGCTCCCCACTGAAGTTCACCGGGAACACCGCGACGACCGTCGAGGGCATCTTCTACGCGCCGGACAGCGCTGCGACCATCTCCGGTAGCTCCGGCGCGGCTGGCATCGGTGCACAGATCTTCGTGAAGACGGCGACGATGTCCGGCGATCTCACCTTGTCGCCCAGGATCGACCGCGTCCTGAAGCTTGGCGGCGCAAGCTCGAGCCTCTTGCGTTAGCGGTCAGCGAGTCGCGCTGCAGGAGTCACTCCCCGCGGTGACGAACTTTCGTGCCGTTGTCGGGGTGGGCCCGACGGGGGTCGGGGTCGATGATGCGTGGGCGCTGGGGGCCGGGACGAGGACGCACGCGGTTGGTGGCCGTCATGGTGCCGGTACTTGCGCTCTGGCTGTTCGTCGCGCACACTGCGGACGCCAGCCCACCAGTCCACGGCGCGGTGCTCGCGGCCGACGCGCCCGATCCCGACATCGTGATGGACGGCGGCCAGTTCCTCGCGTTCACGACGAACACCGGCATCGGCAACGTTCCGATGTGGCGATCCTCCGATCTCGCGTCGTGGGGATTCGTGCACGACGCGCTGCCGTTGGTCGGCGCGTGGGCCCTACCGGGTGCGACGTGGTCCCCCACCGTCGTCAGGACGGGAACCCTCCGTTGGGTGATGTTCTACACAGCCGTCGACCGGGCCTCGGGTCGGCAGTGCATCGGCCGAGCGACCGCCTCCCGGCCCACCGAGTCCTTCCACGACGACAACCCGGCGCCCGTGGTCTGCCAGCTGGATCACGGAGGTTCGATCGACCCGGACGTGGCCGTCGATCCCGCGAACGGTGCGTTCTGGTTGGCGTGGAAGACCGAC
>DASUCS010000118.1:0-3000 GCA_036275935.1 Acidimicrobiales bacterium
CGGGATCGAGGTAGCCGAACAGCCACTCCCAACCCTCGGGGAGCGGCACACCAGGACGCGGGATCGCCGACTCGGCCGCTTCGACGAAGGGGCTGACCTGCACCTCACCGTTCTGGACGAGGCTGATGCCCGACGTCGTGGCGATGCCCACCGAACGCATCTCCGCGTTGTTGCCGCCGAGGATCAGGTAACGGCGGGGCCCCACCAGGAAGTCGTGGAGGGTGTGCAGCGTGACCCGACCGTCGTCGAGACGGCCGTCGGCCTTCTGCAGCTCGCGCACGAGGTCAGCGCGCGCGGTGCGCAGCGGCGCGAGCAGCGAACCGTGCGCGCCGACGTCGACGGCGCGCAGGCCGGACTGCAACCGGTCGACCGACGCGGTGACCTGGTCGACGAGTGCAACTCGGCCGGACGGCCCTTGGTCCGACGCATGGTCGAGGGCGCTCTGGACGTCCTTCGCCGTGGACAGCCCGAGCTGGCCGACTCGGTCTGCGGCGCCGGTCAGGTCCCGCAACGCGTCGACTTGGTCACCGACCCCCGGCACGTGCGAGACCAGGGACAGCCACGGGCTCGACGACGCGACGTGTGCCGCTCGGTGCAAGTCGCCGGCGGCGCCGGACGCGACGGGGACGATGCCGCCGCGCTCGTCGACGGTCTTGAAATCGAGCGCGGTGAGGGAGTGCTGACCTTCGTCGAGATCGTGACGAATGCGCAGCAGATCGACTGCGGCGAGGAGAACGACGAGGCCGACTGCAGCCCCGGTGACGACGAGAACGAGCCGGAGGGCGCGGCGCGAGGTGCGCTCGCCCGCCCGGGTGGTCAGTCGGTCAGGAGCGGCTTGCGGCCCGGCTGAGTCCGACTCGCGTCGCAATGGCGATCGTGATCACCATGCCGCCGACCATCAGCGGGAGCCAGGTCTCCATACCGGTACGGGCAGTGGTGTGCGTGCCGGTCGTCGTGCCGGCGGCGCTGGAATGCGGCGCGGACGACGAGCTGGCCGTGTTCGAGTTGCTGTTGGAGTTGCTGTTCGCATTCGAGTTCGAGTTGGACTGCGCGGCCGCGACTCCCGCGAGCGCCAGCGTCATCAGGACCCCGAGGAACACACCCGCAAAAACTCGCCGGGCCACTGCACCAGTCGTTCGCACGTCTCTTCTCCCCAAAACGCGTCTGTGGATGGGCTGAGTTTCGATATCGACCCCCGGAATTCCTGCCCCAGTGGCCGATCGGCTGCGGGAGCACCATACTCGGCGCCCCTTGGCCTGCAAAGTCTCAGGGGCGACCCTAGTCAGGTGAACTTCTTGCGAGGTGGACCGGGGCGATGGCATCATCTCCGGCGATGACCGCACCCGGCCGCTCGGCCCTCGCCGTCCTCGTAGTCACCTAGCGCACGCAGCCCTCCCGCCGCGTGCGCTCCACCGACCTCCCAGCCGGGAGGTCGTTGTGCTTTTCCAGCGCAGTTGCTCGAAGAAAGAAGCCCCGATGCCGCAGATGAATGGTGGACAAGCGCTCATCCGAGCCCTCGAGATGGAGGGGGTGGAGGTCATCTTCGGCCTCCCCGGTGGCGCGATCCTGCCGGTGTACGACCCGATCATCGACTCGCCGATCCGCCACATCCTCGTGCGCCACGAGCAGGGGGCGGGTCACATGGCCGAGGGGTTCGCCCAGGCCACGGGCCGGCCGGGCGTGGCCATGGTGACGAGCGGGCCGGCGGCGACGAACATCGTCACGCCGCTGTGCGACGCCTACATGGACTCGATCCCGATGGTGGTCATCACCGGCCAGGTCGGCACGGCCTCGATCGGGACCGATGCGTTCCAGGAGTGCGACACGGTGGGGATCACCCGGTCGGTCACCAAGCACAACGAGCTGGTGACGGAGGCCGCCGACATCCCTCGGGCGGTGCGCGAGGCCTTCCACATCGCCACGACGGGTCGGCCGGGGCCGGTCCTGATCGACATCCCCAAGGACATCGTCGACCCGAAGAACCCGCGCTCGGCGCTGGACTGGTACTGGCCGTCCGACACCGAGGTGTCCGCGGGGCTGCCGGGCTACAAGCCGACCACGAAGGGTCATCCCCGCAAGATCAAGGACGCGGCCGAGCTGATCGGGCAGAGCCGCCGGCCGGTGATCTACGCCGGCGGCGGCATCCTCAAGGCTCGTGCCGCGGAAGCCCTGCGCGAGCTGGCCGAGCTGTGCGACATCCCCGTGGTGACGACGCTGATGGCTCGTGGGTCGTTCCCCGACGATCATCCGCTGTGCCTCGGGATGCCAGGCATGCACGGCAACTACACCGCGGTCACCGCGATGCAGAAGTCGGACCTGTTGATCGCGCTGGGCTCGCGGTTCGACGATCGCGTGACGGGCAAGGTGCCGGCCTTCGCCCCTGACGCCAAGATCATCCATGTCGACATCGACCCCGCGGAGCTCGGCAAGGTGCGGCGTCCCGATGTGCCGATCGTCGGCGACTGCCGGCTTGTGATCGAAGAGCTGATCAAGGCGGTGCGCGATCTCGGTGGACGCGAGGCGCAACCCGATCGCAGTGAATGGAAGCAGACGATCTCTGGTTGGCAGGAGAAGTTCCCGCTCACGTACGAGCAGTCCGAGCCGGGTGACGCGTTGAAGCCGCAGTTCGTGCTCGAGCAGCTGCGCGACGCTGCGCCTGACGACTGCATCGTTGCGTCCGGCGTCGGACAGCACCAGATGTGGACATCGCAGTACTGGCACTTCAAGCACCCGTACACGTTCATCAACTCCGGCGGTCTGGGGACGATGGGCTTCTCGGTGCCCGCGGCCATCGGCGCCAAGGTCGGACGCCCGGATCGCATGGTGTGGGCGGTCGATGGCGACGGTTGCTTCCAGATGACCGCGCAGGAGCTGGTCACCGCCTCGACAGAACGCATCCCGATCAAGGTTGCGATCCTCAACAACGCGTACCTCGGCATGGTGCGTCAGTGGCAGGAGATGTTCTACGAGGAGCGGTACAGCGAGGTGTACCTGTCACCT
>DASUCS010000119.1:0-10685 GCA_036275935.1 Acidimicrobiales bacterium
GCGCGGGCGCTTCGAGGAAGTCGATGGCGTTGCGTGTCGGAGGCGTGTCGACGACGATCAAGTCGTACGTCCCCGCCAGGTGGATGTCGTACAGCCGCTCCATCGCGATGTAGTCGTGGCTCTGCACGAACCGACCCATGAGGTTCTGGTACAGCGGGTTCGCCAGGATCGCGTCGCGCGTCTTGGCGTCGGGGGCATGCCGGCGAATCAGGTCGTCCCACGACTGCTTCGTGTCGAGCATCGCCGCCCACAACTCACCGCGCGGTTCGACATTCGCGGCGGTGAACGCTTCGGGCGGCACCCGTGTCTCCACGTTGCCGAACTGCTCGAGTCCCAACGCGTTCGCCAGACGCTTCGCGGGATCGACAGTGAGCACGAGGACCTTGCCGCCGAGGTGGATGGCCGCTTGCGCCGCCGCGGCTGCCGCGGTTGTCGTCTTCCCGACGCCACCCGAGCCGCAATGGATGACGATCTCCTTGGCGGCGAAGAGCTGTTCGAGCGAGCTCACGCGGTCGGTGGATCGACGAGCAGGCATCAGTAGCCGAGCTCCTGGCCGAGCGCGTCGGCCACGAGCTGGGTCGCGCGAATGCCGTGATGACGGGTGAACAGCTCGGGCACGTACAGCAGGTTCTCGCTCGGTCCGAGACCTTCTCGCAGCCGCGCGAGGTGCCCGGCTCGGGTCCGGCGCAAGCGCACCGCGAGCTCAGCGGCGTCGAGCACGGCCACCGCGGGGCCGCCAGCGGCCTTCGACAGCGCTTCTTCGTAGTGCGGCTCCCGCAATTGCTCGAACACCTCTTCTTCGCCGCGGCCGAACAGCTCCGGGAGCACGCGGTTGACGACGACCGCGGCCAGGTCGACGTTCGTCTCGTCCGCGATGCGGGTCCGCAACTCGAGCGTCTCGTTGACCGGCATCTCCTCCGGCGAGGCGACGACGGCGACACCAGTCTGCGCCGCGTCGCCGAGTATCTCCATCATCCAGCCGGTTTGTTCGCGCACGAGTCCGACCTTGACGAGCTCGCGGATGTGTTCCGGAGCGGCGAGCTGCGCAACGACGTGGCCCGTCGCCGCGGCATCGACGACGACGAGGTCGTAGTGGTTCTCGCGGACCTCCCACAGGAACTTTCCGACGGTGAGGACTTCCTTCACGCCGGGCGCCGCCTGCGCGACGAAATCGAACGTCCGCGCCAATGGACCGATCCGCGCCAGCACGGGGATCTTCAGTTGGAGCCGCAGGTACTCCTTCAGCGACTCCTCGGTGTGCATCGACATCGCGTAGAGGTTGGACACGACCTCTCGCGGTTCGAACGCGGTCTCCCCCACTTCGTAGAAGTCGGCGAGGTTCCCCTTCGCATCGACCTCGCCGACGAGCGTCTTCTTGCCGTGCTGCGCAGCGAGGAGCGCGAGTCCTGCGGCGATCGTCGTCTTTCCCACGCCACCCTTGCCGGTGACGAACACGAGCTTGCGCTCGAGCAGCGGGGTGGTCATGAAGGAGTCGGTGTTCCCGACCTACAAGGCGCCGAACCCGATGCGGGCGTGATCTGCGCCACTACCCAGGTCGATGTAGGCGAGCTTCTCGACCACGACCCCGATCTGATGGCCCTTGCGGTCGGTGAGCCACAGCATCCCGCTGCCGGTGGCGAGGAGCTGCTCGACGGATGCTCGGAGCGAGTCGGCATCTGCGTCGTCCGGGAGCTCCACTTCGATCTCACGGGGAATGTTCGTGACCCCGATGCGGACTTGCACAGTGGACTCCTCGGCTCGGCACTCGGCGGCGGTACGGGGCGCCAGCCTACGTGCTACGCCGTCGCCGCCCTATCGTGCGGACATGACCACGCACGGCGACAGCGGGATGCCCGCTGCCGGCGCGGACCGGGCCGCGGAGCTCGAGCGCGCCCTCGCCGACGTGGATGCCGTGCGGCGCCGGGTGGTGAACGTCGTCGGGCACGTGTTGCGCACCCCGACGACGACGATTGCCGGCATGGCCGCCGCGCTGCAGGCGACCGATGACGAGACGACTCGGCTGGAACTGATTCGTGGAATCGCTCGAAACGCCGCGCGCCTGGAGGAATTGCTCGACGAGTTGCTGATCGCGTCGGGCGTCAACACCGCGCTTCCTGTCGTCGACGAAACTCGAGTCGCGTTGCGCCCCGCGATCCAGCGAGCGTGGGAGTCGGTCGGAGGCCGAGGCCCGCTCGACATCGACGGGCCCGACGTGGACGCCGTCGTTCGTCCGCCGGCACTCGCCAAGATCCTCTCTACGTTGTTGGACAACGCACTCAGGTACGGTCACGGACGCGTGGGTGTGCGACTGACGACGATCCCTTCGGGCGTCCGCATCGAGATCGAATCGACGAATGACGGTCCGACGGACGAGGAGCTCACGCACGCGTTCGAGCTGCTGTACCGCGGTGAACACGCGGTGATGACGGCGCCCGGCCTCGGTCTGGGCCTCACGGTGGCGCGGGAACTGGCCCGGTCCGATGGTGGCGACGTTCGCCTCGAGCGCTCTGATGGCGACATCGTCGCAGTGGTGGATCTACCAGCCTGATGCCCGCCAACGAAGAGGCGATCCGCGTCGTGATCGCCGACGATGAGCCTGACGTCCGCACGCTTCTACGCATCCAATTGCAAGGTGCGGGCTTCGAGATCACGTGCGAAGCCGCCGATGGCCGCGCCGCGATCGAGTGTTGCGAGGCGACACATCCGGATGCGATGGTGCTCGACCTCCTGATGCCCGGCATGAACGGGTTCGAGGCGATCCCGGTGCTGCGCAGGGAGCATCCCGACGTGGCCATCGTCGCCTACACCGCGGTGGCCGGCGAGTTCGTGCGCAAGGAGATGGCGCGGCTGCGCATCCCGTTGCTGTTGAAGAGCGGCGATGTGAAGCCCCTCGCGAACAAGCTGCGAGAGGTCGCCGGCGCTCGTTAGATCAGCTTGAGCTCGCGGTGGCGGCGGATCGTCGGCGCCAGCTGGACGTCGATCGTCTCGGCCATCGCCGCGAAGATGCGTGCCGCGTCGCCGTCGGGCTCGGACACGACGATCGGTGCACCGGTGTCGCCACCCTCGCGCAGCGCGGGGACGAGCGGGACCTGGCCGACGAGGGGGACATCGAGCGTCTCGGCGAGCGCGGCGCCGCCCCCTTGCCCGAACAGCTCGTAACGCGTGCCATCGTCACCGATGAACCACGACATGTTCTCGATCACACCGCGCACCTTGATGTTGACCTTGTGGGCCATGAACCCCGCTCGCTGCGCGACGCGTTGCGCCGCGGGCTGCGGTGTCGTGACGACGTACATCTCCGCGCCGGGCAACATCTGCGCGAGCGAGATCGACACGTCGCCAGTACCCGGCGGCAGGTCGACGATGAGGTAGTCCGGCTCGTCCCAATAGACGTCGGTGAGGAACTGCTCGAGCGCCTTGTGCAGCATCGGGCCGCGCCAGATGACGGGCTGATCCTCCTCGGCGAAGAAGCCGATGGAGATGCAGCGAACGCCGTGCGCTTCCGGTGGAAGCAACATCTCGTCGAGAACGACCGGTGTCCGATCGATGCCCAGCATCTTGGGGATCGAAAAGCCCCACACGTCGGCGTCCACGACGGCGACGCTCTTGTCGCGTTGCGCGAGCGAGACGGCGAGGTTCGTCGTGACCGACGACTTGCCGACGCCGCCCTTGCCGGACGCGATCAACAACACACGCGTGCGGCTGTCGGGGTCAGCGAAGGGGATCGCGCGGCCCTCGGCGTGCCCGTGCGCGGCGTGCGTTCCGGCGGTCGACCCGGGATCGCCGTGGAGCCGCTGACGCAGCGCTCGAAGCTCCTCCTCGGTCATCACCGTGAAGTCGATGGCCACGCTGGTCGCGGGATCGAGGCCGTGGATCGCAGAGGTCACACGGTTGTCGATCTCGGCCCGCAGCGGGCATCCGGGCACGGTGAGGGCAACCTGCACCGCGATGCGACCCTCGTCGATGGTCACGTTCTTGACCATGCCGAGCTCGACGATGCTGCGGTGGAGCTCCGGATCTTCCACGGGCCGCAACGCATCGATCACCTGAGCGTGCGTCACGGGCATGGGTCGTAAACTTATCCACATATGGAGCGAGGTCCGCTCTCACCGACCGACTTCTCGTCGGCCGTGACGGCGATCACATCGGCATTCGGTGATCCGACGCGCCGCGACATCTACTTGTTCGTGCGCGATGCCGATCGAGGTGTCACGGCGAGTGAGGTGGGAGAGCGCTTCGAGCTCCATCCGAATGTCGCTCGGCATCATCTCGACAAGCTCGCGAGCGGCGGGTACGTCGAGGTCGGAACCGTGCGCGGTGAGGGCGGTGGTGTCGGACGGCCGTCCAAGCGCTACCGCGTCGCGGACAAGCACATGATGCTCGAGCTGCCGGTGCGGCACGACGACCTGTTGGTGACGCTGCTCGGCAAGGCGCTGGCACGGCTACCGCGCGACGCAGCCGAGGAGATGGCCGAAGAGGTCGGGGTCGAGTACGGCAAGACGATGGCGCTGTCCATCGGCGCGTCACCGGCGGGTGAGAGCGTGCGCAAGTCGTTCCAGGCCGCGTTGCAGGCGGTCGCCGACGCGCTGACGGCCCACGGATTCGCGGCGCACGCAGAGAAGCGTGGGAACGCGCTGCGGATCGTGTCCGAGCACTGCCCGTTCGGCGACGCCGCCATCGAGCACCCGGTGATCTGCGCGGTCGACCGCGGGTTGGTGAAGGGGATGCTCGCGGCGATGTACGGCGACACGTCACCGGCCACGGAGTCGTCGCTGCCGATGGGCGACGACGTCTGCGTCACCGCCATCTCTGAATAGCGCGTGCGGCACTACCTGGATCACGCGTCGACGTCACCGACGCGCACCGATGCGGTCGAGGCGTTGTCGGAGTGGCTGCAGCGGACCGGAGATCCCGGACGCATCCACGAAGAAGGACTCGCGGCACGCGTTGCGGTCGAAGACGCGCGCGAGTCGGTGAGCGCGCTTCTGGGCTGCCGCTCGAGCCGGGAAGTCGTGTTCACGAGTGGAGCGACGGAAGCGATCGCCACGGCCGTGTGGGGTGCGGCCGAGCGTGGCTCGCATCAAGTGGTCACGGCGGTGGAGCACTCAGCCGTCCGGCTCGCGACAGACGCGATCGGTGACGTCACGGTCGTCGGCGTCGACGACCTCGGTCGCGTCGATGTCGACGCGGTTGTCGACGCGATCCGCCCCGAGACGTCATGTGTGCACGTGCAGTGGGCGAACCACGAGGTGGGGACGACGCAACCCGTCCGCGATGTGATCGCGGCGTGCCACGAGCGGGACGTGCTGGTTCATGTCGACGCCGCGCAGGCGGCCGGGCACCTCCACGTCGACTTCCGCACGCTCGACGCCGACCTGCTGTCGGTCAGCGCACACAAGTTCGGCGGCCCGCCCGGCATCGGCGCCCTGCTGATCCGGCGAGGTCTACGGCTACGACCGTTGCTCCGCGGTGGAGATCAGGAACGGGCACGACGAGCGGGGATGGAGAACGTCCCGGCCATCGCAGGCTTCGGTGCGGCGTGCGCGACGGTCGACGTCGAGACCGAAGCGAAGCACCAGCGTGCACTGACGCAGCGGATCCTCGACGCCGAGGTCGACGGTGTCGTGACGTATGGCGATCCCGTCGGACGGGTGCCGCATCTCGTCTGCCTCGGCGTACTCGGGATCGAACCGCAAGCAGTGCTGCTCGGGCTCGACCGCGCCGGCATCGCCGCTCACTCGGGAAGCGCGTGCTCGTCCGAAGCGCTCGAGCCGTCACCGGTGTTGGAGGCAATGGGCGTGGACGCCCATCGCTCGTTGCGCATCTCGGTCGGCTGGTCGAGCACCGACGCCGACATCGACGCCTTCCTCGACGCGCTCGCGAACGTGCTCGCGTCGCTCCGGCGCCTCAGCGGTTGATCGGCGCGGGGCGGCGTCGTGCGTTGGCGGCGACTGCGTCCGGGACGTCGATCTCCATCCGCAGCAGCGCGGCGCCGAGCGTCTTGCCGAGGTTGTCGGCCCGCAAGGACCGAGGTGCCCCGCCACCGAGCGCGTCGTACATCACGAACTTCAGCGCGAGGACGTTGCGAGCCTCGTAGCGCTCGACGTCGCCCTTCACCAACGAACCGAAGTGCGTCTTGACCCGCTCGGCGGTGACCGCCTCGAGGATCGCCTCGTACGCCGCCTCGTCGTCGGCGAACAGGGCGAGGTCGCTGATGTCACCCTTGTCGCCGGAGCGCACGCCGCACAGATCCCGCAGCCGGATTCGAGCCATCGAGTCCCGAAGCTATCCCTCGTTGCCGTTACGCTCCGCGGGTCTATGACCGTGTTCCTGGTCCGGCACGCCGACGCCAAGAGCCGCGCGAACTGGCCAGACGACGACGAGCTGCGCCCCCTCACCAAGAAGGGTGAGACGCAGGCGCACGGCCTGATCGGTCAGCTCGATGGCGCCAAGATCCGGCGTGTGCTCTCCAGTCCGGCCGTCCGCTGCAGCAACACCGTCGAGCCGCTCGCCAGCGAGCACGGCGTCGAGGTCGAGCTCACCCACGCCCTGCTCGAAGGCGCAGATGCGGCCAAGGCGTACGAGCTGTTGCGGCACGTCGCCAGGGAGAAGGGCGACTCCGTCCTGTGCACCCACGGCGACCTCGTGCCGGAGATCCTGCGCATCGCCGCTCGGGACGGCATGGCGGTCGACGACGAGCCCCGCTGGCCGAAGGGATCGACGTGGGCCATCGACGTCGACGGCAAGCGCGTCACTCGGGCGCGGTACTTGGCTCCACCGGATCAGTGATCGCGATCGGGGCCGGGACCGGAGGCGGAGGATCGCCTTCGACGACCACCGTCCCGGCGAGGCGATCCCACAACGTGCGTCGCCGCGGATCCGGTACCGCCAGCGCGGCGCCGACCACGCCGTAGAGCACACCGACTGCGGCGACGACCGGTAGCTCGAAGTACGCCCCCGAGAGAACGAGGAGCGCACCGACCCCCTTGCCCAGTGCCTCGCGAAGGGCCATGCGTCCGAACCCGGCGAGCTCCCCGTCACGAGCATCGACCGTGTGCTGGTGCAGCAACGACTTCGCAGGGGTCTGACCGTCCGCCCACGCGATGATCCACCAGCCCACCCAGCCGAACACGAACGTGCACGGCACGAGGATGAGCTCGAGCCCGAATCCACCGAGTCGGGACAAGAGCGAGGCAACCGCGCGTCCCGTGTCGGGTGGAGGCGGTAGCTCGGTGGGAGGGCTCTCGACAGAGGTCATACGCGCTCGATGTCGATGCGCACCTGAGCATCGACGAGCTCGCGGTCGACGGCGAAGGGCGTCACGGCCAGCAGTTGTGTCGGACCGCCGTCGCGCGTACGGCCCGTACCGCTGATCGTCGGCGGACCGGACAGCCCGAGCACACCGACGCCCTGCCCGACCGAGGCGGCGGCCTTCTGGTCATCGGTCCGCCACGCGAGCCGACCGATGACCTCGGGCGGCTCCCACCCGTCGACGTCGGGCACTGTGGGCCCACCGTAGGCATTCACGCCGAAGTACTCCTCGTGCCACTCCTCGATCGGCAGGTTCGCACGCTCGGCCCGCTGGCGGATGAACGCCAACGCGGCGCGCGCCTTGGCTTCTGCGTCCGGCCAGGAGTACGCCATTCGAGCTTCACCGGCCCACCCTGCGGGCGTGCAGACGAGGCCCTTGTACGTCTCCGGCGGCGGCGCGCCCTTCGTGCCGCTCACGCGCACCCGGTCTCCACCGAGATCGTCGAGCGTGAGCGACGTGAAGTCGGCCGTGACGTCGGGGTTGAGATAGCGAGCGGGATCGTGCACCTCGTACAGCAACTGCTCGCGCACGGTGTCGAAGGTGAGCATGCCGCCGGTGCCCGCAGGCTTCGTCAGCACGGCCGAGCCATCGCCGTCGACTTCCGCGATCGGAAACGCGATCCGCTGAGGGTCCGGGTTCTCCCACCACGGTCCCGAGTAGTTCCCGCCAGTGATCTGGCCGCTGCACTCGAGCAAGTGTCCGACGACGACCCCCGCCGCGAGCACGTCCCAGTCGTCCCAGGCCCAGTTGAGCTCGTGCGCGAGCGGACCGACGAACAGCGACGCGTCCGCGACTCGGCCCGTGACCACGATGTCGGCGCCGGCGGCGAGCGCGTCGGCGATCGGCCGCCCGCCGAGGTACGCGTTCGCGAACAGCGCGTCGGACGGGAGGCCGAGCTCTTCGGCGCGCCCGCGCACGTCGTCCCCCACGACGGTCGCCACGGTGAGCCCCACGGCGCCGGCGGCCTTCAACGTCTCGACCACCGCGCGGCCCGCGGCGATGGGATTGATCCCGCCGGCGTTGGTGATCAGCTTCGTTCGACCATCGACGATGTACGGCAAGGCTTCGGCGACGTAGCGCGGCAGGTCACGCGTGTAGCCGAGCGATTCATCGCGCTGGCGGTCCTTCTGCAGGATCGCGAGGGTGAGCTCGGCCAGTGCTTCACACACGAGGTAGTCGACGCCGTCGGCCAGCAGAGCGGCGACCGGTTCGTGGCCGTCGCCGTAGAAGCCCTGGCCCCCACCGATGCGAACCTCGGCTCGCGTCATCGCTGCCCGCAGCTGTTGGCCGTGGTCGTCGGCGCGGTCAGCGCGTCATTGATCTTCTTGCGCAGATCCGCACCGTCGATCTGCTGCTGGATGAGCGGTGAGGGGTTCAAGGCATCGAGTCGCTTCAACTCTGTGGCCGCGTCGGCGGGACAGCCCGCTTGGAACAGCACGATGGCGAGAAAAGCGTGCACGTCGGGATACGTGCCGTCGACCATGACCGCCTGCCGCAGGTCGGTGAGACCCTGGTTGTCGCCGCTGATCACTCGGATCCATCCACGGTAGGTGAGGGCCTCGACGTTGTCTGGCGCGTCCTGCAGCACGGCCGAATAGCACTTCACTGCGTCCATCGGTTTGTCGCGCGCCATGTCGAGGCACTGCGCGTTTCGCTCACGTGCGGTCTGCGAGATGGCACCGGTGACCGTCGCACCGTTGTCGCGGCGCCCGGCTTGGTTCGCGACGACGACACCGCAGATCAAGGCGAACACGATCACCCCGACGGTGATCAGCGCGGTGCGGCCACGTCGCCCGGGAGTACGCGACGCCGCGAACTCCGCCTTCCCTTCCTCGACGGCTCGTTGGACGCTCTCGAGGCGAGCGCCGTAGTCGTGCTTGAGGGTGCGGTAGTCCTCGGCGTCCAGATCGCCGGCCTCACGCTCGCGCTCGAGATCTTCCAGCGACCGCCGCAGGAAGGAGCGTTGCTCTTCGAGCGCGGCGAGCGCGTCCGCATCGAGGCGAACGACGCGGCGCGTCTCCGTCACGCGGGGCTCCAGCGTCGCCAGCGGACGAATGCGAATCCGATGGCTGCGGCGGCGATGACGAAACCTGCGACCGGTAGCACCCACACGAGCCCGGCGAACCCGCTCGACGGCGGGCGCAGGATGATGTCGGGGCCGAGCGTCTTCGCGTAGAAGTTGCGGATCTCCGAATCCGATTCACCGTCGGAGATGCGGCGCTGGATGTCCGTTCGGATCGCCTTCGACGCCTCGGAATCCGACTCCGCGACGGACTGACCGCGACACACGGGGCACTTGATCTGCTGCTCGAGCGCAACCGCGCGCTCGTCGGCGGAGGGCGTGTGACGAGCGTGAGTGCCGGCCCACAGCGCGCCGATGAGCACGAGGACCATCAGTCCGTAGCTGAACTTCAGCTTCACGGGCCGCTCGAGGATCCAGATCCGTAGAGCTGCTGGCTGAGCCCGGCGATGAGCTGATCGAGCTCATCAGGGCCGTTGATCGGCCGGGGGATGCGGGCACGCACGATGCCGAGCGGATCGACGACGTAGGTGTCGGGAGGACGAATGACCGAGTAGTCGAGCGCCAGCCGGCCCTCGTCGCCGCTCACCACCGGCCAGTCGCCGCCGTTCTTCGCGTAGAAGTCACGCACCGCGCCGAGGTCCTCGTTGAACACCACGCTGATCAGCTGCACGTCCTTCGCCTGCTTGTGGCGCTGGTCGAACGCGATGAGATCCGGATGCTCGCGCTGGCACGGGACGCACCAGGAGGCGAAGAAGTTCACCACCACCCATTGGCCTCGTAGCTGGTCGAGGTTGAAAGGCTTGCCGTCGAGCGTCGTGCCGACGATGGCGGGCGCGACCTTGTTCTCGAGCGGATCGAAGTCGGCGCGGTCCGCCGCACTCTTGCGCGTGATCAGCACGACGACGAGCAGGATCATGATCACCGCGAGCACGACCGCGATCCATCGCGTTGCGCGCCCGCGGCTCCCGGGTGCGCCCAATGACTCCATCAGTCCGCGGTCACCAGTTCGCGCTCGGCCTCGGGTTCGCTCGCGATCGGCGCGGACACCGGATCGATCGGGTTGCGACGCTTGCCGGGCCACGCGGCGAGGATCGTCCCGAGCGCGATGACGCCGCCGCCGATCCACATCCACACCGCAAGGGGCTCGATGATCACCCGCACGTTCACCGTGTCGCCGTCGGCGGGCGCGGTGAGCAGCGACAGGTAGACGTCGTCCACGAAACCGGTGTGCACGGACGGCGTGCCGATCGCCTGCGAGTTGTTCGGGAACCGTCGCAATTGCGGCTCGTACGTCTTGCCACCGTCGACCTTGATGCGTGCCCCGACGCTCGTTCGCGTCTCCGTCACGCT
>DASUCS010000120.1:0-19825 GCA_036275935.1 Acidimicrobiales bacterium
CGAGTATCAGCAGCAGCGACTCGCCGCGCCGCAGGGTGAGTACGACCTCCGTGCGCGTCTGCGCCGTCAATGCAGTCACTCGCTGTTCTCCGGCTTCACGATCGGATGCTCGCCGGTGATCGCCGTGAGCCGCAGGAACACGTCCTCGAGTCGCTGACGCCCGGCGCGCAGGTCGAGCAGCGGCAGGTCGTGCTCGGCCAGCCACGCGGTGAGCGCGGCGACGTTGTTCGGGGTCGGCGGTAGCGCGACCTTGTACTCGCCGGCGCTCACCTCGTCGACGAATGCATTCAGCGCTCGGCCGAGACCGGCGGTGTCGAGGTGCGGTGGCGCACCGAAGCGGATCTCTTCGTCCTCGCTCGCCCGCATCAGCTCGGCTGGGGTGCCGCTGGCGACGACCTTGCCCTGGTCGATGATCACGATGCGATCTGCGAGTCGCTCGGCCTCCTCGAGGTCGTGCGTGGTCACGACGATCGTCACCGAGGTCTGGCGCAGCTCCTCGATCAGTTCGCGGATCACCTGCCGTCCCGCCACGTCGATCCCGGAGGTCGGCTCGTCGAGGAACGCGACCTCGGGCTTGCCGATGAGCGCGAGGGCGAGTGACAGCCGCTGCTGCTCGCCGCCGGACAACCGACGCCACGTCGTATTGCGACGGTGTGACAATCCGACCCGCTCGAGGACGAAGGCGGGATCTTCCGGGTCGTCGTAGTACGACGCGAAGAGCTCGAGCACCTCGAGCGGTCGGATGCCGGGGTACACCCCGCCGGACTGCAGCATCACGCCGACCCGGCGCACGATCGCATCGTGGTCGGTCATCGGATCCAGGCCGAGAACGCGGACGCGTCCGCTGTGTGGAGTGCGGTAGCCCTCCAGCGTCTCGACCGTCGTGGTCTTGCCCGCGCCGTTCGGTCCGAGGAGCGCGAGCACCTCGCCGACCTCGACGGAGAACGACACGCCGTCGACCGCACACAATCGGCCATACGTGACGACGAGCTCGTCCACCTCGATCACAGCCAAGAAGAGCGACCCTACCGGCCTGCCGATACGGCGTCGAAGCGCCCCCAGCGGCCGATTAGCGTGCCCGGATGCTCGACATTCGGCGCATCCGCACCGACTTCGACAACGTCCTCGCGGGACTCAATCGCCGCGGTGATTCGAGCCTCGAGGCCGACCTTCGCCGAGCCCTGGGGTCCGACGAACGGCTCCGAGCCATCGTCGCGGAGCGCGACGAGCTGCGATCACAGATCAACGCGTTGAGCAAGCAGGTGGGTGCACTGCACCGCGAGAAGAGGGCGGACGAAGCGGCGGTCCTGCAGGAGCAGAGTCGCGTGCTCGGCGAGCGCGAGCGCACGTTGGCCGCTGAGTACGACAGCATTGCCGTGCTGCTGCGCGAGACACTGCTCGGTATCCCGAACGTCCCCTCGGACGACGCGCCGCTCGGTGGCGGGCCGGACGACAACCCAGTGCTCAAGACGGTCGGTTACGACCCCTCGAGCTACGGAGCGCACCAGCGGGTGCCGCACTGGGAGATCGGCGCCGAGTTGGGCCTCCTCGACGCGGAACGAGCATCGAAGCTGTCGGGCTCGATGTTCGTGCTGTATCGCGGCATGGGCGCGCGGCTGCTGCGGGCGATGACACAGCTCGCCCTCGACCGGCACACGACGGGCGAGGGAGCGTACGAGGAGCTCCGTCCGCCGTCCCTCGTGCGCACCGAGACGATGACGGCGACCGGCCAGCTCCCGAAGTTCGCGGACGATGCCTACAACCTCGAGCGAGACGACCTGTGGCTGATCCCGACCGCCGAGGCGCCACTCACCTCGATGCATCGCGACGAGATCCTCGACGAGGCGGACCTACCGGTCCGGTTCACGGCCTACACGCCCTGCTTTCGTCGCGAAGCCGGCGCGGCGGGACGCGACACGCGAGGCACGTTGCGGTCACACGAGTTCGACAAGGTCGAGCTGTTCGCGTACTGCACGCCCGACCAAGCCGCGGGGGTGCACGCGGACATCCTCGCCCGCGCCGAGGACATCGTCTCGGATCTGGGCCTCGCCTACCGGATCGTCGATCTGTGCACCGGCGATCTCGGGTTCTCGAGCGCTCGCACCTTCGACATCGAGGTGTACGCGCCCGGTACCGACGCGTGGCTCGAAGTGTCATCGGTGTCCTGGTTCGGCGACTACCAGGCGCGCCGGGCGAACGTGCGGTACCGACCGACGGGGGGCAAGGGCACCGAGACGTGCCACACACTGAACGGTTCGGCGATGGCGTGGTCGCGCATCTGGCCGGCCGTGCTGGAGACCCATCGCCAACCTGACGGCTCCATCGAACTGCCGAAGGTGCTACACCCATATCTCGGGGGCACGACCTCGATCTCCAGGGGGTAGGCGGGTGCAGCGATTCTGGTCGAGGCTGGCGGTCGAGCTCGGCAAGCGCGCCGGTGTCGTCGTGGTCGTCGGTGTGCTGCTCACCGTCGTGCTCGGCTACGGCATCACGAAGCTCGACTTCGCGACCGGCCAGGACAGCTATCTCAACAAGAGCGACGAGGTGTACAAGGACAACGTCGCGTACCAGAGCCTCTTCGGCGGACAGGCCGTGCTGACCGTCGTGACGATGAACGACGGTCACAAGGTCGAGGAGCTCTTCGACGCCAACGGCCGTCAGCAGTTCACGACCTACCACGACACCCTCACTGCGACCGGCAACTACGTCGGTGTGATCACGCCGCTCACCATCCTCGAGTTCTCCGACAACCTCGTGAAGAGCGCGACCGGTGACCCGACGCAGAGCATCGCGGGCAAGGCGCTGTTGACGGCGCAGTCCAAGGAGCCGCCGGGGCCGGGTGCCGATGCCCGTGGCAAGGACGCGGTCGAGACGTTGACGCGTCTCAGCGCAGTCCCGGTCGACCAGCGGACCTTCGACAACCCCGAGTGGGTGAAGTTCCTCCTGTACGACAACACCGGTCAGATCCGAAAGGCGCTGCGTTCGTTCATCCCCGACGATCGCCACGCGCAGGTGATCGTGCGGCTCAAGGGCAATCAGTCGATCGACGACGAGGGCAAGGCGGCGACGTTCGCGAAGTCCGAAGCCGAGAAGATGCAGTTCCCGAATGCGTCGACCGTCACGACGGGTGCCTCGTTGCTGTTGAAGGACATCAACGACTACCTGCGCGGCGGCATGTTGTCGCTCGGTGCAATCGCGGCGTTCATCATGGTGATCATCCTCGCGGTGCTGTTCCGCGTGCGGTGGCGACTACTCCCGCTGGGCGTGATCATCGTCGGCGTCATCTGGGCGTTCGGGCTCGCGGGCTATCTCGGCATCCCGCTCACGATCGTGACGATCGCCGGACTGCCGGTGATGCTCGGTGTCGGTATCGATTACGCGATCCAGATGCACGCGCGCGTCGAGGAGGAGGTCCTCGTCGGTCGCGCAGATCACCCGATCCAGGAGACGGCCCGCAACCTCGGCCCTGCGCTGCTCGTGGTCACCTTCGACGCGATCTTCGCGTTCGCCGCACTTCGATTCGCGAAGGTGCCGATGCTCCGTCAGTTCGGGCTGTTGCTCGCCGTCGGCATCGCAGTGATCTGCCTGTGTTCGATCATCTTGCCGCTCGCCATCCTCGGCATCCGCGAGTTCCGCTCTCCGACGAGCCGCAAGGCCGAGGGCTTCCAGCCGGGCAACCTCGGCCGGCTGACCGAGTGGCTGGGCAGCATGCCGGCCGTCTCGGCGATCCCGCTGATCATCGCCAGCATCGTGATCTTCTTCGGGGGCCTGACCGTCGAAGATCGGCTCACGCTGCAGACCGACCCGATCCAATGGGTGAACCAGTCCTCGGGCACGATCAAGGACATCCACGAGGTCGACCGTCAGGTCGGCTCCGACGCGGAGTTCGGAGTGTTCGCGCGCGCCGACGATGTCTTCAGCGACAACTTCCAGAAGTTCGCCTACGACTTCACGCACGACACCGTCGGGAAGTATTCGAACCTGATCCTGACGGGTTCGAGCATCGAGACGGCTGTCGGCGATCTCATCGATGTTCCGGGCGCGTCGCCGATCCCACCGACCGGTGCGGACGTGAAGGCGGCATTCGAGGCCGCCCCACCCGACTTGAAGGCATCGTCGGTCGCAGATGACGGGCGCGCGTTCAACATCGTGTTCCGGACCAGTCAGGCATCGCTCGAGTCGCGTGCGCCGATGGTGCGTGAGATCCGCTCGCAGACGCATCCGCCCGAAGGCATCCGCGCGACGCCCGCGGGTCTTGCCGTCGTGGGCGTGGGGCTGCTCGACAACCTCGAGGCCAACCGCATCCTGTTGACCTACCTCGCGATTCTGTTCGTGTTCCTGTTCCTCGCAGTCCGACTGCGGTCGGTGATCCGGTCGCTGCTCTCGCTGGTGCCGGTGCTGATCGCGGTGGGCGCGTCGTCGCTGGTGGCGTTCGCCTTCAGCCTGAAGTTGAGCCCCATGACCGCAGTCGGCGGGCCACTCGTTGTCGCGGCGTGCACCGAGTTCACGTCGTTGATCCTGCTGCGGTTCGTCGAGGAGCGGCGGCGCGGCCTCGATCCGAAGCAAGCGGTCGACATCGCGGCATCGCGCACAGGCCGCGCATTCATCGTGTCGGGCCTCACGGCCATCGCCGGCGTTGCGGTCCTGTCGTTCTCGTCGCTCCCGCTGCTGCGCGACTTCGGCCGGATCGTGGCCATGAACGTTGCCGTCGCGTTGCTCAGCGCGCTGGTCGTGCTGCCACCGATGTTGGTGTGGGCCGACAAGCGCAACTGGGTGTCTCGCGGTCTGGTCAAGCCGCAAGAGCCATTCATCGACACGCCGCCCCTCGGCGCTACCACACCTGCGGATTAACGTCAGCGCATCGCTGACCTTGCAATACGGCTGGACCGCGTCTCGAAGCGCTTCCGGGGATCACGCCATCCCGCGGTGAACGAGCTCAGTCTCGATTTCCCTCAGGGATCGCTGACCGCGCTCGTCGGTCCGTCCGGCTGCGGCAAGACGACGACGTTGAAGATGATCAATCGGCTCATCGAACCGACGAGCGGCGTGATCGAGGTACAAGGCCGACGCGTGCTGGACATGCCCGTGCACGAGCTGCGGCGGGGCATCGGCTATGTGATCCAGCAGACGGGACTCTTCCCGCACAAGACCATCGCCGCCAACATCGGCACGGTTCCGTCACTGCTCGGATGGGACAAGGCGCGGGTCCGGCAGCGCACGACGGAGCTCGTCGACCTGGTCGGTCTCGATCCCGAGCTGCTGTCGCGCTATCCGGCGGAGCTGTCCGGCGGCCAGCAACAGCGCGTCGGGGTGGCGCGCGCGCTCGCCGCCGACCCGCCGATCCTCTTGATGGACGAGCCCTACAGCGCGGTGGATCCGATCGTGCGCGCCCGGCTGCAGGACGAGCTGATCGCGCTGCAACGCCGCGTCCACAAGACGATCGTCCTCGTGACGCACGACATCGACGAGGCCATCAAGCTCGCGGACTTCATCGCGTTGCTCAACGTCGGCGGCATCCTCGAGCAGTTCGGCCCGCCGGCCGACCTGTTGCGGTCACCCGTGAACGACTTCGTCGCGAACTTCCTCGGCCGCGAGCGAGCGTTGAAGCGGATGGGGCTCCTGCGAGTGCGCGACGTCGAGCTCGCGCCGGTCCTCGACGGCATCGACTCGTCGACCGCGGTCCGCCTCGACACCCCGTTGCGTCAGGCCCTCGATGTCATCGTCGACTCACATGCGCGCGCGGTTGCCGTAGTGGACGAGGACGGTCGTGTCGCCGGGATGTTGACCATCGAGCAGATCGCAGCGGGGATGGCGAAGCGATGACGGTGCATCTGTTCGGGGCCAACGGTCCGGACTCGTTCATCTGGTGGGACTGGGTCGACCGCCACAGCGCGGACATCAAGGCCGCCACGCTCGAGCACCTGCGACTCACGTTGATCGCCGTGGGAATCGGGTTCCTCATGTCCGCGGTGTTGTCGGTGATCGCGCTGCGATGGCGTTGGATGTACTCGCCGATCGCCTGGGTCACCGGCTTCCTGTACACGATCCCCAGCCTGGCGCTCTTCGTGTTCCTGATCCCGTTCACCGGATTCACGACGCTCACCGGAGAGATCGGTCTCATCAGCTACACGCTGTTGATCCTCATTCGGAACATCGTCGAGGGGGTCGACGGTGTGCCCGCGTCGGTGAAGGAAGCGGCCGATGGAATGGGCTACCGACCGGCGCGCCGCTTCCTCGCCGTCGATTTGCGCTTGGCGACACCCACGATCATCGCCGGGCTGCGCATCGCAACGGTGACGACGATCGGACTCGTCACCGTCACGGGCCTGATCGGGCTCGGTGGCTACGGAGGTCTGATCGACGACGGGCTGAAGCGAACGTTCTCGACCCCGATCGTCGTGGGCGCCGGGCTGTCGGTGGTGATGGCGATCGTGCTCGACCTCGCGCTGGTGCTGCTCGAGCGGACGTTGACGCCGTGGTCGCGACGACGGGTGTCGAGCTGATGGGCGCGATCCAGGACTTCGCGGACTACGTCACGACGTCGGCGCACTGGTGGGGCGAGCGGGGGATCCTGCACAGAACGATCGAGCACATGCGACTGTCGATCGCGTCGGTCGTGGCTGGTGGCCTGATCGCGATCCCGCCCGCGCTGGCGCTGGGTCATGTCAAGCGCGGCGGGCTGTTCGTGCAGTCGATCGTGAACATCGGGCGCGCCGTTCCTTCGTTCGCGATCTTGGCGCTCCTGTTGCCGATCTCCTTGAGCTACGGATTCGGGCTCGGCTTCTGGCCGACGTTCGGAGCGCTCGTGCTGCTGGCGATTCCTCCGATGTTCACGAACACCTACGTCGGCGTTCGTGGGGTCGACCCCAGCATCGTCGAGGCGTCGCGCGGCATGGGCATGGGAGGTGCGCAGGTGCTGTTCCGCGTCGAGACCCCGATCGCTCGTCCGCTGATCGTCACGGGTGTGCGGATCGCAGCCGTGCAAGTCGTCGCCACGGCCACGCTCGGTGCGTTCGTCGGCTTCAATGCGTTGGGGTCCTTCATCAACGAGGGTTTCCGCCAACAGGATGATGGAAAGCTCCTCACCGGTGCGGTCGGGGTGGCAATACTTGCGTTCCTCACCGAAGTGTTCTTCTCGTTGGTGGCTCGGCGGGCGACACCCTGGCTCGCTTCCGACCGTCGACCGGATGTTGTGGTTCCCGAAGAAGTCCTCACCATGAAAGGAATCTCCGAGTGAAACGTTCCGTGCGGTTGGTTGCGATCGGGATGATCGCCATCGTCGCGATCGCGGCGTGCAGCAGTGACAAGAAGGCAACGACGACCACCGGATCGTCGTCCTCCTCGTCGGGCTCGTCAGGTGCGGCCAAGCCCTCGCTCACGATCGGGTCGCAGGACTTCGGCGAGAGCGCCATCCTCGCCGAGATCTACAAGCAGGGCCTCACGGCGAAAGGGTTCAAGGTCGACACGCAGAAGCTCGGTGGCTTCCGTGATCTCGAGATCAAGGCGTTCGACGGCGGCACGATCAACTTCGCGCCGGAGTACGCCGCGTCGATGCTCGAGTTCCTGAACGGGAAGAAGGGCGAGGCCACCAGCGACGTGACCGAGACGGTCGGGAAGCTGAAGCCGCAGCTCGACACGAAGGGCCTGGCGTCGCTCGACGTGACCGATGCGGTCGACACCAACGCACTCGTGATGACCAAGGCGAAGGCCGATCAGCTCGGGATCAAGTCGTTGTCCGATCTCGCGGCGAAGGGCGCCAATCTCAAGCTCGGTGGTCCGGCGGACTGCGAGACCAATGCGTTCTGCATCCCGGGGTTGAAGAAGGTCTACAACCTGGACTTGTCCGGGAGCTTCCAGGCACTGGAGACGTCCGCGGTCGCGCCTGCACTCGACGCTGGTTCCATCGACATCGCGCTGCTGTTCTCGACTGATGGCCGCATCGCTGCGAACAACTACGTGCTGCTCCAAGACGACAAGCACATGCTCGCTGCGGACAACATCATTCCGGTGATGAAGAAGGAGCTTGCGTCGAACAGTGATCTCGCCTCCGCGGTCAACGCGATCGGCAAGAAGATCACGACCCAGTCGCTCATCGACATGAACAAGCGCTTCGACGTCGACAAAGAAGACGCCGCCGTCATCGCCAAGGACTTCCTCACCCAGAACAACCTGATCTGACAATTCTCGAGGCGATGACGTGCGGTAACCGCACGTCATCGCCTCGAGTATCAGGTCAACGTGCGGTAGATCGCCGGCAGGTCGACCTCGACATCGCGGGTCTGGCCGCCCGACGCCATGAACTGCTCCATGCGCGAGATCGCCGCCGCATCGAGCAACGTCTGCGAGAACAGCCGTTCCTCCTCACACATCCCCGGCACCGGGTCGGGCAGAGCGTTGCTCACGGATTGCTTCGCTGCCGCGATCGCACTCGAGGGGAACGATGCGATACGAGCCGCCAGTGCGTCGACGAACGGCCACAGCTCGTCATCCGGCAGCGCTCGGTTGACCCAGCCCCACCGCTCCGCGAGCTCCCCATCGATGTCACCGCCGCCGAGGATGATCTCCAACGCACGCGCTCGCCCCACCAGCCACGGCAGCCGTTGCGTGCCGCTGCCTCCAGGAATGATGCCGAGCGGCACCTCCGGCTGACCGAACACGGTACGTGACCGCGAGGCGAACCGCATGTCGAAGGACGACACGAATTCGCTACCGCCACCGCGGACACGCCCCTCGACCACGGCGATCGTTGCTTTCGGCATCGTGCGGAACCGGTCGACCATCGCGTGGAAGAACCCGAGTTCCGGGCTCGCCTCGACTCGCTCCTCTCGCGGCAGCTGCAGGATCAGAGAGACATCAGCGTGCGCGATGAAGAACTCCGGATTCGCCGAGCCGACGACCACCACTCGAACCGACTCGTCCACCGCGATCTCCTCGGCGAACCGGGCCAGCTCCATCATCAAGGGGAGGTCGAAGAGATTGATCGGCGGATGGTCGATCGTGACGCGGGCGACACCCTCATCACTCGAGACGCGCAAGAGGTCGTATGTCATGGCGCGGCACGCTAGAACCGGAACTCACGATGAACCTCGACGACCTCGATTCCAACCCGATCGCGCAGCTCCAGCAATGGCTCGACGAGGCGATCGATGAAGGCCTGACGCATCCCACCGCAATGTCGCTTGCCACTGCGGGTGCCGACGGCCGTCCGAGCGTCCGCCACGTCCTGTGCAAGGGGATCGACGAGCGCGGCATCGAATGGCACACCAACTACGAGAGCCGCAAGGGGCGTGACCTCGCCGAGAACGGCTACGCCAGCATCGTGTTCCCCTGGTTCGCGATGTGGCGACAAGTCGTGACGGCGGGACCCGTCACAAAGGTGAGTGCGGAGGACTCCGACGCCTACTTCAGCTCACGAGATCGCGGCAGCCAACTCGGGGCCTGGGCGTCGCCACAGACGCAGCCGATCCCGGACCGGGCGTGGCTCGAGCGGCGGGTGGCCGAGTTCGACGAGCAGTTCAAGGGTCAGCCCGTGCCCCGCCCTTCGCACTGGGGCGGCTACCGCCTCCGGCCCGACTGGATCGACTTCTGGTACAGCCAGCCGGACCGGCTGCACGACCGGTTTCGCTACGAGCGCACACCCGACGACAACTGGACGGTCACCCGTCTCGCGCCGTGACCTCCCACGTCGACGCCGCGGCCACCAGCCCGTCGACCAGCGCGGTTGTGTACTCCGGCTTGCTCAACGGCGACGTACCCCGCACTCGGGGCGGCAGTTCCAGCTGCACGCCACCGCGACGCGGAAGGTTCACCGGGTTGTCGCGGTGGACGCCGCGCAGTCGCGCCGGAATCAATTGCAACTCGTCGATGACCTCATAGCCGTGGGGCGCGAGCGTCGCTCGTAGGGACGAGCCCACATGGGCGGCCAAGGTTCGGTTCTGGCCGCCGATGAGCAGCGTGGTCCAGTACTCCTCGGCGCCGTAGCCGTGGACCGCGATCACGACGTCGACGTGATCCAGGAACCGCGCGAGTGCCTGCGACTCCGACGGTTGCACTGCGGTGGAGGGGATGTGCCACCGCAGATCAGGCGGTTGCAGCACGGCGTACAACGACGCGCCTGAGCGAGACGCCGCCTCGAGTGCGACGGCATCGGTGCCCTTCTCGAGGTTGCCTCCGTGGAACGCCATGAAGCCGAACCGTGATCGCAGCTCGCACAGCTCCTCGACGCCATCGTGGGCGAGCAGTTCAGCGAACATCGGCCCGCCGACGCCGCGTCGCGGCCCATACGCCGACGAGCACCGCGGCGACGGCGAGCAGGATCACGACATCCTGGTAGTCCTGCAGCCAGTCGCCCACGGTGAAGGACCAGTCCGTGACGCGGTTGACGGTCGCGTCGTTCGGCGCCTTGCGGATCTCGATCCATCCGTACCACGCGACGTACGCGCCCGCGAGCACGAGCAAGACACCGGCGATGCGGTTCACGTACGGCAGCACGCGTCGCATCGTGACCACCAGCGACTGACGCGCCATGGCCAGCGCGACGGTGAGTGACGTGAGGATCGCGGCGAAGCCGAGCCCGAAGGCGACGAAGTACACGACACCCGACGCGAGGCTCTTGCCGAACACCCCGCTCATCGCCGCGAGGAACAGTGGCAGTTCACATCCGATCGATGCGACGGCGTACGACACGCCGAACAACGCCATCGACCCAAGGTCGCGATTGCGTCCGCCCTTCTCGAGTCGCGGCAGGCGCAAGGTGGCGTCGAAACCGGCGAGCAGCGCGATCCCGAACAAGAACAACACGCCACCGATCACGAGTGAGAACCACGGCGCGATGTCGTACACGGACGTCGTGATCCGGCTGACGACCAGACCCACGACGGCGAACGTCGCCGCGAAGCCCGCAGTGACCGTGAGGCTCACCACCATCGCCCGGCCGACGCTGGCCCGTTCGTCCTCGATCCCGAGGAAGAACGACAGGTAGGCCGGCAGCATCGCGAACCCACACGGGTTCACCGTCGCCACCATGCCGGTGGTGAAGGCGAGCGCGAGATCGACGTCGATCACTGGATCAGCTGGTGATCGCGCAGCTCACCCGTGAGCTTGTCGACGTCGAGTGCGCCCTCGTGCACCAGCACCACCTTGCCGTTTCGGTCGAGCAGCGCGGTAGTCGGGAGTCTCGTGGCCTTCAGCTGGTCCTGCATGATCGACGCCGTCGGATCCCGGCCCAGCTCCCACGTGATGCCCACCGTCTTCACGAAGGCTTGCCCGCCCTCGACGGTGTCTTGCACGTCCATGCCGAGGAATGTGACCTGGTCGCCCAGGGTCCGATGAACCTTCTCGAGGGCCGGCATCTCGGTCTGGCACGGGACGCAGGTCGACGAGAAGAAGTTGACCACCATCGGTTTGCCTCGGTAGTCGGCAAGCGATCCGGTGGTGCCGTCGAAGCGCTTGTAGTGAGCGTCGATGACACCGAACGCGGGCTCGTTGCTGCTCGAGCACGCCACCAGTGCGAGGAGGACGACGGCCAGGAGTCCGCGACGCAACATCTCGCTCGACGGTAGCGGTCCACACCGGCGGGCCGGGGCTCGCGTAGGGCCAGTTCGGGATGAAGGGGGGGACATCCCGAATCGGTCCCCGTTCGTTGCCCCGGCCCGCTACGTCGGGTGCGGAGGATCGGTGATGAACTCTCAGGCGGTGCGGAGTCGCTCCTGGAGGTGCACCGGAACTGGCACGTCGGGCAGCTCGTCCTCGGGACGAGGCACCTTCGGCGGCCGACCCCGGCGCCGCTTGCTGGCGAGCACCTTGCCGTTGAGGAAGAGCTGACCGCCCCACACCCCCCACGGCTCGCGGCGCTCGAGCGCTCCCTCCAGGCACTCGGCGATGACCGGGCACTTGGCGCAGATCTGCTTTGCACGGGCGATGTCCTGCAGCTCCTCGCTGAAGAACAGCCCGTTCATGGTGCCGGCGCCGTCGTTGCAGCGGGCCTCGCTCCACCAATCGGTGGCGGCGAGCTCCCCTGCGAAGCCGCTGATCTCGATTTCCAACTGCGGGGCAAACATTGGGACCCCTTCCCCCATCTCTCTTAGTTGTTCTTGATTTCGGGCCAGAGAAAGCAAAAGGCCGTCGGGATGTCCCGACGGCCTTTGGAGTTCCGAGTCCCTCTCAGGGTGGTTACTGAGAGGGCTTCCAAAGCCGTCGGGATCGGTGGTTGGGCGAATCCACGAACATCTGGTCGGTCGCCGGCTTCACCTGGGCAGCGATGAGCCACGCGCCACAGGCGATCGTCGACAGACCGGTGACCGCGGCACGGTGCGCGCGCGGCCGGGCGGTGAGCCCTGCTGCCGTGAGATACGCGCCGTTCATCTGCAATGCGGTCCTTCGTGCGGTCATCGTTCGAGCCCGATTGGCCCAGAACGTCTCCGGCATCGAACTACGAGGGCGTAACCCTCGTCAACTCATTTATTTCGATTCCGGCTCGTCAGCGCAGCGAGTACAGCATTCGGCCGTCTTCTTCACGGCGAGTGGCCTCGCCGGCGAGCCGAAGGTGCTCCAGATGGGCGTAGGTCTCGCTGTCCGCCATCGGTCCCCACGACCGTTGACGGAAGAGGTGCTTCGACAGCTCCTCGACGGGCGCTTCACCGAGTCGACCGGCGGCCTCTTTGAGCTTGCCGAGCCGTTCGTCGTGATGCCGGTGGATGTCCTTCACTCTTCCGCGAAGGTCGTCGAACGGATGCCCGTGCGCGGGAAGCACGCGGGTCACACCTTCGAGCTCGCTCACCTTGTCGAGTGATGCGAAGAAGTCGCGGAGTGGATCTGGACCGGCGTCGATGCCGGAGATGTGCGGCGTGATCGTCGGCAACACGTGGTCACCGGACAGCAACACGCCACCCGCAGGATCGAACAAGCACAAGTGATCAGGTGTGTGCCCAGGCGTGTGCACCGACACCCATTCGCGTCGGCCGAGCGTGATCGTCTGTGCGTCGGCGAGTCGAACGCTGGGACTCGGAGTCGCGAACCAACGCTTCATCATCGGGCGCAAGAACCGGTACTTCAGACGCACGCGTCGCGGAGGGCGAGGGTGTTGTCCACCCCACGGTGTGCCGCGACCCCACGGGTTCCGGGGATCGGGCTGGTTCTCTTCTACGTCGAGCTCTTGCTCACCGACATCGGTCGGATCCCACCAGGTGCGGAACGTCGAGGATGTCACGACGTTCGCGTCTGCCTTCACGCGCAACCGGCCCGATGCGCCGAAGTGGTCGATGTGTGAGTGAGTCACGACGACGGTGTGCACGTGCCGGAGATCGAAGCCCGCCAGCTTGAACCGGTCGATGAGCGTCTTCCACGGCTGCGGTCCAGGCATCCCGGGATCGACGAGCGCGAAGCCCTTGTCGTCTTCGAGCGCGTAGCAATTGACGTGACCGAGACCGGGCATGCGCAACGGAAGCTGCATGCGCAGGATGCCGGGCGCGACTTCGTCGATGTCGTCGGTGGCCGGCTCAGCCTCTTGTCGCACGCGAGCAGGTTACGTGGGTGCGTCCGCAGGCTTGAAAACGGCCTCGCGGTAATAGCGCAGCTCAGCGACGCTCTCGCGGATGTCGCCCAGCGCGCGATGAGCGCTGTTCTTCTGCGGAGCCGCGGAGCACACCTTGGGATACCAGCGCTTCGCCAATTCCTTGATCGACGACACGTCGATCGACCGGTAGTGCAGGTACTCCTCGACGTCGGGAAGGTACGCCGCGAGGAAGCGCCGATCGGTTCCGATCGAGTTGCCGCACAACGGCACAGAGCGCGCGTCAGGAACGTGCGACTTGATGAACTCGAGCGTTCGAGCGCCGGCGTCCGCCAACGAGATCGTCGACTCTTCGATCTCCTTGATCAGTCCGGACGACGTGTGCATCTGGCGCACCACGTCCTCCATCTCCGCCATCGCCTCCGGAGGCTGATGGACGACGAGGTCGAGCCCCTCGCCGATGATCTGCAGGTCGTCGTCCGTGACGAGGGTGGCGATCTCGACGATGACGTGGCGCCGAGGATCGAGGCCGGTCATCTCGAGGTCCATCCACACCAACACGGCGGCGATCCTAAGGTGCGGCGTCATGCCCGAGGTACCAGTCGTGCGGCTCGATCCCGACCTGCCGATGCCCGCGTACGCACATCCGGGCGACGCCGGCGCGGACCTGGTCGCGCGCGACGACGTCACGATCGCTCCTCGCGGCGGACGCGTCGCCATCGCCACCGGCATCGCCATTGCCATTCCGGAGGGCTACGCCGGCTTCGTACTTCCCCGGAGCGGCTTGGCGCTTCGCCACGGGATCACGTGTCTGAACACGCCCGGTCTCGTCGACGCCGGCTACCGCGACGAGCTGCGGGTGATCCTGGTGAACACCGATCCCGACGCGCCGTACACGGTGCACCGCGGCGACCGCATCGCGCAGCTCGTGATCCAACCGGTCGAGCGCACGTCGTTCACCGTGGTCGACGATCTCCCCGAGTCGGCGCGGGGCCTCGGCGGGTTCGGCAGCACGGGGGTCTGAGCGCGGTTTGCACAGCGTTCACTGTGCGAACCCGTAGGCTGGCGGCGTGTCCGACACGGCCACGCTCGACGCCCTGCCCGCGACGCGCAGAGGCTTGCTCGAGGCGCTGAAGCGCAACGGCGAGGCTCGCGCCGACGAGCTGGCCGAGACACTCGGCATCACGGTCAGCGCCGTGCGCCAACACCTGGCCGCCCTGCAGGCCGAGGGCTACGTCGAGCACCGCGAGGTCCGTGCCGGTCCGGGTCGGCCCCATCACGACTACCGCCTGAGCGCGCGCGGCGACGAGCTGTTCCCCCGGAGGTACGCATCGATCGTCACCGACCTGTTGGTCGAGGCCGAGGCCGAAGATCCGGCCTTGATCGGTCGCCTCTTCGAGCGTCGCCGGGCGCGCCGTGTGCAGCGGGCCAAGGCGCGTCTCGAAGGAAAGGAGTTCGGCGACCGAGTGGCCGAGTTGACCCGCGTCCTCGACGAGGACGGTTACCTCGCCGAAGCGGTCGCGCAGGACGACGGCTCGTACCGCATCGTCGAGCACAACTGCGCGATTCTCGCCGTCGCGACGCAGTACGGCGCCGCCTGCGGCACCGAACTGGAGTTCATCCGCGAGGTGCTACCCGATGCACGAGTCGAGCGGGTTGCGCACCTGCTGGCGGGTGGTCACGTGTGCGCGTACGAGGTGTCGCCACTCTCCAAGCGCACGCCCAAGTAGCCGTCGCCGACCTCGTAACACAGCGTCACGTCGTCACCGTCGCGATGGCTGAGGCGTTGCCCGAGCGCGTCGTGCACGTGCGCGCTGATCGCCGCGATCTCGTCCGCGTCGATCCCGGCTCGATCGGCAAGCGTCTCGATGGCAGCGACTGCGACATCGAGATACCGCGGATCCGCAGGCAGGAGCAGGCGGATCTCGTCGGACACGCTCTAACCCTCGCGCACAACGTCCGTCGGCGTCTTGTCATCGCGAAGTCCGAGATAGGAGGGGTGACGCAGGATGCCCTCGCCGGTCCACTCTCCGAACTCCACCTCAGCCACCAGCTCGGGCCGTACATAGTGAGCGACGCGCTCGATCGGCCGAGGTGGGGGCGGATCGAACGGCGACTGGTCGATCGCCATGGACTCGAGGAGCTCAGCCAGTCGTGAGAGCTCACGCATCGAGAACCCCGTACCGACCTTGCCGCAGTAGCGGAACGTGTCGCCGTCGTAGACACCGACGAGCAGCGATCCCAGTTGGCCAGTGCGATTGCCTTCACCCGCCTGCCAGCCACCGATCACGAATTCCTGGCGCAACCGCGCCTTGGCTTTCACCCATGACGACGATCGCTTGCCGGCGAGATAGGGGCTGTCGACGCGCTTTGCCATCACGCCCTCGAGTCCGCGTTCCCGGACCGCGTTCATCAGTGCTTCGCCATTGCCTGCGTGCTGCTCCGCGGGGACGGTCCAGCAACCGTCGTCCGGTAGGAGCTCTCTGAGAACTCGTCGGCGTTCGGTGTAGGGGAGCGGCATCACGTCGTTGCCATCGAGTTCGATCAGGTCGAACACGACGTACGTGATCGGTACCGTCTCGGCTCGCTTGGCCACCTCCGTCGCGCTCGCGAGATGCATGCGCGTCTGCAACAAGCCGAAGTTCGGCCGCCCGTGCTCGTCGAAGGCCACGACTTCGCCGTCGAGGATGGCGGTGTGGTCGGCGAGCGCGTCGGTCAGCCGCCGCAGCTCGGGATAGCGCCCGGTGATGTCGTTCCCGCGCGAGCTTCGCAGCCGGACACCTGCGCGCGCGACCGAACTGAGCACCCGCACGCCGTCCCATTTGATCTCGAACGCCCAGCCCGTCTCGTCGGCGGGGAGAGCGCCGGTGACCGCCTTCATGGGCAGCAGCGATTCGAAGGCGACCACGCCTCACTCTCGCGCTTCGGAACGTGCCGCTGACCCGGCAGAATCGGACAAACCTGCAAAAGAGGCCAGGTGAATTGCCACGAAACGTGGCAGATCCAGCACGAAAAGCAGGCGAACGCCTTCAGGTAAAGCGGGAGAAGGCCGATACATCATTCGGACCAACGCGCCCATGACCAGGGCCAGGAGGACACTGTGCGGAGCGGAGATCGCCAATCGAACGGCGACGCCACGACGCACCTCGACGCGCCCGACGCTCAGGTCGACGACGGGCGAGACTCACGCCAGACGCATCTTCTCCGGGCTCGTTTGGTGTCGGTCCTGGGTCTGTGCATCGTCGGGTTGATCTTCGCCATCGCCCGCAGCCTCGGCACGCCGTTCGGTGAGCCTTGGCTGCTCGTGCCGTTCATCGCTGTGCAGGCGGCCAGTTGGGCCGTCGCGAGCAAGTTGCAGCCGAGCGACAGCAAGTTCGTGCAGCAATTCGACGAGGCCGTGTTCGTCGCGAGCTGGTTGCTCCTTCCGTCAGCGGGTGTCGTGCTCGTGTTGGGCGCTGGAACGGCGCTTGGACTCATAGCGCTCCGAAATTTCCCGCGCACAGTGTGCATCAACGGCTCGATCCTGACGGTTGCTGCACTCGGCGGCGTGTGTGCGGCTGACGCTGTGAGTCAGATCTTGGGTGGTGACGCGTGGGGCCTTCTCGCCGGAGCGTGCATCGGGAGCGTCGCGCTCGCAGTCATCAACGAGTCGCTTCTTGCGATGTGCTTCAGGTTCGTGTTGAACGATCCGTTCTGGAGTTCGGTGACCGAATTCCTTCGGTTCCGCGTACGTCGGGCACCGTTCCTCATCGCGATCGGGTTCCTCGCCGGTAGTGCCGCTCAGTACGCCACCTGGATCGTGGCGCTCGCCGTCCCACTGCTCGGCGGCCTGCAGTACGTGCTCGCTGAACACACGCGTGCGCGGCGAGACCTCGACCGCACACAGGGCCTCTTCGAGTCGAGCGTCGAGGTGCATGGGCACGTCGACGTGCGAGAGGTCGAGCAAGAACTGGCTGCTGCAGCAGCGCGCCTGTTGCGGTGCACCGTTGCGCGTGTGGCGGAGTTGCCGCCAGGCGACGACGAGTGGGGGGCGTCGCTGCGCCAGGCGGGCGGATCTGACAGGTGGTTGATCGTCGCCGAGCCGACGTCGCGCTTGCCCTTGGACGCCGAGGCGCTCCGGCTGCTCAGCGCGCTGGCCGCAATCGGCTCGTCTGCGTTGGAGAACGCAGAGCTCGTCGAAGAGATCCGGCGAGCCGGACTGGTCGACGCGTTGACCGGTCTGTCGAACCACGTGTTGTTCGAGGACCGTGTTGCTCAGGCGGCGGCGACCGCACGGCGCAATCGTGAGCGCTTTGCGGTGATGATGTTCGATCTCGATCACTTCAAGAAGATCAACGATTCGCTCGGACATTCGATGGGCAACGAGATGCTGCGGCTCGTCGCCGACCGGCTGAAGGGTGCCGCTCGCGACATCGACACGGTCGCTCGTCTCGGTAGCGACCACTTCATCCTGCTTCTTCCCGGCGTGGGGAATTCGGATGCGGTCGGCGCGATCGCGGAGCGCCTTCTCGCTGCGGTTCGCCGACCGATGAACCTCGGCGGTCACGAGCTGTTCATGACCGCAAGCGCAGGTGTGGCGTTCTTCCCCGAGGACGGAACGCGGGCCGAGCATCTGCTGCGAAACGCTGACAGCGCGATGCATCGAGCGAAGGATCTCGGGCGCGACACGTTCAAGACGTACGCCTCGGGCATGAACGATCTCGCCCAGCTGAGGCTCGTTCGCGAGAGCGAGCTGCACAACGCGGTCCAGCGCGATGAGCTGCGGCTGCGGTTCCAGCCACAGATCGATCTTCGGACCGGTCGCATCCTCGGTGTCGAGGCGCTGGTGCGATGGGAGCATCCGACGCTCGGGTTGATCGGCCCCGGTGAGTTCGTTCCACTGGCGGAAGAGTCCGGCCTGATCGTCGCCGTCGACATCTGGGTGCTCAACGAGGCGTGCCGTCAAGCGAAGGCGTGGTTGGATCAGGGCCTTCCCGAGGTGCGGATGGCGGTCAACATCTCCGGTCGTCACTTCCATGCATCCGACCGTCTGATCGAGGCCGTCGAGCGAGCGCTCTCGATGACGGGGCTTCCCGCCCACTTGCTCGAGCTCGAGGTCACCGAGGGCATCGCCATCGGTGAGGTCGATGCGACGGCGCGAGCGCTCAACCAGATCCGCGACCTCGGAGTGAGGCTGGCCATCGACGACTTCGGCACCGGCTATTCGATGTTGGGACGCCTTCGTAGCTTCCCGATCGACCGCCTCAAGATCGATCGCTCGTTCGTGAGCGAGATCGAGAGCCATCTCGACGACGCTCCGATCGTCTCCGCGATGATCGCGATGGCCCGCAGCCTGCACATCGAGTGCGTCGCCGAAGGTGTCGAGACGCTCGACCAGCAGATCTACCTTCGCAATCATCTGTGCGATCAGGCTCAAGGCTTCCTCTACTGCCACCCGGTCGAGCCCGACGAGATCGCGCGTCTGCTGCAGACGCCGTCCGTTGGCTACAACCTCAAGGTGGTGTCGTCGGCGACTTCGCTCGGTGCTTGAGCTCGTGCGGGGGCCGAAGCGTCCCCCACACGCCGACCACTCCTGCCACGATCAGCGACAGCAAGATCGCTTGGCGCACGCCGATCAGGTAGGCGACCCACCCTCCGAGCGCTGCAGCCAATGCTTGGCTGCCAAGTAGGAAGCCGTTCAAGACGGCGAAGGTAGGAGCGCGCATGCGGTCCTCGAGCCGAAGCACCGTCACTTCGTTCGCGGGGATGCGGCTGGCGTTGAGGATGCCGACCGCGCCGAATCCGACCAGAACGAGCGGGAGTCGCGGTGCCGAAACGAAGACGACTGCTCCCACGAGCGCGCCGAGCAACGCGATCTCCGAGGCCCGTTGCACCTTGGCGGTGTCATCGCCCGACCCGCGCGCGAACACCGTCGCCAGGATCGCGCCGGCCGGAATGGCGGCCGCGAGGAGTCCGCTCGTGCCAGGTTCGTCGTGCAACTCCTTCAGCGCGTACAGGGCCACGAGTGACTCCGCGACAACGGCACACGAACCGACGTACATGTAGCCGATGAAGAACCGTCGGATGAACGGGTCATCGACCATTGCCCGCCAGCCGTCGCGGACGCGAACCGGCGGTCCGTCGGCCGGCGCATTGCGGGCCGCGGGGATGCGACTCAGCAGCACCGCCGAGATCAGGAAGGACACGGCATTGATGAGCAATGCCGACCGCGCCCCGACGAATGTCAGAAGCGCGCCTCCCGCGGCATAACCGAACAGGACCGACATGTCGAACGTCATGCTGGCGAGCGCGACCGCGTCGCCGTAACGCGCCTCT
>DASUCS010000121.1:0-4355 GCA_036275935.1 Acidimicrobiales bacterium
CGCATCCTCGACGCCAGCGAGCTGTGGTGCCAGCTGTTCAGCGAGCCCGGCGCCGGAAGCGATCTTGCTTCGCTCAGCACGAGAGCGGTGCCCACCGACGACGGCTGGCTGCTCACCGGACAGAAGGTGTGGACGTCGTACGCCCGCGAAGCGCGGTGGGGGATCTGCCTCGCCCGCACCGACCCGGAGCTGCCGAAGCACAAGGGCATCTCGTACCTCGTCGTCGACATGCAGTCACCGGGCATCGAGGTCAGGCCGCTGCGGCAGATCACGGGCGAAGCCGAGTTCAATGAGGTGTTCCTCGACGAGGTGTTCGTGCCGAGCGAACAACTCGTGGGCGACCTCAACAACGGCTGGGCGGTTGCCAACACCACCCTGGCCCACGAGCGGGGCACGTCGTTCCCGTTCAAGGAGCAGGTCGTGCACGAGTCGTTCCTCGACGACCTGTACGCGCTCGCCGTGCGAACCGACCAGCTCGATGATGTCGAGATCGCCGACGCACTCGCGGAAGCGTTCATCGAGCTCCGCCTGCTTCGGCTGCACAATTGGCGCACGCTCTCGCGACTCGGCCGTGGCATCCAACCCGGTCCGGAGTCGAGCCTCGTGAAGCTCACGTGGACCGACATGACGCACCATCTGTCCGATGCCGCGCTGCAGTTGCAGGGCGCTGCCGGTCCGCTCGTCGGCCCGTGGCAACGGCAGTGGCTGTGGTCGAAGGCGTCGTCGATCGCCGGCGGCACCAGCGAGGTGCAACGAACGATCATCGGTGAACGGATGCTGGGCCTGCCCCGAGCCTGAGGCGTGCCCCAAGCCTGACGCGTGTCCTGGGCGTAGCCTCCGCGCCATGGCAGACGACCTGGCATGGCTCGACGCAACCGCACAAGCAGAGCTCGTTCGCAAGGGTGACATCAGCCCGCTCGAGTTGGTCGAAGCGGCCATCGGTCGCATCGAGAAGGTCGACACCGAGCTCAACTCGGTGATCCACCACACGTTCGACAAGGCGATCGCCGCCGCGAAGTCCGCTCAACTTCCCAACGGTCCGTTCCGCGGTGTCCCCTTCCTCGTCAAGGATCTGTACGCGGGCACCGAGGGCGACCCGATGCACAACGGCACACAGGTCCTGAAGGATGCGAACTACGTCGCGCCCTACGACAGCTGGCTGGTGCAGCGCTACCGCCGCGCCGGCTTCGTCATCACGGGGCGCACCAACACTCCCGAGTTCGGGCTCGTCCCGACTACGGAACCCGCGAGCCATGGCGCAACGCACAACCCCTGGAACGTCGCCCACACCCCCGGCGGATCGAGCGGTGGGAGCGCGGCGGCGGTTTCGGCCGGACTCGTGCCGGTCGCGCATGCGAGCGACGGCGGAGGTTCGATCCGCATCCCCGCGAGCATGTGCGGGCTCGTCGGCCTCAAGGTGACCCGAGGACGCATCACGCTCGGACCGGACGGTGACGAGAGCCTCGTGAGCGTGCACAACGTCGTCACCCGCTCCGTGCGCGACACGGCCGCGGTGCTCGACGCGACGCACGGACCGGGCCCCGGCGATGCGGCGATCGCGCCGCCGCCCGCGCGTCCGTACGTCGACGAGCTCCAGTCCGACCCCGGGGTCCTGCGCGTCGGACTGATGGCGACGAGTCCCGCCGGCGCGCTCCATCGCGATTGTGAGCGAGCCGTTCGCAACGCGGCCGCGCTGCTCGAACGCCTCGGACATCACGTCGAGGAGTCGCATCCCGCGGTTCTCGACGATCCGTCCACCGCGCAGACCTTCGGCGCCCGCTGGTGCGTACAGGCGCTGCGCACCCTCAGCGCCACCGGCCAGTTGGTCGGACGGCCCCTCACCGCGGACGACGTCGAGCCGATCACGTGGATCATGGCCGAGGCCGGCAAGGGTTTCAGCGGCCTCGACTACGCCAACGCGATGTCCGCCTCGGCCGCGTTCACCCGCAAAGTGGCGGGCTGGTGGGATGGCGGCTTCGATCTCCTCCTGACCCCGACGCTGGGCGCTCCGCCGCCGAAGCTGGGCGAGCTGCTCAATGCGGAGGGCGGCGCACAACGGGTCGCGGAACTCGTGCCGTACACGACGCATTTCAACGTCACCGGTCAGCCGGCGATCTCGCTGCCGCTGCACTGGAACGACGACGGGCTGCCGATCGGCGTGCAGCTGGCCGCTGCCCACGGCCGTGAGGATCTGCTCATCCGGATCGCCGCGCAGCTCGAAGCGGCGGCACCCTGGGCCGGACGGCGCCCGCCCGTGTCGGCCTGATCCCCAGCCGGAGACGGCCGGGCGCGAACTGGCTACGGTGACCGGCGTGATCCTTGTGGTAGCAGCGCTCAAAGGTGGCGTCGGCAAGACGACGACCTCGGTCTACCTGGCTGCGATCGCGGCCTCGGCCCGGCACCCCGTGACCCTGATCGACGCCGACCCCCAGGCCAGCACGGCCGAGTGGATCGAGGCGTCGCCCGACGAGCGCCTCAAGGAGGTCGAGGTCGTCGAGGCGCCGAGCGACCGACTGCTCACCCGAGCGATGGATCGCGTCGACAGCGACGAAGTCGCGATCATCGACTCTGCACCGGGACAGGAGCAACGGCTGCAGAAGGCGCTCGAGCGGGCGAACGTCGCCGTCGTCCCCATCCGCATCGGCGGTGTCGAGACGTCGGCGGCCGAGGCCGTCCTCGACCTCATGCCGAAGAAGGTGCCGTCGGGTCTCGTGATCTGCTCCGCCCGCACCTACACCCGCGACTACGAGGAAGCCGTTGCCGACTGGACCGATGCCGGTGTCTCGGTGTGGGCATCGATCCCCGAGCGAGTGGCCATCGCCGCCGGTCCGTCGGAGTGGCTGGCGGATGACGGCATCGAGGCGTATCGGGGCGCCTGGCGCCGCGCCCTGCGTCACGCCCGCTGAAACCAGGCGAAGCATCCGCCACCGCGCAGCGCGTCGCGGCGCACCGCCTCACGTTCGAGCGCGAGCCCGCGCCGTACGGCGACCCTGAGGCGGACGAACTGCTCGCTCGCGACGTCGCGGGGAGCATGTCGGTCGACCCGAACGGGATGATGGTGCCCTACTTGCGGGCGCGCACTTTGTTCTTCGACCGTGTGGTCGTGCGCGCGCTGGACGCCGGCGTCACGCAGGTGGTGATCGCGGCCGCGGGCTACGACGGCCGGGCGATGCGCTACGCCAAACCCGGCGTGCGCTGGTTCGAGGTCGATCATCCGGATACGCAACGGGACAAGCGCGAACGCCTCGAACGACTCGACATCACCACCGACCACGTCGCGTTCGTACCCGCCGATTTCACCGTCGACGATGTCGCCGCCGCACTGCACGAGGCGGGACAGGACGAGTCCCTCACGACGTTGTTCCTGTGCGAAGGCGTCGCGGTCTATCTGGAGCTCCAGGTCTTGGAAGGACTGCTGCGCGCGCTGCGGGCCCGCGCGAACGAGCGTGCCCGCCTTGCGATCAGCCTTTCCGTCGACACCGGCTCGCCCGCGGTCGCGCAACGCCGTGCGCGTTTCGGCGCGGCAGTTGCGTCGATCGGTGAACCGGCGCGCACCGTGTTGACCGTCGACGGCGCGACGTCGCTCTTCGAGCGCACCGATTGGGCGCGGGCCAACGGGTCCGAGCGTGCCGAACGCGCAGGCTTGGTCACGCTCGTTCCCGCAGGGGTGAGGTAAAGCAACGAAAAGCAAGCGGCCCCGAGCGCTGTCGTGGCCGAAACCACTCAGCAGCTCAGGGCCACTCCCTTTCGGCCGGGATCCACCGTGCGATCGTGTCGAGGCGTTAGCCTCTCGGCAATCACTCACATCGCCCGTCGGAGCTGACGCTCTGGCGGGCGATGCCCTTTGTGGAGTTGCACCGAGGTGCCGCACCACGTGGTCGATCTCGTCCTCCCGCTTCGCCGACTGCGGTCCGAGTCCTTCGGGACTCCCGATGTGGCCGAAGCCTCCGTTCGTCCCTCGGTCTCTCGCCGCCGCGTGTCGATGCGGTAGTGGGACTTTCTGCCTTCGCCGCGAAAACGTCAAGAGGTGAACGCGAGATCCCCAGCGTTGTCCACGACCTTTTTCGGTTATCCCCACATCACGCGCGTTCGTCCACCGGATGACCACAGGGTCGACGTGCGGCGGCAGCGACGGGGCGAGAGTACGGTTGCGCCGCCATGGCGGGCATCACCGGGTGGGAGCTCTTCGCGCACAACACGGCGACGGAGTCGAACAACAAGATCCACGACGACGCCGTCGCGCGGAAGCTCGGCTTCACGGGTGGACTCGTGCCGGGCGTCGACGTCTACGCGTACCTGACGCATCCTCCGGTCGAGGCGTGGGGGCTGGAGTGGCTCGAGCGGGGCGCGATGCG
>DASUCS010000122.1:0-6197 GCA_036275935.1 Acidimicrobiales bacterium
GGCGACGTCGCGCTTCGCGTCGACGAGAGCGGTGAGGTCGACCGAACCGAACCGGTCGAGTGCCTGCCGTTGCACCGATGGCGACAACAACGACTGGTGCTCGTGCTGACCGTGGAGATCGACGAGCTTGCTCCCCCATTCGCTGAGTGCTGAGGCCGGAGCGATGCGCCCGTTGACGTACGCGCGTGATCGACCGACAGCAGGCACGACCCGGGCGAGCACGACCTCCTCGTCGTCGAGGACGAAGCGACCCTCGATCGTCGCCTCGTCCGCGCCCGGTCGCACGAGCGTGGAGTCGGCCTTGCCGCCGACCAGCAGCTCGAGCGCCTCGACGAGCATGGTCTTGCCCGCCCCGGTTTCGCCGGTCAGCGCGGTCATGCCAGGACCGAGCAGCAGGCGTAGGTCGGCAATGACGCCGAGGTCCTGCACCACGAGCTCGACCAGCATGCGCGCTAGCGGTCCGCGAGGCCGAACTTGGCTTTGAGGATGCGGTGGAAGTTGTGATCGCTGCAGCGCACGAGTCGTGCCGGCTGCGACGCCGCGGTGCACGCCACCCACTGACCTTCGGCGAGCTCGGCGACGTGGCGACCGTCCACCGACACGATCGCCGGTCGGTCGTGATCGAGCTCGAGTCGAACGGTCGCGTCGGGGGCGAGCACCATCGAACGGTCGAACAGCATGTGCGGCGACACCGGTGTGACGACCATGGCGCGGTAGACGGGGTCGACGATGGGCCCGCGGGCCGAGAACGAGTACGCGGTGGATCCCGTCGGCGTGGCGACGATGACACCGTCGGCGGCGTAGTTCGTGAAGAACTCGCCGTTCAACAAGACGCGCAGACGAACCGTTCGGCCCGTCGGCGTGCGTTCGACGACGCACTCGTTGAGCGCCAGTGTGTGGCTGCCGTCGCTGACCCGGACGTCGAGGAGCATGCGTTCTTCGATTCGATGCTGTCCGCTGAAGACCCGATCGAGGGCGTGGAACAGCTCGGCCGGTTCGACGTCCGTGAGGTAGCCGAGCTGGCCGACGTTGACGCCGAGCACCGCGACACCTTTGGCGGCGACGAGGTCGACGGTGCGCAACATCGTGCCGTCACCCCCGAGGCTGACTGCCAGATCGCACCCATCCGCGAGACCGGAATCCTCGACACCGAGGTCGGGTCGGTCGATGAGCATCGCATCCTGAAGCGGGAGCCGAATCTCGTGATCGCGTGCGTTCAGCCAGTCGACGGCGCCGGCCGCGAGGGCTCGGGCCTCGTGCCGTTCGTGGTGCACGACGAGCGCGACCGTTGCCATCAGTGCGCCTCGTTGCGAGCGTGCACGAGGAACTCGCGGTTGCCGTCCGCTCCTGTGATCGGCGACTCCATCGTGCCCATGATGCTCGCGCCTCGCTCCCGGAGGTCGGCGCATATCTCGCCGAGCACCCGGGCGTGGACCTCGGGATCCTTGATCACGCCCCGGCCCTTCGACGCTTCCGCGCGGCCCGCCTCGAACTGCGGCTTCACGAGCAGGACCAGATCTGCGCCGGGACCCGCACAGGCGAGCAGCGCGGCAGCGACTGTTCGCAAGGAGATGAAGCTCAAGTCCGCCACGACGAGGTCGACGGCGCCGCCGATGGCGTCGGCATCGAGGCCTCGCACGTTGGTTCGCTCCCGAACCTCGACGCGATCATCCGCGCGCAGCTTCTCGTGGAGCTGGCCGTAACCGACGTCGACGGCAATCACGTGTCGGGCACTGCGCTGCAGCACGCAGTCCGTGAAGCCACCTGTCGAGGCGCCGGCGTCGAGGACGCGCCGTCCTTCGACCTCCACCGCGAACTCGTCCAGCGCGGCTGCGAGCTTCTCGCCCCCGCGGCTCACGAATCGGCGGGCAGGACCGCGAACTTCGATCGCGTCGCCGGGAGCGACGAGACGCGAGGCCTTGTCGGCGACGGCGCCGGCCACGGTCACGCGCTGTTCGGCGATGACCTCGACCGCGCGCTCCCGGCTCGGCGCGAGGCCCCGCCGGACGAGCTCCGCGTCGAGGCGTCGCCGCGTCGTCAGGCCTTCTTGGCCGCGGCCTTCTTCGCCGGCGCCTTCTTCTTGGCGGCGGCTGTCTTCTTTGCCGCGGTCTTCTTGGGCGCCGACTTCTTCGCGGCGCTCTTCTTCGCCGGTGCCTTCTTGGCCTTGGACGTTGCGCCCTGCCCAGGAAGCTGCTTGCGCAACTCGTCGACCTGGGTCTGCAGGCGCGCAACCGCGTCCTTGGTGGCGGACTCCGCCAGCGCGACTTGCTTGCGGACCTCCTCTTGGATCTGCTCGAGGAGGCGCTCGGTGTTCTTGCGGCTGCGCTCGACCAGTTCGGTCACGAAGTCCTGCGTCTGCTCGGCTTGCACCTCGCCGGCCTTCACGAGATCGCGCACGATGGCCTCGGCTCGCTCACGCGTCATCTCCGCGAACTGGATGCCGGCCTCGAGATAGCGCTTCAACAGCTCGTTCTGGGGCATCACGGAACTCTAGTGGCGGGCCTCGGGGCGCTTGCAATAGTTCGCACTCAAGTGTCGCCGCTCGCGCGACGTACCGTCACGCAATGCTCCCGCTCCGGGATCGGAACCCCACCGGTCGCACGCCGGTCGTGACGATCCTGCTGATCCTCGTCAACGTCGGCGTGTTCCTGCTGTGGCAGGGCGGCGGATCGCTGACCGCCGACGACGAAGCGAAGTTCGACTACGAGAACGCGGCCATCCCGTGCGAGCTCGTGACGGGGCATCCGGTCACCAACGTCGAGGTCGCGAACGACACGTGCCTCGAGAACCCGCCGCGTGGCGCGGTCGCGTTCTTCCCCGACAAGAACGTCTACCTGGCCGCCGTCGTGTCGATGTTCCTCCACGGCGGCTGGTTGCACCTCCTCGGCAACATGCTGTTCCTGTGGATCTTCGGCAACAACATCGAGGACAAGCTCGGATCAGCGGTGTTCCTTGTCTTCTACTTGTTCTCGGGCCTGATCGCGACCGCGGCGCAAGTCGCGTTCAGTGCGAACAGCGTCGTCCCGTTGATCGGCGCGTCCGGCGCGATCGCAGGCGTGATGGGCGCGTATCTGGTGTGGTTCCCCTGGGCGCCGGTGTTGACGCTCGTCTTCGTGTTCTTCGTCGAGATCCCCGCCGGCTTGTGGCTCGCGGTGTGGCTCGTGCTGCAGTTCTTCACCGGTCCCAACAGCGACGTCGCCTACGTCGCCCATGTCGGCGGCTTCGTGTTCGGAATGTTCGTCGCGGTCTTCGTGCGACGCACCGAGTGGTGGCGACAACGCCAACTCAAGGCGCCGAGCGGTTGGACAGGTACGTCTCGACAAACGTGGCCAGGTCCGGGGAAACCTCGTCGGGTGTGGGATCGGTGACGGTGCTCGCGTCGGTGACCACTCCGGTGAGGACGAGGGCGAACCGGTAGCCGAGCGTGCGCGCGAACCGTCCGTCGGTGTCGGGACGATCACCCACGACGACGCCGTCGGCCCCGAGGCGCGAGCGCACGGTGTCCGCCATCGCCTCGTACGGCTTGCCGGCGACGACCGCCTTCACCCCGCTGGCGCGCTCGATGCCGGCGAGGATCGACCCCGCACCCGGAATCGGACCGTCGGGCGTCGGATAGGTGGCGTCATCGTTGGTCGCGATCAGGCGAGCCCCGTTGCGCACCGCCGTCGCCGCGATCCGCATCCGCTCGTAGTCGAACTCGCGATGGAACCCCACGACCACTGCGTCGGCGGGGCCTTCGTGCACGATCGTGACCTCGCGGGCGGTGAGCGCTTGCATGGCACCGGGCCCCGCACACAGCAGGACCCGCTCGCCGGGGCGCACCAGCGTCGCCGCGGCCATCGCCGAACCGACGACACGGCCCTTCGCCTCGATCCCGTGACGGGCGAGCTTGGCCTCGATCTCCTCCACGGTCGGGTTCGAGTTGTTGGTCACGAACACGAGTTGCTCTCCGGCGGCGTCGAGCCGGCCGATGGCGTCGGCCGAGCCTGGGATCGGGGTGTCGGCCAGCCACACCACGCCGTCGAGATCGAGGACCCAATTCACGTCTGCAAGGATGGCGCGATCCCTCGCTTCGCTTCGTTTCCAGGAATCCGCTACGCGACCGATGACCTCTCATCGGTGACTGCGCCGCCGTACGACGTCATCGACGACGACGAGCGCGCCGAGCTCGTCGCGAAGCACCCGCACAACGTCGTGCGGATCGATCTTCCCCGCGGCGACGACGCCTACGCGGAGGCGGCGCGGTTGTTCCAGCAGTGGCAGGACGAAGGCGTCCTCGTCGTCGACGAGCCCTCGCTGTACCTGTACCGGATGGACGGGCACACGCTCGGCGTCATCGGCGCCCTCGGCCTCGAGCCTCCGGGCCAGGGTGACGTGCTTCCCCACGAGCACACCACGCCGAAGGCCCGCAGCGACCGTCTCGATCTCTTGCGCACGACGCACGCGAACCTCTCCCCGGTGTGGGGACTGTCGTTGGCGAGTGGTCTGTCGAAGCTGCTCGACCCGTCGACGGCAACTGCACTTGGATCCTGGCGCGACGGCGACGGCATCGCCCACGAGCTGTGGCGCGTCTCGGACGCCGACACGATCGCCCGCATCGTCGAATCGGTGTCCTCCGCGCCAGTCGTCATCGCGGATGGGCACCACCGGTACGAGACGTGTCTCGCGTTCGCCGCCGAACAACCCGACCTCGCAGGTGCGTCGTCGACGCTGTGCTTCGTCGTCGAGCTCGCACCGGACCAGCTGACCGTGCAGCCGATCCACCGACTGATTCGCAACGTGTCGCTCCCGGATCTCGAGGCCGCGCTCGCGAGCGAGTACGAGCTCGATGCCGGTGACGTCTCCGGGCTCGCCCTCGTCACGCCCCAGGGCACGCGTCCACTCCGACGCCTCGACGACGGCAAGGAGATCGACTCGGTCGTGCTGCACCGTGCGCTCGATCGGTTGCCTGAAGCCGAGGTCTCGTTCCAGCACGGCGTCGACAACGTCGAGCGCGCGGTGCGGTCGGGCGCCGCCGACGCGGCAGTGTTGCTCCGAGGGGTGACCGTCGATCAGATCACTGCGTACGCGAACGCACGCGACAAGATGCCGCCGAAGTCGACGTTCTTCTACCCCAAGCTGCGCACGGGAACGGTGTTCCGGTCCCTGGACTGAACTCGTCGCACGACGCCAGCACGGTCAGGCGAAGCCGCCGCTGGGAGCGCAGCGACCAGGCGGTCGCCTGACATCACGAAAGCAGCGAGCCCGAAGGGCGAGCGATTCGTGTCGAATTACGCCTCCCAGGTGCTGCCGCTTCGGAGCAGTGCGGCGAGGTCGCCGACGCCCTTCTGCTCCACCGCCGCGGCGAGTTGCTGCGACGTGGCTTCTGCGTACTCGGTGCGGTTCACCGCGCGGAACACTCCGATCGGCGTCGGCTCGTACGGCCCCTTGGCCAGGCGCGACAGCATGAACGCGAGGCTCGGATCGTCGCGCGACTCGTCGTGCACGAGGATGTTCTCCTCACCCACGTCCGCGACCGTGGTGACACGCGGGTTGCCCTGCGTGTCGAGCGAGACGCACTTGTCGAGCTCGGCGCCGAAGCGGATGGGTTCCCCGTGGCGCAACGGGATCAGCATGTCGGAGCGATGCTCCTTGCCGGTGATCTTCTCGAACGCACCGTCGTTGAAGACGTTGCAGTTCTGGTAGATCTCGACGAAGGCCGCACCCTTGTGCTCGTGCGCTCGCTTGAACATCTCGATCATGTGGGCGCGATCCATGTCGTGCGTACGCGCGACGAACGTCGCTTCTGCGCCGAGCGCGACCGAGATCGGGTTGAACGGCGTGTCGAGCGAGCCGAACGGTGTCGATTTCGTGACCTTGCCGACCTCCGAGGTCGGCGAGTACTGGCCCTTGGTCAGTCCGTAGATCTGGTTGTTGAACATCAAGATCTTGATGTTCACGTTGCGCCGCAGCGAGTGGATGAGGTGGTTGCCGCCGATCGACAGCGAGTCGCCGTCGCCGGTGACGACCCACACGTCGAGATCCGGACGCGCCAGTGCCAGGCCGGTGGCGATGGCCGGAGCGCGACCGTGGATGCTGTGCATCCCGTAGGTGTTCATGTAGTACGGGAACCGGGCGGCGCAGCCGATGCCGGACACGAAGACCGTGTTCTCCCGGCGGACGCCCAGCTCGGGCATCAGCATCTGCACAGCGGTCAG
>DASUCS010000123.1:0-23549 GCA_036275935.1 Acidimicrobiales bacterium
CAACGGACCGCTCGCCATCCGGGCGACGAAGGAGAGCGTGATCCGCGGCATGGAGGTCACGATGAAGGAGGCCTACAAGATCGAGTCCGAGCTGTCGCAGATGGTGTTCGCCACGGAGGACGCCAAAGAGGGACCCAAAGCGTTCGCCGAGAAGCGCAAAGCGAACTGGAGCAATCGATGAAGGCGGCGAACGCCGGCCGGGCGAGCGACCGCCAGGGAGCCGACCGGCGATGGGGCGCGGGGGCGCAGCCCCCGGGAGGCAAAGCTTTTGCAGAGAAGCGCAAGGCGAACTGGCAGAACAGGTGATGGCGGTCGATCCCAGGAGTCCATGTGTCATCGGAGTCGCGCAGATGGTGGCGCGCCCCGACGACGGTCCCGCGCCCGAACCGCTCGCGATGTGGGAGCAGACGTGTCGTGCCGCAGCGGTCGATGCATCGGCGAGCGGTGACGTGCTGTCCGCCGTCGAGTCGCTGCAGATCGTGTACTGCCAGTCCTGGCAGTACGACGATCCCACCGGCCGGTTGAGCGAGCGCCTCGGCATCGAGCCGAAGCATCGCTTCTACTCCGGCATCGGCGGGACGACGCCGCAGGTCCTCGTCGACCACGCGGCCGAGGCGATCGTCGACGGCGATCTCGACGTCGCCATCGTGTGCGGTGCAGAGGCGCTCGACACGGTCCGGCGGTTGAAGAAGAACGGCGAGAAACCGCAGTGGTCGTTCAAGGATCCGGAGCGCAAGCCCTTCCCGTTCGAAGCGCCGTTCCATCCCGCAGAGGTCGCGCACGAGGTGTTCCAGGCCTACACGACGTTCGCGTTGTGGGATGTCGCCCGTCGCGCGCACCTCGGCGAAGCGCCCGAGGAACATCGAGCGCGACTCGGCGAACTGTTCGCGCCGATGTCTCGCGTCGCGGCCGCAAACCCGTACGCATGGTTCCCGAAGGAGCGTTCCGCCGAGGAGATCGCCACCCCGACCCCCGAGAACCGGATGGTGGCGTATCCGTACACGAAGTACCTCATCTCGGTCATGGACGTCGACCTTGCCGGAGCGCTCGTCATCGCGTCGCACGAGGCGGCCGAGCGCCTCGGCGTTCCCACCGACAAGCGCGTGTACCTCAGCGGATGGTGCTACGCGACCGATCCTGTGTACGTCGGCGAGCACGACCCGACCTTCGGCTCGCCGGCGATGGCTGCGGCATCAGCCGAGGCCTTTCGGGCCGCCGGCTGCGGCATCGACGACGTCGCCTTCATCGACCTGTACAGCTGCTTCCCGTCGTCGGTCGCCTTCGCGCAGGACGCGCTCGGGCTGCGCGCCGGTGATCGTCGCGGCGTCACTGTTACCGGTGGCCTGCCGTTCTTCGGGGGTGCCGGCAGCGATTACGTGACGCACTCGATTGCGACGATGGTGGACCGGTTGCGCGGCGCCGACGACACCGCGGCGATTGGATTGTGCACCGGTGTCGGCATGCACATGACCAAGCACGTCTTCGGTGTGTACTCGACGTCGCCGCCGGCTACGGCCCCGCGTCCCGATCAGCAGGCCGTGCAGAAGGCTCTCGACGAGCGTCCGGTCAAGAAGATCGCCGACACGTACTCCGGAGACGCGACGGTGGCGATGTACACGGTGCTGCACTCCCGGGATGGTTCAGCCGACTGGGGACTGCTGGTGTGTGATGTGGACGACGCGACTCGTTGCTACGCGCGCACATCTGACCCGGACCTGCTCGCAGAGCTCGAGCAGTCTGAGTGCGTGGGCCGCCAGGTCGAGCTCGCGACCGCCGACAACAACGTGAACGGAGTCGTGGCATGGGCGTGATGACGATGACCAAGGAGGAGCGCGAGGCGTTCGTCGCCGAGGCAAGGGTTGGGGTGCTCGCCGTGAGTGGCACGGATGGCGCGCCGCCGTCGCTCACGCCGATCTGGTACACGTACCAACCCGGCGGCGACGTCGTGATGGAGACGAGCGGCGCGTCGCCGAAGACGGCGCTGCTGCGCGCCACCGGTACCGCGAGCCTCTGTGTGCAGACCGAGACGCCGCCGTACAAGTACGTCGTCGTCGAAGGTCCCGTCTCGATCACCGACGCGCTCGATGAGGCGTGGCGCCGCGGGCTGGCGCGTCGCTACCTCGGCGACGAGCTCGGTGACATGTATGCGGACGCGACGAAGGAGCAGGCTGCGGGCGCCGTGACCATCCGCCTCACGCCGGCTCGATGGCACACAACGGACTTCGCGAAGCAGTGGGGTTGACGCGGGTCGCCTCGTCAACTCATCGACGCGTTCCGTACGTGGCTCTGGTCGTGCTTGATGACTTCCTCGGGAGCGTCCTCGAGCCGGACCGTACGGCGCAGCAGTGCTTGTGTGTCGATGTCGAGACGATCGGCGATCGCCCGTAGGGCTTCACTCTGAGCGTCGAGCTTCGCCTGCATCGCTCGACCGTCCCGGTTCTGTGTGTTCTGAGTACATCGTGATCACCCCCTGATGCCGACCGCGTACCCAGCGAAACCGCTCCGTTCCTTGGGGAATCCCTAAGAGCGCGTGAAGCTGCCCGTCGGCAACAGAGGAGGTCGGCTCGCGTGAACGCTCACTGGGTAGCGCTGGCGGATGCGTAAGAAGCTCGTGAGCACACTCGTCGCCGTCGCTGTCGTACTCGGTGCCACCGGGGCTGCAGCCTGTTCGAGCGAGACGAAGAACGACCTCAAGAAGACAGGCAGCGACATCGGCAGCGACGCCAAGAGCAATGCCTCGTCGCTGAGCAGTGCGGCGTCGTCCCTGAGCAGCTCGTACAACTCGGATTCGACCTCGTCGTCGTCGTCTTCGACCGGGAACTGACAACAAGGCCTTCGGGCCGGTGGGTCAACTGATGCCGGGAACGAAGCCGGCGTCCGCACCTACGAGTCCGCCGGCGGCGCACGTGAGGGTGAGCAGTTGATGATCGCGTGGAACTTCGTATCGTGACGCCATGCCATTGCAAGGTGACTACGAAGCCAGCCCGTGGGATTGGGTCCGAGATCAGGTCGAGGCCTACGAGCGATCAGGAGGGCGCGAAGCCAACACGTTGCGCGACACCGGATTGCCGATCATCGTCGTCACCACGGTCGGCAACAAGAGCGGCAAGATCCGCAAGACCGCGCTCATGCGGGTGGAGCACGGCGGCGAGTACGCGCTCATCGGATCGATGGGCGGTGCGCCGACCCACCCCGTGTGGGTCCACAACGTCCGGGCCGATCCGCACGTGATGATCCAGGACGGCCCCGAGCCGCACGACTACACCGTTCGCGAGGTGGAAGGTGACGAGCGGACGACGTGGTGGGATCGTGCCGTTGCCGCGTATCCGCCGTACGCCGAGTACCAGGAGCGCACCGAGCGAGTCATCCCGGTGTTCGTCGCGACGAAGTCCTGAAGGGAGTTCTCCGGCGCCAGCAGTGCCGTGAGGCTCGTCCCTGTCTCGGACTCGAGCTCAGCGGCCGCGAGGGGGAACGCGCCGACGCTGTCGAGTGCGTGATGCGTTCGGCACCAGTGCGGTTCGTGGTGGCGCGGCCGGCAGCAGTGTCGTGGAGGTGGTCGGCGACGGGATCGGTGGGTCGGACACGGATCCCGAGTCCGGCTCCGACGCTTGTGCCTCTGTCACGCCGCCGAGGTCCTGCGTCTCCGAGCTCCCTCCGACACCTGCGGGTCGCTCGACGAAGTGGGCCCAACCTTCGCTGACGAGTCGCGTCGTCGCCGGTGTGAATGCAGCAGCTGCGCACAACATGACGAGGGCGGTCACCATCACGCTCGCCTTGCGACGCCGACGAGCGAGATCGGAGCGGTGCTCGTTCACAAGTGCGCTCAATCGATCGGCTGCTGATGGAACGCGGCGGTGCCCTTCACCGCCAGCTCGTTCACGAATGGGGCGACACCGATCGCGAAACACGTGACGAGCAGGGTGGCCCCAACTGCTCGCAGCAGCCTGTGATGTCCGGCCCAGCGGGCGCGTGCCCAGAACCGACGCACAAACGGAAGCCGAAGGGCGACGAGCGGCACGCTCAGCATGAGCGCATCGACGAAGAGATCGTGAAACCCGAACAACAACAGGAGATGCAGGAGGATCAGACCCCACACCACGTAGGTGATGCGGTGGAGGCGCTTCCAGTTGTGCCCGAGCACACGTTGGGCGCGCCGGTTCGCCGTGAGCGCGAGCGGAACGAGCAGAAGGGTGGACAGCGTGCCGACGAACAGGAACGTGTGTCCTCCGACTCGGTCGAAGAACCCGCCATGAAACGTGTCATCCGTCGTCAGCGCGGCAAGAGCGAGATCGAGGGTGGCGATCGCGAACATGCCGATGCCGAAGTCGCGTCGCAGCGGGACGTGCCATCGCCAACCGGTCACGACTTGGACCGGACTGATCGCGAGCATCAACACGAACGCGAGGAACGTCGATGTACCGAGGACGTCGGCGGTCGACGTCGACAAGTGGGCGACAGCGTCGGGTCGCCGCGTGACGCCGGCGAGGAGCTCGGGCCCCATCAGCACAAATGGGATCAACAGCAGCGAACGGACGGTCCACAACGCCACCGTCGTCCGCAACGGGCGTCGGATGTGGCGGACATCGACGACAGCGTGATCGTCGAAACGCTCGACCTCGGTGACAACCGAGGCAGGCGCGAGGGCGCCCGAGGTCATGCTCACGATTCCCCCTTCGATCGGAGCAAGCAGCTACGTCTGGTGGTGCGCCGCAGACAGTACGCGGGATTGCTGAACGCCAGCTTGGAGACGCCGCAGAATCGCGTGACACCGCGGCCACGAGCTGCTGGGCCTCGTCAGCGCAGACGTGACGCGGGTTGGTAGTTGGGACCGGCCGTTTCGTCGACGCGCTTCAGCAGCAGCTCGCATGGCGGCTCGAGGACGTCTGCGAACCGGCGGGCGGCCTCGACGCCCAAGAGCTCCCACGGCCGCGTCGTCAGCCGGTCGGTGTCGTCTTCGATCCGTTGGCGCAGCGCGATGCCTTCGTCGGTCACGGTGTCGCCGTCGGCCAGACCGCGCGCTCGCAGCGACGTCCACGCGTCGGCGAGCTCTTCGTCGGTGGTCCCGCGCGACTTCGGCAGCCAGTCCTGTTCGTAGTGCAGCCACGCGTTGTGAAGGAGCGACACTTCGACCCCCGTCAGCCCGGTTGCGGCGACGATCGCCCAGTGCGTGTCACCGCGCCACTCGCGGAGGCAGTTGACCGCATGCCAACCGGACAGGACCGGGTCGGCGGGTCGGGGCATGCGAAGGTGCGCGCCGAAGAACGTTCGGCCCACCGACGGAAGCTGGTCGATGATCGGCCACAGCGTCGGCCCCAGCTCGGCCAGCGGCTCGACGATGCCGGGCGCGTACGCGTCCAGGCCCTCGGGAACTGCCTCGTCGCGGGCCCGCCAGGCGTCGTCGAAGGAGATCCCTTTGTCCTCGGCGATGGCGAAGGTCATGCGTATGCCGAACGGCGAGATCGACCCGAACGCCGCGATCACCGCGTCCGCACCGGCCGGCGCCAGCGGGGCCGAGCGCGACGCGATGTAGCCGAGCGGTCCGGGGAACCCGAGCGCCTCGTAGCGACCGACCGCGCCCGGGTCCCAATAGATCCACCCGATCGTCGTCTGTACCGAACGAGCGTTGCGTCGGGTGATCTCGATCCAATCGGTCTCGTCCACGACGCCTTGCGTAGCAGAGGTGATCAGCAGCGGGCCGGGCGCCCGACAGCGCCGAGAGAGCACCGCCTCACCGAACTAACCAGCGCCGAGCTCGGTCAACATCTCGGACAGGTAGGTGCACGAGCGGTCGAGCGCGCTCGCGTAGCCCTCGGCCTCGATCGCCGGGCCCACGAGCTCGAGGTCGAACACACCCGTGTAACCGGCCTCGAGCAGTTGGCCGATGATCCGACGTAGGGGGATGTCGCCGTCGCCCGGCACGAGACGGTTCGGCGTCGACAGCGTGCCGACTGCGAAGTCGCTGACCTGCACGATCCCGATGCGATCGATCCCGTCGGCGATCGTGCGGGCGAGATCACGCTCGGCCCAGCACGCGTTGATCTCCATGCACACGTCGATCTCGAGCCGGCGAGCGAGGTCGATCGCGTCGCGGAGCGTGTGCACGAAGCTGACGTCCACCCGCAGCGAGTTCGTGTGCTCGAGGCACAGCCGGACCGACTCATGTGCCACTGCCGTGAGCGCGCTCGCCAGTCGATCGGCAGCGTCGGCCCACTCGAGCGCGCCCGCGGGCCCCGTCGTGAACACGACGGCGGGTGCGCCGAGCCGCCGCGCGACGTCGACCGCCTGATCCAGACCCGCGTGGCCGACACCGATCACGTTGGCGATGTGCAGTCCACTGCGCGCAAGCCGGTCGACATCGTCCTGCGACGTGAGCTTGCGCAGCGACGCGCCGATCGTGTGGATGCCGATCCGCTGGTACAACGCGAGGTCATCCGGGATCGACTGGTTCCACGACGAGATCCCGCTGACGCACACGCGCGGGTGCACACTCACGAGAACGAACCGCGCGCTGCGCTGCTCCCGCCGTCGAGCGGGAGCACCGTCCCCGTGAGCCACCGGCTCTCCTGTGACGCGAGGTACACCGCCGCATGGGCGACGTCCTCGGCGGTGCCGAGGCCGAGCAGGTGCATCGCTTCGCGCCGGGTGCGTTCCTCGTCGGTGAGGCTCGCGTCGCGCCGCTCGTTGAGCACGTAGCCGGGACTGATGGCGTTGCACCGAACCCCGTGGCGCGCCTCGTCGACGGCGATGCTGCGGGTGAGCGCCTCGAGTCCGCCCTTCGCCGCGGTGTACGCCGCGAGCCCGCGGGCGGCCCGCGACGCCGCCCGGCTCGACACGTTGACGATCGAACCGTGACCCGAGGCGCGCAGATGGGGCATCGCGGCGCGAGACAATCGCGCCGGCGCGAGGAGGTCGACCTCGAGGATCGCCCGCCAGCGGTCGTCGGACAGGTCGGCGACCGGCCCGTCACCACCGCCCGAGGCGGCGGCGTTGTTCACCAGGATCGAGAGGCCGCCGAAGCGCTCGATGGTCGTGGCGACCAACGCGTCCGCCGCGCCGGTCTCAGCGAGATCAGCGGGGAAGAACGCGCCGCGCTCGCCACACGCCGCCGCAACCGCCTCGCCGCGTCCGGTGTCACGGCCGGTCACCATCACCGAGGCACCTTCGGCGGCGAAGCGAAGCGCGATCGCCTTGCCGATCCCCGCCGTCGATCCTGTGATCAGCGCAACCTCGCCCTCGAGTCGCATCACCAGCCCTGGCCGTAGCGATCCCGAAACGTCGTCTCGGTCGCGGGGCGGCGGCGGGGCGGCCCGAGCGGTCGCGCCGGCCGCCCGATGGGGATCACTGCCACCGGCACGATGTGGTCGGGAAGGTCGATCAGCGCGCGGAGTTCGTCGCCGGCAACGGCGGTCAACGTCGTGAGCGCCGATCCGTATCCCAACGCATTGGCGGCCAGCAGCAGATTCTGCACGGACGGGAAGATCGACGACGGCATGGCGTGGCGGTTCACGCCCGTGGTCTTGTCGGCGCCGACGACGACGAGCACCGGTGCCCCGCCGAATCCGCGCTGGAAGCCCTCGTCGACCTCGACCGCGAGGCGGGAACCGAGCCGGCTCATGGCCTCACCGCGTGCGCCCAACCAGATCCGGCGTGTCAGCTCGACGATCGCCAGGCGCACAGCCGCGTCACGTACGACGACGAACACCCACGGTTGGGTGTTCTCTCCGCTGGGCGCGTGCGTCGCCGCCTCGAGGATCCGCTCGATGTCCGCGTCGGGGACGGGCTCGTCGCTGTAGTCCCGACAGGCGCGCTGCCGCAGCACGACGTCGAAGAACGATGGATCAGCCACGGATCAGCCGGTACGTGCTGACGTAGTCGATGCGGAGTTCAGGGTGGACAGCCCAGACATCGAACTGCTCGGGGTCGAGACGCGACTTCACCAGAGGCGTCATCCCCTGAAACGTTGCTTCGGGATCGTCCGCGTCCATCTCGTAGAGGTGGAGGTAGCGCGGGCCGCCCGCCGTGTTCTCGTACGGCGTGATCATCGTGTAGCCGGGCACACCGGCGGCGGCGATGTGGCTGATGTGCACGAAGTCGGCCCAATCCCGCAGTGACTGCGCTCCGTCCACATGGCGCGGTGAGATGAGGATGAGGGCAAGGCCGATCGTCGCTCGACCTGTGAGCCGGCCTTGGCCCGGACGGGGAGTGCGGTCGAAGCGCCAACCCGCCGTGGGTGCGGCGTCGGCGGTCTCGCACGGAGTGATGCCGAGCACGGGGATGTCCTCGACGTGCCGGGGATACTCGCGGCGACTCGGTACGCAGTCCTCCCAGCGCGTCTCGCCCTCGCCGTTCGGGTCGAGCACCAACGTCGGTGCGGCGATGCTGCCGATCATGCGCGCTGTCCTGCAACGACGAGGCGGTAGCCGACGTCGCACTCGTCGAGCTCGAGCAGGTCACGGTGACGGTCGTGCCACGCGCCGGATTCGAGGTCGGCCGCGAGTCGGTGCATCCCTGGCTCGATGTCACGGTCGGACAGCAACGCGAGTCCGGAGATGTTCGCTCGCACCTCGGGATCGAGGTAGCGCTCGGGTCGTCGCCAATACGCCGCCATGACGCCGTCGACGCAGTCGTGGGGCACCCGCACGACTTCGACGTGGTCGGTCTCGAGCCGCTTCATGACACGGTCGAGCGGCGCACTCCACGAATGATCCCGCGACTGCATGGCCGGGACGTACTCGCTCAGCCAGAAACCACTTTCGATCTCGTGGTCGAACGTGAGGATCACCTGGCGGCGGGCGACGCGGCGCAACTCGCGCAGACCGGCGTCGAGGTCGGTCCAGTGGTGGACGGTGAGGATCGCCATGGCGACATCGAACTGTCCATCGCCGAAGGGGAGGCGCTCGGCTGCGCCTCGCACACGTCGACTACCTGGATGTTGGTCGAGCATCACCGGACTCGGTTCGACGGCGACGACGAAACGATCCGTCGGCTCGTAGCTTCCGGCGCCCGCGCCGACGTTCACGACCCGACGTGCGTCGCCGATTGCTGCGTTGATCTGCGCAGCCCACCGCGGATCGGGTCGGCGGTGGGTGCCGTAGCCGACGCCGATCGTGTCGTACCGATCGAGCGACCTCGACGACGGTGCCATCCGGGTGGACGGTAGTTCAGCGGTCCACGAGTGCGCCGGAGCGTGTGGAGTGCTGACATGTCGCCATGCGGATCTACATCAGCGTCGACATGGAGGGGGCGAGCGGCGTCACTCGTTGGGAGGACGTCGTGACGCGGGGCCAGGACTACCAACGGGCGCGCTCGTGGATGACCGCAGACGTGAACGCCGCGGTCGCAGGCGCACGAGCCGCCGGAGCGACGGAGTTCGTGGTCGAGGAGAACCACGGCATCGAGATGCTGTGCAACCTGGTGCTCGACGAGATCGACCCCGACGTCGATGTCGTGCGGGGTCTGCCGCGCAGCGGGCCCACGACCGCGGCGGCGCTCGACGACTCGTTCGACGCGATGTTCTTGGTCGCGCATCACGCGAAGGTCGGCGACTATCCCGGCTACTGCGCGCACACCATCAGTTACGGGACCTATGCGGATGTGCGACTCGACGGCCGCACCGTGAGTGAGGGCGAGATCTTCGCCTCGATCGCGGCTCAGAACGGCGTGCCGACCGCGCTGATCACCGGCGACGACATCGTGGCCGCGGAGATGAGCAAGGTCACACCCGGCATCGAATCGGCGATCGTGAAACGGGCGCTGAGCCGAACGGGCGGATGGATCGTGCCGCCGAAACGCGCGGCTTCGATCATCTACGACGCCGCCAACCGCGCCGTCGCCATGGTGCTGTCCGGTGCTCTCGAGGTGATCGACGTACCTGCACCGCTGCGCATGGAGGTGGAGATGTCGAAGCCGTTCACGGATGCAGCGCGCGAGGCCTTCGCGCGTTTCCCCGCCTACGAGCTCGTCGGAGATCGCACAGTGCGCTTCCAGCACGACGAGATGGCGATGGCATATCGCATGGCTGCAGTGGCCGGGCCCATCGCCGAGGGCCAACCGGTGCGGAGCTACTGAGCCCAAAACGACAACCTCGACGGGCCCAGCGGCTCATCCGAGCTGGACCCGTCGAGGATTGTGTCGGGGTTTCCGTCTTAAGCGACGGTTAAACCGTGCTGCGTCCTCGGTAGCCGGTGAAGAAGCTGGCGACGAAGAGGACCAGTGCGATGATCAGCAGCCACTTCAACCCTTCGACGAAGAGACCCACTCCACCGAAGAGCAATGCGAGAATGAGCAGTAGTACGACGAGACCCATCAGGGACCTCCATGTGAGTGATGTCGTCCCCTCCTCGGGGAGCACGGAGGGGGTTCCCGCATCATCGGCCCGCGATACTCACGTTTCGCGCGTTGTGCACGACGCGCGATCTTGCGGTCTTTGTCGCGAATGCAGCGTCTGAGCTTGGATTACGGCCATGGCAACTGATCCGGAACTGGCTGACGAGCTCGTCGCGACCGTGCGCGAGTGGGTGCGCAAGGACGTCATCCCCGTCGCATCTGAGTTCGAGCACGCCGATCGCTATCCGGAAGCGATGGTCGAACAGATGAAGGCGTTCGGGTTGTTCGGCTCCCGGATCCCCGAAGAGCACGGTGGGCTCGAGCTCGACGTGCTCACCTACGCGCGGCTCATGGAGGAGCTGTCCTACGGCTGGATGTCGCTCGCCGGAGTGCTGAACACGCACACGATCGCCGCCAACCTGATCGAGCGCTACGGGACCGACGAGCAGCGCAAGACGCACCTGCCGCGGATGGCGACCGGCGAAGTGCGCGCCGCGTTCTCGTTGAGCGAACCCGACGCGGGGAGCGACACGCAGTCGATCACGTGCAAGGCCACTCCAGATGGGGACGAGTACATCCTCGACGGCACGAAGATGTGGGTGACCAACGGTGAGCGCGCCGGCATCGTCGCGCTCGCGGCCCGTGCCCCCGAGGGGATCACGTGCTTCATCATCGAGAAGGAGCCGGGGCCGACATCGGGCGGGATCTCCGTCTCGCGCACGATTCCGAAGCTCGGGTACAAGGGCATCGAGACGGTGGAGGTCACGTACACAGGTCACCGTGTACCGCGCAGCTCGGTGCTCGGTGGTGACGAAGGCCTCGGCAAGGGACTGCACTACATCTTGGGTTCGCTGGAGCTCGGACGCATCAACATCGCGTCTCGCGCTGTCGGCGTCGCCCGCGCGGCGTTCGACGCGGCGATGAAGTACTCGTTCGAGCGCGAGACGTTCGGTGTGCCGATCAACAAGCACCAGGCGATCCAGTTCAAGCTTGCGGACATGGCCACCAAGCTCGAAGCGTCGCGTCTCCTCGTGCGTTCGGCCGCCGAGAAGTTCGAGCGCGGCGAGCGCGCCGACGTCGAAGCCGGCATGGCGAAGCTGTTCTGCTCGGAGACCGCGTTCGAGCTCGCGACCGAAGCGATGCGCATCCACGGCGGCTACGGCTACACCCAGGAGTTCCCCGTCGAGCGCTACTACCGCGATGCGCCCTTGATGATCATCGGCGAAGGAACGAACGAGATCCAGCGCATCGTGATCGCCCGCGGCTTGCTCGCGCGCTGGGCCGCCGAACATCCGACCTGACCCGATCGTTCGGCCCGGCCGGATGAAGAAGGCGCCGTTCCAGGCGACGGCGCCTTGCGCACAGATGGGTGGTAGACCGCACCGCATGGAGTATCGACATCTCGGACGTTCCGGCCTGCTGGTGAGCCCACTGTGCCTCGGCACGATGAACTTCGGCTCGCACACGACCGAAGAAGACAGCTTCGCCATCATGGATCGCGCCATCGACGCAGGCGTGAACTTCTTCGACACCGCGAACGGCTATGGCGGGGGTGAGACGGAACGGATCGTCGGCCGTTGGTTCGCGAAGGGTGGCGGGAGGCGAGAGAAGGTCGTGCTCGCCACGAAGGTCTACGGCAACGTCGCCGGCGATTGGCCGAACGATTCGAAGCTGTCGGCTCGCCACATCCGCGACGCATGCGACCGCAGCCTGCGCAGCCTCCAGACAGATCACATCGACCTGTACCAGATGCATCACGTCGACCGTGGCACGCCCTGGGAGGAGATCTGGCAGGCCATGGATCTCCTCGTGCAGCAGGGCAAGATCATCTACGTCGGCAGCTCGAACTTCGCGGGCTGGCACATCGCGGCAGCGAACGAAGCGGCGACGCCGCGCAATTCGTTCGGTCTCGTCTCCGAGCAGAGCCTCTACAACCTCAAGACGCGCACGATCGAGCTCGAGGTCATTCCTGCATGTGAGGCGTATGGCGTCGGCGTGCTGCCCTGGAGCCCACTCGGTAGTGGGTTGCTCGGTGGATCGGTCGGCCAGGGCGACGGCCGCCGCTCGAGTGACGGGATGAGGATGGCCGCCGACTGGCTGAAGGACACGCTCGACGCGTGGGAGAAGCTGTGCGCCGAGCTCGGCGAGCGACCGGCCGACGTCGCGATCGCGTGGCTGCTGTCCAACCCTGTGGTGACCGCGCCGATCATCGGTCCCCGCACGATGGATCAGTTCGAGGGCAGTCTCCGGTCGGTCGAGATCGAGCTCGACGACGAGGTCCTCGGTCGCCTCGATCAGATCTTCCCCGGCCCGGGCGGTCCCGCGCCCGAGGCCTACGCCTGGTAATCGCCACTGGCCGTCCAACCGCGGCTGCCAACATCTGATCCGTGCCGACGCCCTCCACGCTCGCGGTGTTCGCTGCGGCTGCCCTCACGCTGCTGGTGATCCCCGGCCCGTCCGTGCTCTACGTGGTCACTCGCAGCGTCGAGCAGGGCCGGCGCGCCGGGCTCGTCTCGGTGCTCGGGCTGCACACCGGGACGCTCGTGCACATCGCCGCGGCCGCGACCGGGCTCTCGGCGTTGCTGCTCACGTCGGCGACCTTGTTCGACGTCGTGAAGCTGGCAGGTGCCGCCTATCTCGTCGCGCTCGGCGTGTCGCGGCTCGTGCGCCGGGTCGCGCCGACCGAGCGTGTCGTCGAGCGGGCCTCACTGCGCCGCGTGTACGGCCAGGGTTTCGTCGTGAACCTGCTCAATCCGAAGACCGCACTGTTCTTCGTTGCGTTCTTCCCGCAGTTCGTCACCGAGGGCCGGGGACCCGTGGCCGCGCAGATCCTCGTTCTCGGCCTGGTGTTCGTCGTGCTCGGGCTCTGCAGCGATTCCCTGTACGCCCTGGTCGCGGGCACGGTCGGGGGACGCCTGCGGATGCGAGCCGAAGCGCGAGCCGGCCAGGCTCGCCGCCAATGGAGCGGGCTGGCCCTGATCGGCCTCGGGCTGGTCGCGGCCACGACCCGCCGACCGGTTCCCGCGAGCTGAGCATTTCCTCGCGTTCGCGCAATCCCACGCGGCATGCCGTCCGTAGGTAGCGGCATGAAGCGCGCATCTCTTCTCCTCATCAGCGCGGTGCTGCTCCTGGCGGCCGCGTGCAGCAGCGATTCGAAGACGTCGTCGAGTACTTCGAGCTCCAGCAGCAGCACCTCGAGCTCGTCGAGTCCGTCGAGCTCGGCGTCGTCGGGCGCACCGAGCGGTGCCGGAACTGCGGCCGCGCTGGCTGCAGCAACCAACGCGAAGGTCGGCAAGTCGATCCTCACCGATTCGAAGGGCAAGACCGTGTACCTGTACACGCCCGACGGAACCAACACGACCAGCCAGGTGTCGGCCGGCCTGAAGCAAGCGTGGCCGCCGGTCACCGTGACGGGGGACGCCACGGCCGGCACCGGACTCGATCAGAGCAAGCTGTCGGTACAGGCCCAGCCCGACGGCACGAAGCAGCTCGCGTACAACGGTCACCTTCTCTACACGTACGTGGGTGATTCCGCCGCCGGAGACGCGAACGGCCAGGGCCTCGGCGGGATCTGGTACGTGCTCGGAACCGACGGCAACAAGATCGACAGCGACTGATCGGCGCTGTTCAACGCGGCGGCAGGCTGTGGGACTTGAAGAAGTCCCACAGCGTCGCGCTCGCATCGATCTGTTTGGTGGTGTGGCCGAGTCGGGCCACGTCCAGTGAGCCCGGCCACGTGTGGCCGCCACCATCGATGATGTAGAAGGTCGTCGTCGCGCCCTTGCAGTTCGGCCAGGTGCGTTTGCGCACCTCCGTTCCGAGTCGCTCGTCCGTGAACGCCGGATCGCACCCGTCGTACGCGGCCCACTTCGCCAGCGTGTCCGGGGCCGGCTGCACGAGCGCGCCGCCGCAGCAGTGGACCGGCCCGCCGTCGAACGGCACCACTGGATCGTCGGTGCCCATGAATGCCGTGAGTGGAATCGGCCGACCCGGGTTGCAGCTCGGGAGGAACAAGATGACGGCGACCGGGCCGAACGCCGCGAACCGATCGGACGCCACACAGGCGAGGACCGACGTCATCGCCCCGCCGTCGGACATGCCGGTGCTGTACACACGCGTGCTGTCCACGCACAGCGTCGCTTCGAGGTGATCGAGCAGCGCGCCGACCATCGCAACGTCGTTCTGCAGGCCGGTCTCGTTGCCGAGGTTGAAGTGCCGGCCGCCCGGACTGTCCTGGCCATCCGGTGCGACGATCAGGAAGTCGTCACGATCGGCCTCGGGTTTGAAGTTGCCGTACACGATCTGTTGCTTGGCGCTCGATCCGAAGCCGTGGAAGTCGAACACGACGGGCACGTTGCGCGTGCCGTCGTATGCAGCGGGGACGTAGAGCTCGTAGGTGCGGGATTGGCCCTGGAAGTCGAGCGTCTCGGTCGTCTGACCGGCAACGTGAGGACGCGCGCAGTCCGGTGCCGCGCTCGAGCTGGCGACTGCGACGGATGCGCCATGTGACTGCGTCGCGTTCGACGGCTTCTTCGAGTCCGAGCACGCGGACGCGACCAACACGAGCGTGAGCGCGAACGCCGCGACGCGGCTCGTGCTCACCCGTCGTAGAAGAACGGTTTGTGCAGTCCGATCACGGAACGATCGCGACGCGACTCCGCGCGCTCGATGGCCTCGGGTGACAATTGGTTCGACTCTGCCGTCGGCCGTAGCCGTTGCGCGATGTCGCGCCGCCCGTAGTGACATTGAACGAAGTATCGCCCGGGGTCGTCATCGGTGGGGGGCAGACGGCGGTGCCAGATGTCGGAGGCGAACAGCAGGACGTCACCCGCGGACGCCGTGAGCGGCACGACGTTCGTGCCGTTCCACTCCAGCTCCGGATCATCCATCTGCTCGAACGGGGGATGCTGTCCGGACGTGTGACTTCTCGGGATCACACCGGTCGGCCCGGACTCGATCGGGCAGTCCTGCAGCATGAGGTGTGAGGCGATGGCGAAGATCGGATACGGGATGCGCTCGTCCCACGGCACGTCGGCCGGCCGGGGGACGTGTGGGCCGCTGTCGATGTGCCACTTCAAGCCGCCGTGCGTGCTGCCGCCTGGCGGTTGGCGCCACGCGGTGTTGGCGATGACGTGGCAGTCCTCACCGAGCAGCGGCTCGATGACATCGAGGATCTCGCGCCGGGCGACGGCGCGTTGCACGACCCCACTGCGGTTGAGCATCTCGTAGCGGAACGGCTCCCAGTGGCCGTCCTCCTTGTCCGGGACGCGCTCGTCGGGCTCGTACTCGTCGAAGACGCGGTCGACGTCCTCGATGAGCTCCTTCACCTCGTCGGTGTCGAAGACCTGCGGCAACAGCACGTAGCCGTGGTCCTGCAGCTGTCGTGTCGCGTCCGGCACGGGATGATCGGAGAGCTCGAGATAGCCCGTACGACGGCTGAGCACGTCAGCCTTGCTTGAACGTGTACTCGAAGTGCTGGATCTCGACCATCATCGGGAGCTTGTACCGCACATAGAAGTTGTGCAGGTTGAGATAGCCCTCGTACTTGTCGACGTCGCGCTCCACGATGTCGACGTCGCTGTCCGACGCCGCTTTCTGCTGCACCTTCGCGTAGAGCTCCTCGAACTCGTCGAGCGTGCCGACCGACATGCCGAAGTGGTCGAGGCGCGGGCACTTCATCGGATCCTCTTCGGCGATGAGGAACACGAACTGCTCGTCGGTGTGTACGCGCATGACGAGGCGACGGCGGTCCTCGGTCAGCATGTCGTACTCCTGCCATCCGAACACGTCGCCGTAGAAGTCGGTGATCGCTTTGCGACCATCGGCATCGAGCGCATCGGCCGGCATCGACATCGCGACGTGGTTGAGACGGGGGAGTCGGGTGGTGGTCATGATGACGCTCCTGGAGCGATGAGGACCTTGGCGGCGAGCTGTCCGGACACGAGCGCCCGCATGGCGTCGAGGGTTCCGCTCAACGGCACGTCGGTCGGCTCGATGAGCTCGCGCAACGGCAGCTTCCCGGACGCGAGCAGCGCGAGCGACTTCTCGAACCCATCGCCGTCGTAACAGAACGCTCCGGTGATCGAGAGCTCGTTCAGCAGAATGCGATTCGGGTTGAACTTCGGTGCGGCCATTCCCGCGCCGACGAGCACGAGTCGACCGCGTCGCTTGAGCTGCGCGAGTCCGGCTTCCATCGCGTCGCCGTGACCGGAGCACTCGAGCACGACGTCGACGGGGTCGTCGACGATCTTGCCGGGGTCGAACAGGCCGGGATCTTCGAGCTCGGCGGGGGAGACGACGACCTTCGCGCCGAGGCGACGGGCGAGATCCTGTCGCAACGGCGACGGCTCGCTCACCTTCACATCGTCGATGCCGAGGGCGACGAGCGCCGCGATCGTGAGCGCCCCGATCGGTCCGGCGCCGACCACGAGCGCACGCTCGCCGGGCACGATGCCGGAGTTGGTGATGCCGTGCAGCGCGACGGCCAGCGGTTCGGCCAGCGCGGCGTCGCGCAGCGAGAGGCCGTCGGGAATGCGCAGGATCTCGCCTTCCGCGCACTTGATGTACTGAGCGAACGCGCCCTGGTGGCCGCCCCCCATGCCGGGCGTGCCGCGGTCCGTGCACAACGACGGATGACCGGTGCGACACATCTCGCACTTTCCGCACCGCACGGACGGTCCGCCGACGATGTGATCGCCGGGTGTCCAGGTGCTGACACCGTCGCCGACGGCGACGACCGTTCCGCTCCACTCGTGCCCTTCGACGGAACCCTTGCGACCCCATCCGTCGATGACCATGTGGAGGTCGCTGCCACAGACGCCGCAGTGGCTGACTTCCACCAGCACCTCGCCGGGGCCGGGTGCCGGAACCGGGAGCTCTTCGACCGAGAGATCTTCCTTGCCGTTGAGGACGACGGCGGGCATCGTCGACGGAAGCGTCATGTGGTGGCGGTCTCCTCGATCAGGTCAGGGCGGTACTCCGGATGGTTGGTCAACCACTCCGATGCCCGCCGCATCGAGTCTTCGTTGTTCTTGTTGATGAACTTGTAGATCGGACCCTCGAACCACTTCCACGGGATCTTCGTGAGGTTGTAGCGCTCCTGGAAGGAGAACCGTGTGCGGTTCGGGCCGATGCGCTCGAGGCCGACCTTGCCCGTTTGGTCCTGGCCGGGTTCCCGGCTGAGCATCGTGAACGTGTAGCCCCGTGCGGCGGTCACGTCGGTCACGAGCTCGAGCGCCGACCCCTTGCGCCCCAGCGGCATCTTGTAGATGACGCGGCGCAGCAGGCCGTTGCCGTGCTCGTCGCCGGGGTGCACGACCTGCACCTCGAGCACCATCGGCGCGTACGCGGTCCAGTTGTCGTAGTCCTGGAACAGGGCCCACAGCCGCTCGGGCGAATGCGGCATCTCGAGGGTGTACCGATGCTCCCGCATGCGAGCGGGAGCGTACCTGACACGCGTGTCAGGATGCTCGGGTGGATCTGGGGATGACGCATTTCGCGGGCGCGACGCCCGACAAGCCGGCGCTCGTCATGGGGGGTGAGTCGCGGACGTACGCGGAGCTCGCAGATCGGGCGGCTCGGCTGGCGTCGGTCTTCTCCGCGCGTGGTGTCCCGTCCGATGGAACGGGCGCAGTTGCCGTCATGGTTCCGAACTCGTTCGAGTTCTTCGAGACGGCGTTCGGCGCGTGCCGCGTCGAGGCACGGTTCCTGCCGGTGAACTGGCACCTGAAGAGCGACGAGCTCGCGTGGATCCTTGCTGATTCGGGCGCGCAGGTCGTGGTCGCGGATCCGACGCTCAAGGAGTACGTGGATGCCGCGCTCGAGCAAGCGCCGGGGTGCTCGGTGCTGTGGACCGGCGACGAATACGAGCAGGCGATCGCGTCCGCCGAGCCGTGGCCGACGCAGGGTTGGCGTTCGCCCGCGTTCATCTTCTACACGTCGGGTACGACGGGCCGTCCCAAGGGAGTCGTCCACGGCGGCCTGACGCCGGACTCGATGGCGATGGCGCAGCAGGGACTCGTCGCGCTGTGGGGTTTCCGGTCCGACGACGTGCACCTGCTGGCGGGCCCGGCCTATCACGCCGGGCCGGGCGGCTACGCGTTCACGACGTTGTTCTCGGGCGGGACGGTCGTCATCGTCCCGGCGTGGAACGCGCGGGCGGTGTTGTCGTTGGTGCAGGAGCACGGCGTGTCGACGACGTTCATGACGCCGGCGCACTTCATCCGCATGCTGGAGATACCGCCGGACGAGCGCGCTGCGTTCGACCTGTCGAGCTGGCGGCTCATCATCCACGGCGGCGCTCCGTGCCCGATGCCCGTCAAGCGACGGATCATCGATGCGCTCCCCGACACGGAGGTCTGGGAGCTGTACGGCGCGAGTGAGGGCGGAGCGACGCGGGTGTCGCCGGGCGAGTGGCTCGAACGGCCCGGCACCGTCGGCAAACCGTGGCCGGGTGTCGAGATCATCATCGACTCGTCAGAGCACGGCGGCGGTGCCGAAGGGGTCATCTACATCAAGCCCGCGGGTGGGGCGACGTTCCATTACCACCGCGACGACGCCAAGACCTCTGCCGCGTGGCGAGAGGGTGCGTTCACCGTTGGCGACGTCGGACGAGTCGACGAAGACGGCTACCTGTACATCACCGACCGCGTGTCGGACATGGTGCTGCGCGACGGCGTGAACGTGTATCCGCGCGAGATCGAAGAGGTGTTGCACCTGCACTCTGCGGTGGTCGACTGCGCGGTGTTCGGACTGCCCGACGATCGTCACGGCGAGGTCCTGGTTGCGGTGGTCGAGTCGCGGGGTCCGGTCTCCGATGTCGAGCTCTCGCAGCACGTGCGTGATCGCCTCGCCGACTTCAAGGTCCCGACGCACTTCGAGTTCGTCGACGAGCTTCCGCGCGACCCCAATGGCAAGGTGCTGAAGCGCTTGCTCCGCGACGCCGCCACCGACCCCCGTCCCTGAGAAACGCTTGTCGCCGCTGGACCACATTGGTCACCTGGCGACGTGGTGTGTCGTCAACGGGCCACATACGTCCGTCGCCGGAGAATGTGGTCGAGAAGCGACATCGCGCGTCGTCACCTGACCACATTCACGACGACGAGTGGTCCGCCCAGTCCTCGCGAAGGAGCTTGTAGACGCGGAGCGGGATGCCGCGCTCGGGATGCACGGTGTCGCGATCGTGCGTCATGCCGAGCCGCTCCATCACACGTCCCGACGCGACGTTGGCCGGTTCGTAGATGCTGACGATCTCGTCGAGGCCGAGGTCTTCGAACCCGAACCTCAGCGCAGCGCGGCCCCCTTCGGTCGCCAGCCCTCGTCCCCAGTACTCGGGATCGATCCGCCATCCGACCTCCACGGTGGGCATCACCTCGGGCAGGAACCCTGGTGGGTTCAAGCCGAGGAAGCCGATGAGCACGTCGCTCGACTTGTCGATCACCGCCCACTGCGACCAGCCCCGGGTCGCCCACTCGTCGAGCTTGCGGTCCAGGAACGCGCTCGTCTCGTCCGCCGTCCACCCGCGCCCGAAGGGGAAGTGCCACACCTCGGGCTTGGCGAATACACGGCTCAAGGCGTCGACGTCGTCTCGCCGCCACGAGCGCAGCAGCAACCGTTCCGTCTCGACCGCGTCGGCGTCCACGGTGTGGTCAGGTGCCGGCAGCGCGCAGCACGTAGCGCGCGTCGAAGCCGTCGTCGGAGTACTCAGCACGCTCGATGGTGAGGCCAGTGCGGTCGAACATCGATTCGAGGAGCCACGAGTAGGTGGAGTGCTCGTCGCGAACGTGCTCTTCCATCTCCCAGCGCGCCCAATCGCCATCGACGTCGTCGCCGTGCGGAGCGCACCATGCGTCCACGCGCTCGTCGGCGTCAGATGGGTCGAAGCTGTACACGACGTCCCACAGGCGGAAGATGCCGCCGGTCCGCAGCGTCGACCGCACCCGCTGCAGGGCCCGCACCTTCCAGAAGTCCGGGAGATGATGAAGCGCGTAGCGGGAGTACACGACGTCGGCGGGCTCGCCTTCGTGTTCGTACGTGAGGAAGCCGGCGGCAACGATGTCGATGTTCTCCAGGCGGGCCTCGTCGGACTTGCGTCGAAGTCGTTCGCGCATCACGGGTGACACATCGACGGCGACCACTCGACGGCAATGCGGCGCGACCGCCGTTGCGAACTGGCCAGTGCCGGCGCCGAGGTCGACGACGACCGACGTCGAGTCGAGTCCCAGCGATCGCAGGAGCTCGACCTCCCGGGCGGCCTGAGCATCCATCTTTCCGTCGTAGTGCTCGACGTGCGCGGCGTCGACGTTCTCGCGCCCCGCCGACGCAAGCTCGTCGAGCAGCCAACCTGGCGTCACGAGTGGTCGGCGCCGAACAGTGCGGCCAACGCGATCTCGGCGAGGGTGTCGGACACGTCGCCCGTGCCGTTCCCGATCTGGCCTGAGATCGCGTAGTAGTTCGAGCGTTCGATCATCGCCACCAACGCGAGCGCGGCGAGCTGTGGGTCCGCGACGACTGCGGACGACGTGGCGATGCGCTGGCCGAGCTTGATCACGAAGTCGCCGAGCACGCTCGCCCCCATGCGACCGAACTCGCTCGTGTCGATCTCCGCCTCCGTCCATGCCTTGATGACCGGCCCGTAGTGCTGGTGCAGCTCGGCGAATCGGCCGAGCCAGTCGCGCAACATCGCGAAGCCGTCCGCGTCAGGAGTGAGCGGGCCGAGCGAGTCCACCAACTCACCGATCTCCTCGCTGACGTCGAGCACCAGCGCGCGGAAGAGGTCTTCCTTGTTGGCGAAGTACAGGTAGAAGGTCACATGCGAGGTCTTGGCGACCTTCACGATGTCGTCGACGCGCGCGGGGAAGTAGCCCTTGGTGCCGAACACCTCGATCCCGGCATCGAGCAACTTGCGTACGGTGCGCTGCCCGCGCGCTCGCAGCTCACGCCCGCTGGCGGGGGAGCCGACGCGAGATGGCGCCTTCTTCTTCGTCGCCGCCGGCTGCGCCTTGGGCACGAAGGGACGATATCGGAGCTGACACTCGTGTCAGGTACCGTGCTCGACCGATGGCCGCTCGCTCGATCCCCGCGCCCGGCACCGCGGCGCTGCCGGCCGCGAACGGGGCAGCGTTGCTGCGGCGCAACGGAACAGATCCGGCGATCGCCGACCGGCCGGCAGTGCGGTTCGAGGACCGCGTCATCACCCACTCCGAGTTCCTTGCCGAGTCGACCCGTTGGGCCAACCTGTTCCTCGCGCAGCCACCGAGCACGCCTGACGGCGTGCTGCACGTCGGCGTGCTCCTCGACAACATCCCCGAGTACTTGTTCGCGCTCGGCGGGGCGGCCCTCAGCCGCTCGGTCATCGTCGGTCTGAATCACACGCGCCGCGACGAGCATCTCTGGCGCGACATCGAGCACACTCATTGCGGCTTGCTGATCACCGAACAGCGTCATCTGCCACTGCTCGCAACGATCTCCGACAAGCTGCCGCCGATGCTGGTCGTCGAAGACGATCTGCACGCCGCGCTCGACGCGCAATCGAGCGACGACGCCGGCGTCGAACCCGACGTCAACTCGCGGTGGGCACTGATCTTCACGTCCGGTACGTCGTCCGCGCCAAAGGCGGTGATCTGCACGCAACGACGCCTGCTGCAGACCGGTGCCCGGATGGCGATCATCATGGAGCTCGGCCCTGACGACACCGGCTACATCTGCATGCCGCTGTTCCACTCCAACGCGCTGATGGTGGGCTGGGCGCCGTCCATCGCCGTCGGTGCGTCCGTGGGGCTGGCGCGCAAGTTCACGGCATCTGGTTGGTTGGACGACATCCGGCGCTACGGCAGCACGTACTTCAACTACACCGGCAAGCCCCTCTCGTACCTCGTCGCCACACCCGAGAAGGCCGACGACGCCGACAACACCTTGCGCGTCGCGTTCGGCAACGAAGGTTCGCCCGAGGTCGTCGAGACCTTCAGCCGGCGCTTCGGTGTCGAAGTCATCGACGCGTTCGGTGCGACCGAGGGCGGCATCGCGGTCAACCGCGAGGACGGCGTGAAGCAGGGTTCCGTCGGAAAGGTCACCGAGACGGTGAAGGTCGTCGACCCGGACGGCAACGAACTGCCCCGAGCGAAGCTGGCACCCGACGGCTCGCTGCTCAATGCCGACGAGTGCGTCGGGGAGATCGTCAACACCGCGGGCGCCGGACCCTTCGAGGGCTACTACAACAACGACGAGGCGACGTCGTCGACCCTTCGTGGCGGCTGGTACTGGTCGGGCGACCTCGGCTACGTCGACGACGACGGGTTCCTCTACTTCGCGGGCCGCACTGCGGACTGGCTCCGGGTCGACGGCGAGAACTTCCCCGCCGGGCCGATCGAGGCTGCGATCGGCCGCCATCCCGATGTCGTGCTGGCCGCCGTGTACGGCGTACCCGACGAGCACGCCGGCGACCAGATCATGGTCGGTCTTCAGCTCAGGGCCGGTGCGTCCTTCGATCCCGACGCGTTCGCACGCTTCATCGACGATCTTCCCGACGTCGGACCGAAGTGGCGGCCGCGCTACGTGCGCGTCGTCACGGAGTTCCCGACCACCGGCACCAACAAGATCGTCAAGCGCACGCTCGTACGGCAGAAGTACCGCCGCGACCTGTGCGGTGACGACACGCTGTGGATTCGTGATCGCGGCGCGGACTCGTACCGCGAGTTCAGCAGCGACGACGAAGCGGCGTTGCACGCGGCGCTCGAGCGCGCCGGGCGCGGCCGTTTCTGGGATCTCTGATGGACCTCTCGTTCAGCGACGAGGAGCGGGCGTTCGCGGCCGAGATCCGTGACTGGCTGAAGGCGAACCTCGAACCGAACGCCGCGACGGACGATCTGGAATGGAACCGACGCTGGCAGGCGAAGCTCGCGGCCGATCGTTGGGTCGGCATCCACTGGCCGTCCGAGTACGGCGGCCGCAGCGCGACGCCCGTGCAGGTCGCGCTCTACAACATCGAGTACGCCCGCAGCCGCGCGCCGCAGCCCGTGAACCGGGTCGGCATCAACCTCGCCGGCCCCACGTTGCTCGCGCACGGCTCGGACGAGCAGAAGACGCGCTGGCTGCCGCGGATCCTCGATGCCAGCGAGCTGTGGTGCCAGCTGTTCAGCGAGCCGGGTGCGGGGAGCGACCTCGCGTCACTCGCCACGCGAGCCGTCACCACCGACGACGGCTGGCTGCTCACCGGTCAGAAGGTG
>DASUCS010000124.1:0-3576 GCA_036275935.1 Acidimicrobiales bacterium
GAGCCGGGCGGACGGGTCGTCGTCCGCTGCCGGCTCGATCTCGTCGTGGATCTCGTTGACGCGCCGGCCGGTGGCTCGCCAATGGTCGACCAACCGCCGCCGGGCGACGGTGAAGAACCACGCTTTCAACTGCTGTTCGTCACCTTCGAACGAATTCAGCCGAGGCGCCGCACTGAGCCACACCTCTTGCGCGAGGTCCTCGGCGACTCGGGCGGCATTCGCTCGGTAGTAGCGCAGCAACGCGGGATTCAATGTGCGGTACAGCACGGTGATCGCATCGGTGTCGCCAGACTTCGCCGCGGCGAGTACCGCGGCGAAGTCTGGTCCGATCGTCATCGGCGCCGGCCGGGGCACGGCCGACTATCGGCGGTCACGCCCCCATTCTTGACCGGACGATCCGATCTCGGTCAGCTGGGCGTCAGCTTCCGTCGCTGGCGTCGTCGCTGTGGGTGCCCGAGTGGGACTCGCCGTCGGTCCGGCCGTGGTCGGTCGGATTGCCGTGATCGGTCGAGCTCGACTCGGTGTCGCTGGACTCGCTGTCGCTTGAGTCGCTGCTGTCGTGTGACTCGGAGCTGTCGCTCGACTCGGTGCTGTCCTGGTTCGACGAACCGCTGTTGTCCCGGGCGACTGCACTGACGCACTCGCCGTGGTTCTGGTCGCCGGTCGTCGGGCAGTCGTGGGCGGCAGACGACACGTCGGCACCGTGGTTGTCCGGATGCTCCGACGACGAGCTGCTCGACGAATCGGGAGCGGACGAGCTCGACGAGTCAGTCGACGACGAGCTGTTGTCGGTCGAGTCAGCTGACGACTCCGTGTCGTCAGACTTCGTGTCCGAGGACGTGTCCGTGCTCGTACCGGTGGAAGAGCTGTCCGTGGACTGCGTGGAGCCTGTGGTGGGAGCGGTGAAGGGCGAACCCGCGACCGCAAAGGCCGCGCCGCCCATCAACAGCACCGTCGCACACGCGATGACGATGGCCAGTTGTTTCTTCATGCGAGGGGCATCGACCAGCGCCCACGCCGCCGTTACAGGATTGACTGGATTTAACTAGTACTTGAGGGTCCCGGTTCGGCGGCCGGCTCTGCTGCGGGCGCCGTTTCTCCGGCCTGAGCAGCCACTTCGCCAGCGGGCTGCGTCGCCGCCGGCGCGAGACCGAGCTGGGCTCGGATCTCGGCGAGGCGGGTCTGCGCCTGGGCATTCATCGACGCTTGCTCGACCTCGAGCATCCGGGCCTCGACCGAGCTGCCGGTGAGCTCGGACATGCCCTTGGCCTTGGCGTACCGGGCCTCGATCTTGTCCCGCACCTCTTCGAGGGTTGGTACGTCCTCGCCGACGGTCTCGGAGAGGGACGTCATCGCCGTGTTCATCTGCTCCTGCATCTTCGCCTGGTCGAGCTGACCCAGGAGCTTCTGGCGTTCGGAGAGCTTCTGTTGCAGCGCGGACGAGTTCTGCTGCACGGCGGCCTTGGCCTGATCGGACGCCTGGGCGGCCTGGAGGCTCAGGGCTTTGAGGTTCTCGACCTCGGACTCGAGCTGGATCAGGCGGTTGGCGAACGACTCGGCGGCCGAGGTGTACTCCGTCGCCTTCGCGGCGTCCCCGGACTTGGTGGCCTCGTCGGCCATCAACACCGCTTGGCGCGCGTTGGTGTTGACCTTCTCCAGCTCTTCCATCGCGCGATTGAGCCGCATCTCGGTCTGCTTCTGGTTGGCGATGACGTTGGCCGCCTGCTCGCGCAACCGCCGATGCTGCTCCTGCGCCTCCATGATCGCCTGCTCGAGCTGCACCTTCGGGTCCGCCCGCTCGTTGAACGAGCCCGACAGCTTCGCCGTCATGTACTTCCACCACCGCCGCAAGACCTTGAACATGGGCGTGAGCCTAGGTGCGGCGGAGACGTTTTCGCAGCGAGTCGACCTCGTCGACCTTGAGGAAGAGCACGGCCGCTCCATAGACCACCAGACCCGCGAGCACACCCGCCAGCAGTCGCACGATCGCGCCCGAGCCGGTCGGCTCGCCGACGGCGTGGACGGCGAGCCACGCAACGCCGCCCATCGCCGCGGTGGCGACGGCGACGCGTCCGGTGGACCGGGCGATGCCCCGGCCGCCGATCGGTCCGACGCGGCGTCGCAGTGCGGCGAACGCCACCACCGCCGCGACCATGTAGGCGATCGAGTACGAGAACGCGAGGCCCTGGGAACCCCAGCGGCCGACCAGCACGAACGCGAGCACGACATTGAGCCCGTTCTCGACGAGGTTGAGCAGGAACGGTGTGCGCGTGTCGTGCAGTGCGTAGAAGCCGCGGAGCACGAACAGGTACAGGGAGAAGCCGAGTAGGCCGACTGCGAAGTTGGCGAGCACATCGGCGGTGAGCACGGCGTCGCTCGTCGTGTACGACCCGTGCACGAAGAGACCCACGATCAGCGGACGGGCGACGACGATCATCCCGATCGACGACGGCAGGATCACGAGTGTCATCAAGCGGATGCCATACGAGAGCTGATCGCGGAAGGCGGCCATGTTGTTGCTGCTCACCGCGGACGCCAGCTCGGGCGTCACGGTCGTCATGAGCGACACGGTGAACAACCCGTAGGGCAACTGGAAGAACTGGAACGCGTACAGGTACGCGGTCGCTTGTCCTTCGCCTTGGCCGGCCGCGAGTGCGAGCACGATCGTCAGTGCGATCTGGTTGGCGATGACGTAGCCCAGCGTCCACCCGGACAACGCGACGATTTCCTTCACCGCCGCGTCACGTGGTCGCCAGCGCCAGCGGTACCGCCAACCGGAGCTGCGGAGCGACGGCCACAACGCGATCGTCATGAGGACGATGCCGCCGGTGGTACCTGCGCCCAACAACCACAGTCGCCCCGGGTGATCCGCGACGGAGTCGACGAGGGAACGAGCCGCGCCGGCGTCCTGGGCGAACCAGAGCAGCACGCCGATGACGAGGATGTTGTTGAGCACCGGAACGAATGCGGGTGCGGCGAAGCGGCGGCGAGCGTTGAGGATGGCGGTGCCGAGCGCCGTCAGTCCGTAGAACGCGATCTGGGGCAGGAACAGCCGTAGCAGCGGGACGCCGGCGCGTTCGAGCTCGGCTGCATCCTTGTCAGCCGCCCATGTGTACGCCTTGAAGATCAGTGGCGCGGCGACGATCGCCACGACGGTGAGCGCGGCGAGCACGCTGCTCACGACCGTGACGACCGCGTTCACGCCGTCCTCGTCGTCCTTCTCGAACCGGTCGACGAAGACCGGCACGAGCGTCGCCGACAGCACGCCGCCGAGGATCAGGTCGTAGACGATGTTGGGAGTGGTGTTCGCCAGGTTGTAGCTGTCGGCGAGCACCAACTTGCCCAGCGCGTACGCCAGGACGACGGTGCGCAACAGCCCCGTGATGCGGCTGAGCGCGGTCCCGACCCCGACGATCGCCGAGGACTTCAGGAGTCCGGGACGCGAGGTCTCGGTGGTCGTATCGGTCACGCGACGCCTGGCGCCGCTTGGTCCGCTTCTTCGAGCCCCTGTCGAAGGGCCTCCATGTCGCCCACCAATCCGTCGACGTCGTTGCCGAGGCCGCCCAGCTCGACGTC
>DASUCS010000125.1:0-9712 GCA_036275935.1 Acidimicrobiales bacterium
ATAGACGATGTAGTCGTCCGTGGTGTTCAGGGTGATCGTCGCATCGCTGAGCGACGTCATCTCTGCGTAGAAGCCGTTCGAGCCGTTCCGTTGATTCGGCGGCACGGACGTGGGAAACGCGACGATGCCGGCGCCGGGCTCGACCACGCCATTGACCGTCACGTGAACGGTGATTGTCCTCGTCGTCGGCGGCGGATCGTCCGCTGATGCGTGTGGGATTCCGATGACCAGCGTCAGCAGCAACGCCGCTACACCCACGATACGGATACGCATGAAGGCCCCCCGCCTGCGTCCCGTGGGTCACCGTTCCGATGGCCCGCCCGGTGCGCCGCGTCGTGGCGCACACCGGCACCCTACGGACATGACAGCGCTGCGTCTATCGCCTCATCAGGTCATTCGCGTCAATGGTCAGGGCCTGCTCGCCTGTCCTGTTGTGCGTGTTGCCACTGTTCAAGGAGTCAACGAACGGGCAGACTTGTCCCCATGCCCAGAGCCATATGGAGTGGGTCGATCAGCTTCGGGCTGGTCAACATCCCGGTGAAGCTGTTCAACGCTGTGTCGCGCAAGTCCGTCTCGTTCAATCAGATCGACTCGAAGACGGGCGCTCGCATCCGCTACCAGAAGGTGTCGGGCGCAGACGGCCGCGAGGTCTCGAACGAGGACATCGTCAAGGGCTACGAGCTCCCGTCCGGCGAGTACGTCCTGATCAACGACGACGAGCTCGCTGCCCTCGACCCGGAGGCGGTGCGCACGATCGACATCGAGGAGTTCGTCGATCTGTCCGAGATCGATCCGATCTTCTACGACTCGGCGTACTACCTCGCTCCGGACAAGGCGACGGTGAAGCCGTACGCGCTGCTGGCCGAGGCGATGGAACGGTCGCACAAGGTCGGCATCGCTCGGTTCGTGATGCGCACGAAGCAGTACCTCGCGGCGATCCGTCCGAAGGACGGCAAGCTCCTGTTGTCGACGATGGTCTACGCCGACGAGGTCAACGGCACGGACGACATCTCCGAGCTCGACAGCGTGGAGAAGGTGGACGTCAACGATCGGGAGCTGGCCATGGCCGAGCAGCTCATCGCCTCGCTCTCCACCGACTTCGAACCGTCGAAGTTCGAGGACACGTACCGCAACCGTGTGCTCGAGCTCATCGAGCGCAAGGCCGCCGGCGAGACCGAGCTCGTCGCCGCTCCCGAACCCGTCAGCGCGGACAAGGTCGTCGACCTCATGGCCGCTCTCGAAGCCAGCGTCGCCGCGGCAAAGGAGACGCGAAAGCGCCACCCGACAGGACGGCCCGCCGACGAGAAGCCGGCTGACGGCGAGGCCGCTGGACCTGCGAAGAAGCCGGCAGCCAAGAAGGCCGCACCCCGCAAGAGGAAGTCGGCGTAGGCAGTCGTGACCGACAGCCTCGTCACCATCGACGGGCGCCAACTGAAGCTCTCGAACCTCGAGAAGGTCCTGTATCCCGAGACTGGGTTCACCAAGGGCGAGGTCATCGACTACTACGCGCGCATCGCGCCGACGCTGCTCACACATCTCGGCGACCGCGGCATCACGATGCGGCGGTTCCCGAACGGGGTCGACGACAAGTCGTTCTTCGAGAAGCGGTGCCCCTCGCACCGTCCCGAGTGGGTCGGCGTCTGTCCCGGGCCAGGTGACCGCGGCGGCGCGATCGACTACTGCCGCTTGGCGGATCTGCCGTCGGTCGTGTGGGCCGCGAACCTCGCGGCGCTCGAGCTGCACGCGCCGATGGCGCGATGCGGCGACATCGAGACGCCGTGCATGGTGGTGTTCGATCTCGATCCCGGCGAACCCGCGAACATCCAGGACTGCGCGGAAGTCGGCCTGTGGTTGCACGATCTGTTCGAGAGCTTCGACCTCGAGTGCTTCGCCAAGACGTCAGGGTCGAAGGGTCTGCAGGTGTACGTGCCCGTCAACGGTCAGCCGCTCACGCACGAACAGGCGAGCAACTTCGCGCAGTCGGTCGCGCAGGCGATGGAGAAGCACCACGATGACCGCGTGCTGTCCAACATGCGCAAGGAGCTGCGCAAGGGCAAGGTGTTCATCGACTGGAGCCAGAACTCGCGTCACAAGACCACGATCTGCGCCTACTCGCTGCGCGCCCGCCCCGCGCCGACGGCGTCGACCCCGGTGACGTGGGACGAGGTGGATGCCGCGGCCAACGGCGCACCCCTGTCCTTCCAGGCCCCCGACGTTCTCCAGCGAGTCGAGGACCTCGGCGACCTCTGGGAGCCCACCGCCACCCTCCAACAAGAGATCCCGATCGGATGATTCTCGACGCAATAGGCATCGGCCAGCGATGCCTATTGCGTCGAGTTCGGGGTCAGCGGGCGACGAAGTACTTGGCCTTGGGGTGGTGGAGGATGATCGCCGAGGTGGTCTGCTCGGGTTGGTACTGGAAGCCGGTGTCCTCGGAGCACTCGAGGCCGATGCGCTCACCCTGGAGCAGCGCGAGCACCTTCGTGTTGTCCTCGAGGTCGGGGCACGCGGGATAACCCCACGAGTAGCGGCCGCCGCGGTACTGCTGACGGAACAGACCCGCGAGCGACGGGCCGTCCTCGCCGGCGAACCCCCACTCCTCGCGAACTCGACGGTGCCAGTACTCGGCCAGCGCCTCGGCCATCTCGACCCCGAGCCCGTGCAGGTGCAGGTACTCCTGGTACCGGTCGTCGGCGAACAGCTTCGCGGTCGCCTCCGACACGGCCGGGCCCATCGTCACGATGTGGAACCCGACGTAGTCCACCTCGTTCGCCTCGATCGGCCGCACGAAGTCGGCGATGCACAGGAACGGCGACTTGGATTGACGCGGAAACGTGAACCGCGTGACCTCGTTGTCGCGTGACTCGTCGGCCCAGATCACGAGGTCGTTGCCGTCGCCTGACGCCGGGAAGAAGCCGTACACGACGGCGGGTTGCAGCAGGTCCGACGCCTTCGCCTTCGCGAGCTCGTCGCGCAGCACCGGACGGATGCGGGACTTGAACGCATCGTCGTCCTCGCCGTTCTCGGGTCGGTAGCCCCACTGGTTGCGGAAGAGCGCGGTCTCGTTCACGTACGCCGCGATCTCGTCGATCGCGATTCCCTTCACCACGCGGGAGCCGGTGAACGGCGGCACGAAGATCTCGTTGTCCTCTTCGACTTCGGGCGAACGTGCGGGCACGTCGACCTTGTCGGGCGCGGTGGCGATTCCCACGGACGCGCGCGCCGGCACCCGCGACTCCGACGGCACGCGACCCCAGTCAGGATCGTCCTCGTGCGCACCGCGTCGCACGGCCGCCAGTCGGTCCATGACGTGCAGACCCTCGAACGCGTCCTTGCCGTAGAACAGTCGGCCTTCGTAGACGTCGCGTAGGTCTCGCTCGACGTAGGACCGAGTCAGTGCCGCGCCACCGAGCAAGACCGGTATCTCGGCGAGCCCGCGAGCGTTCAGCTCTTCCAAGTTGTCGCGCATGATCAAGGTGGACTTCACGAGCAGCCCGCTCATGCCGATGGCGTCGGCCTTCACCTCGAGCGCCTTGTCGATCATCTCTGTAACGGACACTTTGATGCCGAGGTTGTGCACCTCGTAGCCGTTGTTCGTGAGGATGATGTCGACGAGGTTCTTGCCGATGTCGTGTACGTCGCCCTTCACGGTGGCGAGCACGATCGACCCCTTGCCCGAGCCGCCCTCGACCTTGTCCATGTGCGGCTCGAGATACGCGACCGCCGTCTTCATCGTCTCGGCCGACTGCAGCACGAACGGCAGCTGCATCTGGCCGGAACCGAACAGCTCGCCGACGACCTTCATGCCCTCGAGCAGCACGTCGTTGATGATGTCGAGCGCTGGCATCCCGCCGCTCAACGCCTCGTCGAGATCGTTCGTCAACCCGTCGCGGTCACCGTCGATGATGCGCTGCGACAGGCGCCGCTCGACCGGCCAATCGGAGCGGTCTTCCTTCACCGTCGCCGTGGTCTCGACGTCCTCGAACAGCTCGAGCAGCTTCTGGAGCGGGTCGTAGCCGGTCGCCGGATCGCGGCGGTCGTAGATGAGGTCGAGGCAGACCTGCGTCTGTTCGTCGGGGATGCGGTTCAGCGGCATGATCCGCGCCGCGTGCACGATCGCCGAGTCGAGCCCGGCCTCCCGACACTCGTGCAAGAAGACGGAGTTCAACACGTGACGTGCCGCGGGCTTGAGGCCAAACGACACGTTCGACAGGCCGAGCACCGTGTGCACGCCGGGCAGCTCGGACTTGATGCGCCGGATCGCCTCGATAGTGGCCATCGCGTCACCGCGCAGGTCCTCGTCGCCGGTCGACAAGGGGAAGGTCAACGCGTCGAAGATCAGGTCGCCCGGCTCCAGCCCGTACTGATTCACCGCGAGGTCGTGGATGCGACGAGCGACCCGCAGCTTCCATTCGACGTCGCGTGCCTGTCCCTGCTCGTCGATCAACAAACAGATGACGGCCGCGCCGTACTCGCGGGCGAGCTTCAGTACGCGATCGAAGCGCGTGCCCTCGCCTTCGCCGTCCTCGAGGTTCGCCGAGTTCAGGATCGCCCGGCCGCCGAGCCACTGCAGTCCGGCCTCCAAGACCGGAGACTCGGTGGAGTCGAGCACCAGCGGCACGGTCGCCTGGGTCGCGAAGCGCGACGCGATCTCGTCCATGTCGACGGCGCCGTCGCGTCCGACGTAGTCGACGCACACGTCGAGGACGTGCGCGCCTTCCTTCTCCTGCTCGCGTGCCATCTGCACGCAGGTGTCCCAGTCGGCTTCGAGCATCGCCTCCCGGAACTTCTTCGATCCGTTGGCGTTCGTCCGCTCGCCGATCGTCAAGTAGGTGATGTCCTGGTCGAACGGCGTGAAGGAGTAGATCGACGCGGCGCCGGGTTCGTGCACCGGCTCGCGTCGGGCCGGCGTCGCGTCACGACACTTCTCCACGACCGCGGCGAGATGTTCTGGCGTCGTACCGCAACAACCGCCGATGACGGTGACACCGAGCTCAGTGACGAATCGGTGGTGGAAGTCTGCGAGTTGCTCGGGCGTGAGGTCGTAGTGCATGTGCCCGTCCACCACCGAAGGGAGGCCGGCGTTGGGGATGCACGAGATCGGTGCCCGCGAATGCTGCGAGAGGTGGCGAAGGTGCTCGGCCATCTCGGACGGGCCCGTCGCGCAGTTGAGCCCGACGACGTCGGCGCGCATCGAATCCATCACGCACAACGCCGCGGCGATCTCGGTGCCGGGCAGCATGCGTCCGGTCAGCTCGATCGTGACCTGCAACTGCAGCGGGACCGTTCGGCCGGTCGCCGCCATCGCCCGTCGCGCGCCGATCACGCCCGCCTTCATGCCGAGGAGATCGAACTGCGTCTCGACCAGCAACAGGTCGGCGCCGCCGTCGAGCAACCCCTTCGACTGCTCCTCGTACGCGTCCCGCAGCTCGGCGAAGCGGATCTGGCCGAGCGAGGCGAACTTCGTGCCCGGCCCGATCGAGCCGGCGACGTACCCGCCGTGGCCGTCGGCGACCTCGCGTGCGATCTCAGTGGCGCGACGGTTGATCTCGTACGTCTTGTCGGCGATGTCGTACTCGCCGAGCGGGATGGCGAAGGCGCCGAAGGTCGCGGTCTCGACCACGTCGACGCCGACCTGGAAGAACGCCTCGTGCATCTGCGCGATCAGGTCCGGTCGAGTGAGGACGAGCATCTCGTTGCAGCCCTCGAGCGCCGGTCCGCCGAAGTCGTCGGCGGTGAGGCCCTGCTGCTGCATGTACGTGCCGAATGCGCCGTCATAGATGACGACGCGGTCGCGCACTGCATCCAGGTACGAGGGCCGCGGTGACATCTGTCCAGGATACGGGGCCTACGCTGCGACCCCGAATGCGCATTTACACGCGGAAGGGCGACGACGGCACCACCGGGTTGCTCTATGGAGGGCGGGTCCGCAAGGACGATCCGGCTCCTGCCGCGTACGGCGAGGTCGACGAGGCGCAGGCCGTGCTGGGTGTCGCCCGGGCCGAGTGTCCGCGCGGGAGCGAGCTGGACGAGCTGCTCGTCACCATCGAGCGCGACCTCTGGGTGTTGATGGCCGAACTGGCCACGGACCCTGCGAACCGCCACAAGCTGGTCGCGGGAGCGAGCCTCGTGACCGACGAGATGGTCGAGCGTCTCGAACGCACCATCGACGATCTGTCGGCCCGCTTCGATCCGCCGACGGAATTCGTCGTCCCCGGTGAGAACCGGGTGGCGGCGCAGCTCGACGTGGCTCGCACGGTCGTGCGCCGGGCCGAGCGGCAGTCACTTGCCGCCGCTGCGCCCGACTCGCGCGCCGTTCACTACCTCAACCGGCTCTCCGACTTGCTGTGGACCATGGCCCGCTGGCAAGAGGGCGAGTCGCTACCTGCCAGAGAAAGGCACGACTGATGGAGTTCGAGTTCACGCGGACGCTGCCCGACGACGTCGACCTCGTGGTCGAGGGCGTGGGTCCCGCGGATGTTCCGAAGGATGCGACGGTGGCGGCGGCCGGGTTCGAGGGCAAGCCGGGTCAGTCCCTGCTCCTTCCGGGACGCCTGCTCGTCGGCCTGGGCGACAACGGCGACGGTGGACGCAGCGCCGCCGCGATCGCGGCGCGGGTCGCGTCGCGTTGCGCGCGGGTGGCAACGACCTTGCCGGCGACGCAGGCCGTTGCGGAAGGCTTCGCCCTCGGCACGTACCAGTTCGCGAAGTACCGGTCGAAGCCCAAGCCGAATCGCATCGAATCGGTCGCGTTCGTCGGTACGACGGCGGCGAGCGCAAAGACCGCGGTGCAGCGCGGCGCTCGAATCGCGGAAGCCGTCGGCGTCGCCCGTGACCTCGTCAATGAACCCGGCGGTGAGCTCACGCCCCCGGTGCTGGCCGATGCGATCACGGAGGTCGCCAAGAAGGCCGGCCTCAAGGTGAAGGTGCTGGAGGAGAACGCGATCAAGAAGGCGGGGTACGAGGGTCTGCTCGCGGTGAACCGCGGCTCGGAGCATCCGGCCCGCTTCGTCGAGCTGACGTACGAGCCGTCGGGCAACGCGCGCGCGACGGTCGCGCTGGTCGGCAAGGGCATCACGTTCGACTCGGGCGGTCTGTCGATCAAGCCGACGGACGGCATGGCGAGCATGAAGAGCGACATGGGCGGCGCGGCGGCGATCGTCGGGGCGCTCTCTGCCGCACGTGACGTCGGAGTGAAAGTGCGTGTGCGTGCGTTCCTCCCACTCACCGACAACATGCTGGGCGGCGACGCGCAGCGAGTGGGTGACGTGATCCGTTACAAGAACGGCACGACCGTCGAGGTGATGAACACGGACGCCGAGGGCCGGTTGATCCTGGCCGACGGCTTGATCGCGGCCAGCAAGGAGAACCCCGCCGCCATCGTGGATCTCGCCACGCTCACGGGTGCGCAGGTGGTTGCACTCGGTTCGAAGGTCGCCGCCGTCCTCGGCAACCACGACGGTTGGGTGGAGCAGGTGCGCGCGGCAGGCGACAGCAGTGGCGAGCCCATCTGGCCGCTGCCACTGTGGGCCGAGTACCGGCGCGACCTCGACTCACCGATCGCGGACCTGAAGAACGTCGGGACGCGCAGCGCGGGAACGATCGTCGCGGCGTTGTTCCTCAAGGAGTTCGTGCCCGAGGGTCAGCCGTGGGCTCACCTCGACATCGCCGGACCCAGCTGGTCCGACCGGGACGACGCGGAGTTCAGCGCGGGCGGCACCGGCTTCGGCGTCCGCACCCTCCTCGAACTCCTCCGCACGTTCAAGAAGCCCTGACGAATTCCGGTGTTTGTGCGGTAATAACTCGCGCACAGCGCGAGAAAGAACCGGACAAACCAAAGATCAGGCGGCGTCGTCCGGGGTCCAGGCTTCGGCGGCGGCGTTCGCTTCGGAGTGACGGCGCCACGCCCACGCGGTCGCGTCGCGGGCGACGAGTGGGTTGAACCGCCAACGATGGAGCTGCCGTTCCGCGCCTTCGACGTCCTCGCCGAGCTCGAGCAGGCTGAGCGCGAGCCGACGCGCTCGCACCTTCATGCGCGCGTCGTCCTGCGTCGGGTCGTGCTGCCAGTCGCGGTGCTCGAGCTGCAACGGCTCGGGCAGTCGCGTCACCTGTCCTCGCGTCAACGGGGGGAGCTTGCGCCGCGCCAACAACACGTGGTCGCTCTCGTCGAGGTGGACCATGCGGAACTGGGCGCACCGGTTGATCGTGCGCAGGAACGGTGAGTTGCGTCCGCCCCGCATCCCCAGGCCGAGGGTGCGGGCCGTCTCGGCCAGCGGCAGCTCGAACCCCGCGGGGTTGGCTTCGAGCTCCGCGGCCAGTTTCCTGAGGAACACGACCGAGCTCGGGCCCAAGACCCCGAGCCAGAATCGTTCGACGTACGGCGAGCGAGGGTCGTGCCCCACCTGATCCAGCACCGAGTCGGGCCAGGGCCGCACGGTCAGGGTTTGAGGGGTCTCGTGGACGGCGACAAGCATCGGATGCCTCCAAGGAGCGAAGAGCGCAATTGGAGGGGGAAGAAGAACGTTGATGAGTTTCGATGAATCTCATGCTTTCCGTCAAGCCCGAGAATGGCTGGACGGCGCGGGACGCGTCACCGTGCTGACCGGCGCCGGCATCTCGACGGACAGCGGCATCCGCGACTTCCGTGGACCGAACGGTGTGTGGACCAAGAACCCCGCCGCCGAGAAGACCGCGACGCTCTCGCACTACATGAGCGACCCCGACGTGCGGAAGATGGCGTGGCGCAACCGGGCCGAATCACCGATGTGGGAGGCGGCGCCCAACGTCGGCCACCACGCGCTCGTCGAGCTCGAACGTCTCGGGAAGCTCGTCGCGCTCATCACGCAGAACGTGGACGGACTGCACCTCAAGGCCGGCACCGATCCGGACCTGTTGATCGAGGTGCACGGCAACACGCGTGAAGTCATGTGCATGCAGTGCGACGAACGCGCACCGATGGAACGCGCACTCGCCCGCGTCCGCGCCGGTGAAGAAGATCCGCCGTGTCGCACCTGTGGTGGGATCTTGAAGTCGGCGACGATCTCGTTCGGTCAGAACCTCGTCGAGGAAGACCTCATCCGCGCCGATTGGGCCGCACGCAATTGCGACATGCTCCTCGCTGTCGGCAGCACGCTCGCTGTCTATCCCGCTGCGAACGTCGTTCCGATCGCGAAGCGTTCCGGCGCGCGCATCGTCATCATCAACGCCGAGCCCACGGAGATGGACGACATCGCCGACGCGGTGCTGCGCGGCTCGATCGCGGAGCTGCTCCCCGCGCTGGTCAGGCCCGCCTCGCAGTGACGACGAAGCTGTAGGCGAAGAACGACGCGCGCAGGTTGCCCACCCGATGCGCCAGGCGGGCGACGCGCGCCGACCGCACGCCGGGCACCGGGATCGTCCCGACGACCGACTGCACGCGAAACCCGGCCGACTCGAGCATCTCGACCAGCGTGCGGCGCGTGTAGAAGCGCAGGTGCGTGCGGTCGAGGATCCCGCGGTCCGTGTACCGGAATCGCCCGGCGAGCAGCAGCAAACGGATGGCCCAGTTGGCGACGTTCGGCACGCTCACGATCAACGTGCCGTCATCAGCAAGATGCGTCGACAGCCGTCGCAACACCGCGACCGGGTCGGCCAGGTGCTCGAGGGTGTCGCCGAACAGCAGCACGTCGTACGTTCCCTCGAGCTCCCCGACGTCGAACTGCTGGAGATCGCC
>DASUCS010000126.1:0-2604 GCA_036275935.1 Acidimicrobiales bacterium
TCGAGGCGGTGCTCGTCGAGCATCCTCGCATCGCGGCGGTCGCAGTGGCCCCCCGGCCCGACGCGGTCATGGGTGAGATCGGTGTCGCCGTCGTGGTCGCTCGCGACGGCGGCGGACCGCCGTCGCTCGACGACCTGCGAGCGTTCGCCGGCGAACGAGTCGCCGGCTACAAGCTCCCGGAAGCGATGTGCGTCGTCGACGCACTTCCCATCACATCCATGGACAAGCTCGACCGAGCCGCCTTGCGGCGGCTCGTCGACTGACGAATGGATCAGTTGCTGAGCGAGTTGGAAACGGTGCTGAACTTGTCCGACGCCGCGCCGCCGAGGAGGGAGATCGCTGCGATGCACACGACCGCGATGAGAGCGACGAGCAGCGCGTACTCAACGAGCGAGGCGCCACGGTCATCATCACGGCGTGCATCCAGCCAGGACTGAACGAAGGTGTACAAGGTGATCATGGAGACACAGTCGTCGCCTGCGTCGCTGATCTTGAGGTGCTTCTGAAAGATCACGCGATCGGTGTAGTCATACGCGCCCGCGGTTGGGGTATTCGTCCTTTTTTTCCAGCTAGATGAACTAGTCCCAGGTCACACGAAGAGGCCGAGCGCGTTGTCGATCGACCAGTGCTGCCACGCGTGCGTTCCGAGAACGACCACTGAGATCAGGATCATCATCGAGTTCTGACCCTGCTCGGCCCAGTCGTCGATCATCATGACGAGGTACATCGCGTTGAGCAGCAGGCCTCCGATCGCGGCGATCGGCGTGAGGAAGCCGAGTGCGAGGCCGAGCCCGATCGCGAGCTCGCTGAACACGACGATGTAGGCCATCTGCTTTGGCCGCGGTGCCACGACCTTGTTGAAGCCGGTGCGCACGAAGGCCCACTTGTGCTTGTCGGCCACGGACTGCGCCCACGCGATGCCGGTCCCCCGCTCGAACCACCCCTTCTTGTCCTTGTGCCGCCAACTCTCGAGCCACCACAGGCCGAGCCCGATGCGCAGAACGGCGAGCCACTCGAGCCCGTTGAGCCACGTCGTCACGTGGTGACCTCCCCCAGCCGAGCCGTCAGCAACGGAAGCACCTCGTGCCATTCACCGAGGATCCCGATGTCGGCGTGCTCCCAGATGGGTGCGTCGCTGTCGTTGTTCACGGCGAGGACCGTACCCGCGGCGCGGATGCCGACCGTGTGGTTGAACTTCCCCGACAGGCCGATGCCGACGTAGAGCTGCGGAGCGATGGTGCGACCGGTGATGCCGATCTGGCGGGCTCTCGGCATCCACGCCTTGTCGGTGACCTTGCGGGTGGCGGCGAGCTCCGCGCCGAGCGCGTCGACCAGCGGTTGCACGAACGGATAGTCCTCGGGCCGTACGCCGGCGCCGACGCAGACGACGCGGGCGGCGTTGGCGAGGGTCTCGATGTCGTCGTCGCGAGTGCGACTCAGCACCTCGACGCGGCCCCGCCGACCGACCGTCAACTCGACACGCGGCGCGTCGACGCTCGCTGCCGTTCCCAACACGCCCGGCCGCACCGTCGCCATCTGGAGCGTCGAGCTGCAATAGATCGCCGCCACCAACCGTCCTCCGAACGCCGGCTTCCACGCGAGCAGCCGTGCCTCGCCGGTCGTCGCCGTGCGGCTGACCTCCAGCGCGACGGCGTCACCGGTGAGACCCGCGTCGAGCCGCGCCGCGACCCGACCGCCCACCTCGCGGCCCCAGGTCGTGCTCGGAATGAGGATCGCCCATGGCGTGTGCTCGGCCACCCACACCGCTACGGCGTCGGCGACGTCTTCCTCGACGGCGGCATCCGGCGTGGCGAGCACCACCGGGTGGCCGTCGATCTCGTTGGCCAGACGGTTGGCCGCGGCGACGAGCTCGCCCGTCAACCGCTCGCGATCAGGCTCCACGATCACCGCGACCGCCGGCCCTTCCGTTCTCGAGGCAAGAGGAGACGCCTCTGCCGGGCTCGCGCCTCGAGCATCGGTCAGCGCGCCACGCTCCACGAGCAGACGCACTGCTTCGTCGACTTGGGATTCGAGCGGGCCCGACAGGACCCGACGCTCGCGTTCGATCTCGAGCACACGGACTTCACCGACGTAGGTGCCGCTGCCGTCCTCACCCCACGGTCCCTCACCCAGATCCGCGGCGGTCAGCACGCGGATGCGGTCGGCCGGTACCGCGGCGCGGCCCGCGGGATCCACCTTTGCCGGTTCGCACAGCCGCTCTGCCGTCGACACCACCGCCGGTAGACGCACGACGCGCTCGCTCTGCCCGTCGTCTTCCTCGCAGAGAACGCGCAGCTGTCCTTCGCCCAGATCGAGTCGCTTCACGCCAGTGACGAACGCGAGGTCGAGCAGCGCCGCGACCTCGGGACCGACTTGGCCGGTGTCGGCGTCCACCGAGTTGCGGCCGACCAGCACGAGATCGAACGGCCCTTCGCGCGCGAGCGCAGCTGCGAGGGCGCGAGCCGTTGCCAAGGTGTCCGATCCCGCGAACGCCGGATCGGTGACGAGCACCCCGTCGTCCACGCCCCACGCGATCGCTTCGCGCAACGAGTCCTCTGCCGAGGGCGGCCCGAGCGTGAACACCGTCGACGTGCCGCCCGTGTT